>JAHEEM010000076.1 GCA_024640695.1 Rhodospirillaceae bacterium | reverse complement strand
TGTTGGCCGAGCGACCAGCTGGTCCTGGCGTCGTCGTCGCCGAACTCGATATCATGGGCTTGGAAGTCTTGCGGCAGCGCTTTCCGGCACTGGCGCATCGGCGCAAGCCCGGCTAATACGAGCACCGCGCCAGGGAACACATTATCGGAGTATGGCAATTAACTTAGACACACCGACCGCACTGCCGGTCGACGCCCTGGAGCTCGTCGAGCGGCAGATGCTCACGCCCGCAGGCTTCGGGCTGGCTGAGCTAGATGCCGCGCTAGGCCGGCTCATGTCGCGGCAGCTCGACTATGCGGATCTGTACTTTCAGTGCACGCGGTACGAGAGCTGGACCGTTGAGGATGGCATTGTCAAAGACGGCGTGTATAGCGTCGATCAAGGTGTTGGCGTGCGGGCGGTCTCGGGTGAGAAGACGGGTTTCGCCTACTCCGATCAGCTCGATGCGGTGGCGCTCGCCGATGCGGTCGACGCTGCGCGTGGTATCAGCCGGGCGGACGGCAGCGGGCACACCAAGGTTCTTCAGAAAGCCGGCGGGCGTAACCTCTATCCCGCCGTCGACCCGTCGTCGAGTCTGGCCGATGCCGATAAGATCGCCCTGCTCACGGAAGTCGACCGCCAGACTCGGGCGCTCGACGAGCGCATCATCCAGGTCATCGCGAGTCTCGCGGCGGTTCAGGACATGATCCTCGTGTATGGTTCTGATGGCTCGCTCGCCGCGGATATTCGACCGCTCGTGCGTCTGAACGTCTCGGTCATCATGGAAAGCGGCAAGCGGCGTGAGCAAGGTTACGCGGGCGGCGGCGGACGCGGCGACCTGAGCTTGGTTGTCGAGCCGGCGCGTCTCAGCGCGATTGCGCGCGAGGCGGTGCGGCAGGCTGCGGTCAACATGGAGGCCGTGCCTGCTCCGGCGGGAGCGATGCCTGTCGTGTTGGGGCACGGCTGGCCCGGCATACTGCTGCATGAGGCCATTGGCCACGGCCTCGAAGGCGATTTCAATCGAAAAAAGACATCGATTTTCTCCAACCGGATTGGTGAGCGCGTCGCAACCGCGCAATGCACCGTTGTCGACGACGGCACCTTGCCGGGTCGCCGGGGATCGCTCAACGTCGACGATGAGGGCACGCCCACGAACTGCACGACGTTGATCGAAAACGGTGTGCTGCGCGGCTACATGCAGGACAAGCTCAACGCCAGCCTGATGAAGACTCAGTCGACAGGCAACGGCAGGCGCGAGTCATTTGCTCACGCACCCATGCCGCGTATGACGAATACCTACATGCTGGCCGGAAAATTCGACCCCGAGGAGATTATCGCCTCGGTTGAGAAGGGCATATACGCGCCGAACTTCGGTGGCGGTCAAGTTGATATAACCTCGGGGAAGTTCGTCTTCTCCGCCAGTGAGGCTTATCTGATAGAGCACGGCAAGATCACTACGCCCGTCAAAGGGGCGATGTTGATCGGCAGCGGTGCGGAGGTGCTCACTCGCGTTTCGATGGTTGGGTCCGATCTTGAGCTCGACGCCGGTGTCGGTGTTTGCGGCAAAGACGGCCAGTCGGTTCCGGTCGGGGTTGGTCAACCGACCTTGAAGATCGACATGCTCACGGTGGGTGGCACGCAGGCCTGACCGCAGCGAACGTCGCACCGTTAAGTTAAGTGTTTCGCTGAATCGCTGTGATTCATTTCCTGGCGTTGTGCGCCCATGGCAGTAGCATGGAGCAAACTCTATGGAGCGACCATGAATCCCGACAGCACACAGAGCAACGCCGTACTGCCCAAGCAGTTATTCGACCCATCGGCGGAGTGGTTTAAAGTCGCTCGCCCCGACGAGCCCGATCTGGCGGTTGACGGGCTGCACCGTAGCTCGTTGATTGAGCGGGTTCTGCGGTTATTCGGTGGGCGTAGGGGCTGACTGTAATCCGTGCGCTGCGGTTCCGCAGGCGCGTTGCGGGCCGCGCCGCGGCTGCTTGAATTAGGTTCTTCGGCACCGGCGAGCCCGATTCCTGCCTGCAGACGGAGCTGAAACATGTGGCTAGCAAGACCTGTTTACGAGTTTCTGCCCTATTCTTACGTGGTGCTGGGCATCATCGTGGGGCTTGGCAGCATCTATATCGAGCGCTGGTACTGGCCTGAGATCCTTGGAGTGGCCGGTGCAATGAGCCTCGTCGGCGGGCTCGTCCTCTGGCTGAAGCGGCGCGACTACCGGCGCAGCCGGAGCCGGCTCGACCTGCAGGATCAGGCCTGAGAGTCGGTGCCTTCCTCGGCGAGCTCCGCGATGTTTCTGTGCTCGTCCGTGTTGCCGCTGTCGCCTCTGAGGTTGTGGTAGACGATCTGATGCTCGCCGAGATTGATCACGTCACCGTCCTTGAGCGCATGGCGCATGATTCGCCTGCCCTGCAGAAAGATGCCGTTGGTGCTGTTGAGATCCTCGATCGTCGATTGTTGCAGGTCGGTGAGGATCTGCGCGTGGTGGCGGCTGATGAACTTGCTCCTGATGCGCAGATCGTTATCGGACGTTCTTCCGATGACGAGTCGTCCGGGTCGCAGCGCGGTATCTGCGGCGAGGTCATCGCCCCTATAGAGCTCAAGCTTAGCCAAAGGAGCCGATGAGAGCTCGTGTTTGCCGGTTCGTCCGGTGCCGCCCTCGAGAACACGCTGCTCATATTCCACCCACTGCAGCTCCTCGACCGCTGTGAGAATAGTGTTTTCGTCGACACTCGGCTGCTCGTCGGAGAATGCACACAGCAGGGCGGTATCGCAGAGAACATTGATGAGGCGCGGTACGCCGCCGGAGTACACGAAAACGAGCCTCAATGCCTCCGTCGAAAAGATTTCGCGCTCGCCGGCGCCTGCTATTTTGAGGCGATGCTCGACGTACTCCCGAGTCTCTACACGCGACAGTCTGCCGAGATGGAAGCGCAGCCTGACTCGCTGCACGAGCTGCTGCAGGCGCGGCGAATCGAGCGCATCGTTGAGCTCCGGTTGCCCTGCGAGAATGATACGCAGGACCTTTTCTTTTTTGGTCTCGATGCCGGAGAGCAGACGAATCTCCTCGAGCACTTTCTTCGACAGGTTCTGCGCTTCGTCGACGATGAGCAGAATCTTCTTTCCCTGGCTGTACTGCTCGACGAGAAAATCCTTGATCATCGACAGGAGCTCGACTTTATCCTTTCGAAACGGATCCAGGCCGAACTCGACGAGCACCGACTGAAGGAACTCGATTGGCGACAGCTGAGTCTGAGAGATTACGGCGAGCGCGACATCTTCCGGCAGCTCGTCGAGAAAACATTCGATCAGCGTGGTTTTGCCCGAGCCGATCTCTCCGGTCAGAATGACGAAGCCGTCGGCGAGCCATATCGTCGATTCCAAATAGGCTTTGGCGCGAGCGTGCTGCTTGCTGGCAAACAGGAACTGGGGATCGGGGCTGAGCCGGAACGGCGGCTCGGTCAGGCCGAAAAGTTCGCAGTAGAACTGACCTTGCGTGGGTTCATCCATACGTTGGAAGCCTAATACAGACTGGCAGGAGTTTCGAGCGCTGCCGTCACAATTGTGACACCGCTGCGCTCAGCGCAGCGGCCCGTTCGAGCAAGGCGCTGCGATCGGCTGCTACGATCGTGCCGTGGCCTACCTTGCGCTGCGGTCGCGGGGCTTTTCCGTAATCGTGCAGATGCAGGCCATGGATGCTCAGGAGCCGCTCGCGCCCGGGAATGCTGCCGAGCAGATTAATCATATAGGCGTGCCCGGTCGGAGCGGTCGAGCCCAGCGGCAGGCCGAGGACTGCGCGCAGATGATTCTCGAACTGACTCGTTTCTGCACCCTCTATCGTCCAATGTCCGGAATTGTGTACGCGCGGTGCGAGCTCGTTGGCAATGAGCTGGCCACCGGCCAGAAAGAACTCGACGGTGAGCACGCCGCGGTAACCAAACTGATCCAGTATCGCGTCGAGGTAGCCCTCGGCCATCCTCTGTAGCGCGGCATCGAGGTACGGCGCTGTCGTGGAGAACAGGATACCGTCGCTGTGGACGTTCTCGGCGAGTGGGTAGAACGCTGTCGAGCCATTGGAGCCGCGCGCGGCGATTAGCGACAGTTCGCAATCGAAGTCGACCCAGCCTTCGGCGATCGCTGGCACGCCGCCGAGGCTCCGCCAGGCCGGCTCCAGATCGTCCGGCGTGCGCACGATTCGCTGACCTCGGCCGTCGTAGCCTAGCGTGCGCGCTTTGAGCACAATGGGCCAGCCGAGAGTGGTGCCGCAACGGGCGAGGTCCGCCACGTCCGCAACCGGCACGTACGAAGTCGTCGGTATGCCGATGGCCTCGAACAACTGCTTCTCGCTGAGCCTGTCCTGGGTCACGGCGAGCGCGTGCGGTGGGGGCCAGATGGCAGCGGCCGCAGCCGCATCGGCGAGCACCTCGACGGAGACGTTTTCGATATCGAAGGTAACGACATCGACCTGCTCGGCAAGCTCACGCAAGCTTGCCGGATCGTCGAGAGCCCCGACAACGACTGGCCCGACTTGGCCGCCCGATGAGGCAGCATCCGGATCGAGGAAGGTCGAATGAATGCCGAGCTGATAGCCGGCTAGCGCGAGCATACGGCCGAGCTGGCCTGCGCCGATGATCCCCACCTTCATAGCGGGTTATCGTCCTAATCGCGGCGCGGGTCGGGGTTGTCGAGCACCGCCTGCGTCTGCGACGCACGATAGTCGCTCAGGGCCTCCGCGACCGCAGCATACTTGTTGGCGAGTATCGCCGCGGCCAGCAGCGCGGCATTGATCGCGCCGGCCTTGCCGATGGCGAGCGTGCCGACGGGTATCCCGGCCGGCATCTGCGCAATCGATAGCAGTGAGTCGATGCCCTTCAGCGCGCGCGACTGTATCGGTACCCCCAGCACGGGCAAAGGCGTCTTGGCTGCGGCCATTCCGGGAAGATGCGCTGCGCCGCCGGCGCCGGCGATCAGAACCTCTAAGCCGCGCCGCTGCGCGTTCTCCGCGTACTCGAACAACAAGTCGGGCGTCCGGTGTGCGGAGACAACGCGAATCTCGTGCTCGACACCCAGCCGAGCCAAGGTCTTTTCAGCGTGCTGCATCGTGTCCCAATCGGACTGCGAGCCCATGATGATGCCGACGAGCGGTTTCATCCGGACATTGTAACGCAGGTAGAATCCGCAACTCATCTTCTCGGAACCCTGTTTATGGACGTAATTGAAGCTCGGCGGATGCTAAAGGAGACTGCGGCAGAGGCTATCCAGCTGGCGCGGCGGCTCGGCGCCGATCAGGCCGAGGCAGGCGCCAGCTTCGAGGAAGGCCTCTCTGTGACCGTGAGGCTTGGAGAACTCGAGTCGGTGGAGCGACAGCGCGACCGTGGTCTGGCCATTACCGTCTATCAGAAACAGTGCAAAGGCAGCGCGAGCACGGCCAATTTCAGCCCGGAATCGGTCGAGGAGGCCGTGCGTAAGGCGCTGAGCATTGCGAGCTTCACTGCCGTCGATCCGTATTCAGGTCTGGCGGAAGCGGAGCTCATGGCATACGACTACCCCGATCTGGACCTTCATCACCCTTGGGCCCTCGGCGTTGCCGCGGCCGAGTCACTGGCGCTCCAGGCTGAGGATGCGGCGAGAACTCTCGACCCGAGGATCAAGAACTCGGAAGGTGCCACGGTATCCACGGGAGCTGCCGTCCAGGCCTACGCTAATAGCCATGGCTTCGCGGGCGCGTATGCGACAAGCACGCATTCGATTAGCTGCAGCGTGATCGCAGAGCGAGATGGTGCGCTCGAGCGGGACTATTGGTTTACGCTGGCGCGAGATCGGCACGGCCTGGATACGCCTGCCGAGGTTGGCAGGGAAGCCGCTCGGCGTGCGTTGCGACGGCTCGGTGCGCGTCAGCTCGCAACCTGCAAGGTGCCGGTCCTGTACCCGGCGTATCTCGCCAAGGGGCTCTTCGGGCACCTCCTGGCTTCGATAGGCGGCACGGCTCAGTATCGCAAGGCCTCGTTCCTGCTGGATGCATGTGGCGAGCAGGTCTTCTCCGATATAGTCGATATCGACGAGGAGCCTCTCTTGCCTGGCGCGATCGGCAGCGCTCCTTACGACAACGACGGTGTCGCGACGCGGCCGCGTAAACTCGTCGCACACGGTTTGTTGCAGGGCTACGTATTATCCAGCTACTCGGCGCGACGGCTTGGGCTCAGTACCACGGCGAATGCGGGTGGCGTGCACAACCTCATCGTCCGACCGACGGTGTCCAGTTTGCAGGACTTGCTTGCGGCGCATCCGCGCTTGTTTCTGGTCAATGAGCTGCTTGGGCAGGGTGTCAACACGGTGACGGGAGATTACTCCCGCGGCGCGGCAGGTTTTCTGGTCGAGAATGGCGAGATCACCACGCCCGTGCACGAGGTCACGATCGCGGGCAATCTCAGGGAGCTTTTTCGTCGCATCGAGGCGATCGGCCCGGACACGGACCGGCGCGGCACGATTCAATGCGGCTCGGTGCTCGTCGAGGAGTTGACGATCGCCGGCTCCTAAGCCAACTGCCCGCGGCTGCGCTGCGTCCAGCGGAGCTGTGGCCCTTCGTCAGTGGGCGCCGTCGTCGATCTCTTCGTCAGTTACGCCTGCCGGGCCTCATCTTCAGCCACGAGATCCGCGAGCGACTGCTCGCCGAGTGCGCCCAGAATCGAGTCTTTGATGCGCAGACTCAGCGCGTCGACGGTTTCGTTCCACGCTACCGGCGGAGCGGCCAGCTGTTCCGTAAGCGAACCTCGTACGGCGTCGAGAATCTCTGCCAGCTTGATTCGGCGCAGGTCCCGCGCGGGAACCAGTCGTTGCTCGGTCGTTTCCGCGAGTAGATCGGAATCTCTGAGCGCGCCGACGATGGACTCGACCTGGTGTCGCGGCACGCCGATCTTTGCTGCCAGACTGGGCTCGCGCCAGCCATGGCCGGGTTGATCGAAGTCGGTCGCGACAAGCAGCATCACGCTTATTGCCAGGCGCTCGCGCAGCTCGTTTGAAACGCTGCTCACCCGCCGGCCGAGACCGAGATAGTCCGGATTCTGGTGGTAGAAGCTGAACTGGGCACCCAGCAGGAGTATTAACCAGGAGACGTGCATCCAGAGCATGGCGACGATGACGATCGCAAACCCGGAATAAATCGCATCCGTGCGAGTTGCGCCCGCAACGAACTCGGCAAACAGCTTGCCGGTCGCGGCCCAGCTCACGCCAGCCAGCAGGCCGCCGGCAAGCGCGCTGCGAATATGCACGCTCGTGTTCGGCACGAAGGCGTACAGAAAGCTGAACACGCTGCCGACGAGCACGTAGGGCATGAACTCTCCGGCTGTAACGATCAGGCCGCCGAGCGGCGCGATATTCTGCAGGCGCTCGACAGCTGCGGTGCTCGTCACGGTCGCCATCAGGCCCATCGCGATTGTCATGATTATCGGGCCGACGAGAAGCACGCTCAGATACTCGCTGAAGCGCCGCCCGAAGCTACGTGGCCGGTCAACTCGCCAGACGAAGTTGAAGCTGTCTTCGACCTTCTGCACCATGGACAAGGCCGTAAAGAGCAGCAGGAAGAGACTCACACCCGCGAGCGCCGAACCGCTGACGTTGTCGACGAATTCGATGACGTTCGCTGCGAGCTCGTCGGCGCGCGGCCCGAGTGGCTGCAGAAAGCTCAGCAGCAGCGGCTCGAGCTGGCGGTGATATCCGAACCCTTTGAGCACCGAGAAGCTCAGCGCGAGCAGCGGCACGATCGAAAGCATTGTTGTGTAGACGAGCCCCATGGCGCGTAGGCTCAGCTCGCCCGAAGACAGCTCGCGCAGGAGGGCGAAGACGTAGCGCGCACCGATGATGGGCAGGCGTCTGATCGGTGTGGCCGGCATCTCCGTCGGCCAGAGCCAGGCTTGGACGCGTTGGGTGATCTGCTCCATGACGCGTTTAGGGCGGCTGTTGCTCAGGCCGTCAAGCGCTCGAGCGCTTCATAGTATTTTTCGCAGGTTCGCTCGATGACGACATCGGGCAGCCGAGGGCCTGGCGACTGCTTGTTCCAGTCGAGAGTCTCCAGGTAGTCGCGCACGTACTGTTTGTCGAAGCTTTTCGGCGACGAGCCGGGCGCATAACTATCTAACGGCCAAAAGCGGGAGGAGTCGGGCGTGAACACCTCGTCGATCAAAATCAGCTCACCGTTATCATCGAGACCAAATTCGAACTTGGTATCCGCAATGATGATGCCGCGCTCGCGCGCGTGCGCCCTCGCTTCGGCATACAGACTCAGGGAAATATCGCGAATTCGCTGCGCGAGATCCTGCCCGAGCATGCTGGTGACGTCGTCGAAAGAAATGTTCTCGTCGTGCGCTCCAGCGGCAGCTTTCGTGCTGGGCGTGAAAATCGGTTCACGTAGTTGCTCGGCGAGCTCGAGTCCCGGCGGCAGAGCCACGCCGCTGACGCTGCCGGTTGCGCAGTAGTCTTTCCATCCCGAGCCTATCAAGTAGCCTCGAACGACGGCCTCTACCGGCAGCGGTTTAAGCTGGCGGACGACAACCGCACGATCCTTCACGAGTTCACGATCGTCCGCTTCGCTGACGACGTCGGCTGGTAGCATCTGCGTGAGGTGGTTCGGCACGATCATCGCGAGCCGCTCGAACCAGAAATTCGATATCGCCGTGAGCACGATCCCTTTTCCGGGTATCGGGTCGGGCAGCACGACGTCGAACGCTGAGATGCGGTCGCTGGCGACAATGAGTAGATGCGCCTCATCCACTCGGTAGATATCGCGCACCTTACCTCGGCCGACGAGCGCGAGACTCTTAAGATGCGATTCAAAAACGGGCGGGATCTGCGGCACACTCATGCTCGATCTTGTCCTCATTGGCTTGGGGGCGCTGCGGCTGGAATAATAACTTGCAATAGCGCTTTGTGAGTTGGAACTCCGGCACGCTCGCTGCGAGCAAGCAGCAGCCGGCGAGCGTCCAGGAATGGCATGATGACGGTTATCAGGTACTTCGAGCAATACCCAGGCGGCCTGTCGCTGCCTGGCAGCCGGCTATCCGGCGGCAGAATTCATGCAATGGGCCGGTAAAGCGATCGGCGGCGTGCTCGGCTTGCTCGCGGCAGGGCCGGTCGGCTCGTTTCTCGGCCTCGTGCTTGGGCATCAGTTCGACCAGGGCGTTGTCGAGCGGCTTGGCGGCGGACGCGGCGCGGCCTCGGCAAAGACGCGCGAGCTGTTTTTTGCCACGACGTTCAGCGTCATGGGGCATATCGCCAAGTCGGACGGCCGAGTCTCGGAGGAGGAGATCCGTGCGGCGCGGCGCATCATGCACGGCATGGAGCTGTCGCCGGAGCAGGTCACGCTCGCAATCGAGTATTTTACGCGTGGCAAAAGTCTCGATTTTCGACTCGGTGACTCGGTCAGTGCGCTTGGCTCGGCGTTTCGAGGGCGGCGTGAGCTCGTGCGGGCGTTCGTTGAGATTCAGCTGCAGGCGCTCGTGGCGAGCGGTGGTCTCGATCGAGCGAAACGCGACCTGCTCTGGCGTGTCGCGCGCGAGCTCGGAATGGGGCGCGTCGAGCTGGCTCAGATCGAGGCGCTGGTGCGTGCCCAGCAAGCCTCTGCGTCGCGCATCGACCATCGCGAGCTAGACCTCGCAGAGGCCTATCGCGTTCTGGGCGTGGCGCCTGATGCAGCTACGAAGGACATCAAGCTCGCTTACCGGCGTTTAATGAGTCAACATCACCCGGACAAGCTCGTGTCGCGGGGATTGCCCGAGTCCATGCGGGCGAACGCAGAGCAGAAGACGCGTGAAATTCGCGCTGCCTATGATCGAATCAAGGCGCAGCGCGACTTCAACTAGGCCCGAGCAGGCTTTACGCGGGTCTGCGTAAAGCCGACTCAGGACGCGGTTTCGGCGCCTGGCGGCGTGCATTGAACACGACAATGGTCTTGCCATTGGCGCTTACCAAGCCCTGTTCCTCGAGCACCTTGAGCACGCGCCCGGCCATCTCTCGGGAACAACCAACGAGGCGCGACAGCTCCTGCCGCGACACTTTGATCTGCATTCCCTGCGGATGCGTCATCGCATCCGGCTCGTTGCACAGGTCCATGATTGCGTGAGCCACTCTGCCAGTGACGTCGACGAATGCCAGATCTCCAAGCTTGCGGTTAGTTCTGTCCAGGCGCGTGGCAAGCTGCGTGGCGAGCTCGAAGATCAGGCCAGGGCTTTCCGATGCGATCTGCCGAAAGCGCGGATAATGCATCTCAGCGATCTCACTTTCGGTGCGAGTTCGCACCCAGGCGCTTCGCGTCGGCTGCTCATAGAAAAGACCCATCTCGCCGAAGAACTGGCCCTTGTTGAGATAGGCCAGGACCATCTCATTGCCGTCCTCGTCCTCGATCATGACCTCAACTGAGCCATCCACGATGTAGTACATCACGTCCGGCAAGTCACCGGCGTGGATCAACACAGACTTGGCGGGAATGGTCCGCACGCGGCAGTAACTCAGAAAGCGGTTGATCGCGGGAACATCACTCAATGGGCGAACGACTTCATCCATGGTCCAGACTCCTGTTTGACGTAATGCAGTATTTAATCAATTTGCCGCGCCATGACAAGCAACTTGTAGTGCAGGTTGTGACGTGCTTCACACCTGGGCTGCGACTCGCCTCAAAACTTCGCCGCCGATCGTCATCAGCGTGCGCACGGGCCGAGGCAGTTCGATACCGCCCGCGAGTCGGGCAGTGGTGCCATGGTGGGCCTCGTCGGCGGCCATGCGCTCGAGAATCGCGGCGCTTTTTCGGTCCCGTGCCGGCAGGCGAGCCAGGTGGTCGTGGATATGGGACTCGACCTGTCGCTCAGTCTCAGCGATGAAGCCGAGGCTGACGCGATCGCCCGCTGCGCCGGCCAACAGGCCGAGCGCGAATGCCCCCGCGTACCAGGCGGGCGCCAGAAGGCTGGGTCGTGCATCGAGCTCATCGAGCCGCTGCTTGCACCAGGCCAGGTGATCCTGCTCTTCGCGGCCGGCCTGCAATAAATGCTCTCGAGTCTGCTCGGAGCGGGCTAAAACCGCCTGTCCGCTGTACAGCGCCTGTGCCGCGATCTCGCCGGCGTGGTTGACTCGCATGAGCGCAGCGCTTGCACGGCGGTCGGTGGCGTCGAGGTTCGTCTCGGGTATGTCCGCGTTCGGTGAAGGCCGCACGGGTCCGTGTGCGCCGCTTAGTGTGCGCAGCGCCTCGTCGGCGGCTGAGAGCAGCCGGTCGGGGAAACCCATGATTCGCATCGTGCGGGCGCCAAAGTTACGGGGTAGCAGCAATTATACGGGCTGGCGGCCCGCGCAGCTCTGGGGTCTCTGCGCCTTGCCAGGACCCGTCCAGGCGCGTAAGATTTCGCCTCTTTGGCCGGCGGCTCAGCCGCGTGTCGGACACCCAATGAAGACATTTTCACCCAAGGCGGCGGAAATCCGCCGCGACTGGTACCTTGTTGATGCCGAGGGACAGACCCTTGGCAGGCTCGCAACCGAGCTCGCCCGGCGCCTGCGCGGGAAGCACAAGCCTCAATACACGCCGCACGCTGATGTGGGCGACTATCTCGTCGTGATTAACGCCGAGAAGATCAGGGTCACCGGGCGCAAGCTCAAGGACAAGATGTATCACCGGCATACCGGCTATGTGGGCAACCTTAAATCGGAGTCGCTCGAGCAGCTGCTGCAGCGTGCACCCGAGCGGGTGCTGCAGCAGGCCGTCAAAGGTATGCTGCCGCGCAATCCCCTCGGCCGGCAGATGCTGAGCAAGCTGCGTGTCGTGCGCGGGACCGACCACCCGCACCAGGCGCAACAGCCGCTTCCACTCGAGCTTTAGGTCACCTCAAGAAACATTAAATACAGAGTATGGCTAAAGAAATTTATTACGGTACTGGCCGGCGCAAGACGTCGGCGGCGCGCGTGTTCCTGCGGCCCGGCAGTGGTGAAATCAATGTCAATGGCCGGACTTTGGACACCTTCTTCGGGCGCGAAACGGCGCGCATGATCGTCCGGCAACCGCTCCAGCTGGCTAAGCTAGAGGACCGGTTCGACATTCAGGTCAACGTCGAAGGTGGCGGCACGACGGGGCAGGCGGGTGCCATCCGTCATGGCATCACGCGGGCGCTTATACATTACGACGAAGCGCTCAAGCAGCCGCTGCGACGAGCAGGCTTCGTAACGCGCGATGCCCGCTCGGTCGAGCGGAAAAAGGTCGGCCTGCGCAAGGCACGGCGCGCGACCCAATACTCGAAGCGTTAACGCTCGGGGCCCTGCGACTGGGGGATCGTCTAGTGGTAGGACTGCGGACTCTGACTCCGCCAGCGGGGGTTCGAATCCCTCTCCCCCAGCCAATCCTCCAATTGAGGTGACTTGTCCGCATCCCGCGCCTCTGGGCGGGGTGAGTTTGGCAGTTTTTTTCGCGATCAAATCAAACGGTTCGCGGAAGGTCGCAGGCACTTCGCCATTCTTCCATGTGCGGTTCGATCGTACGAAACTGAGCGAGCGGCTTGATTGGCGCAGCTCCTGCCGCTGGAACAGGCGTTGGCGTTACGCGCGAGCCCGAGAAGCTGCATACCCTCGTCCATGTAGGATTGGCCAGCGTTCTGGTGTCGGCCGACCTCCTGTTGATAGCGATTCTTGCGCCTCGCGCCACTGGTTCGACATGTTTTCGAGGAATGCCGCAACGCCGCCGCCGTCGTGCCTGTCGACATGCATCGCGTTGATCCGTTTCTGAAGCCGCTTGTATTGGAGCTTGATGGTGCTCGATCGCCTACCCGTGCTCGTGTCGCTCGTCGACGTGGCTGGTTTGAAGCGCATCGCGCACTCAGTCCAAGCCGTGGTCATCGAGCTTGAGCGGTCCCAAGCGACATTGGCGGCCTGTATTTCTCGAATGAGCGTTCGGATCTCTTTGGCAATCGCTGGTCGTCCGCCGCGCTGACTCTTCCGGGTCCGATCACGATCGCATTTTTTGGCACGGACAACCCGCCGAAAGCCGCCAGCGCCGCGCATAGGAATCATTATCTCTGCGCCTAGAGCCGAGATTGCGGGTTGTGCCTTTGGCCAGCACGAGAGTGGCGTTTGCTTGCCTGTGACGAAAAGTCTCTCTCGCGACTGCCCGGCCAGGTCTCCCGCGATCAGGGACGCTTACTCGGCAAGCAATGGATCGCTGGGTTTAGATCTTCCTAATGAAGCGCACCTGCGCACACTGACCGAGGAAGTGGTCAGCTCGAGCGACATCCAGAGCGAACAACTAGCGCCTGACTCGATCCGTTCGTCTTTCGCCAGCCGACTTGGCATGGATATCGGGGCCTCGTCCCGTCCGACCGCAATATCGACGGCGTCGTCGGGATGCTGCTCGCTGCAACCAGCAAATACGACGAGCTGCTGAATGAGGAGCGGTTGCTCTCCTGGCATGCGGCATCGATTCCGACAGTTCGAAGCAGCATGCCGTTGATAAGCGTCGGTTGCTGGCGCGATGATAGTAATGGTTCTGCGCAGATTGTCTCGGGGCCGATGGGGTGCG
>JAHEEM010000280.1 GCA_024640695.1 Rhodospirillaceae bacterium | reverse complement strand
TGATCGTCTTCCGACCACTCGGGCAAGCCGACAGCCGCGATGTTGCGGCCCATCGCGAGCGCGATCGGCTCGTTGAAATGCCGCGGCCAGGCCGCACCGACGATACGCCGCTGGAAGCTCGTGTCGGTCATGAGTGCCGCACCTTCGGCGATGCGGTGCAGCGTCTCGAAGTTTGCCCGTATCCCGTCGGCTGTTATTTCACGAATGAAATACCAGACGGTCGCGGCCGACGGCACGACGTTGGGTTGGTCACCGCCGTCGACGATCACATAGTGCGAACGTTGCAACGGGTTCAGATGCTCGCGGCGGAAGTTCCACGCGACGTTCATGAGCTCCACCGCATCGAGCGCGCTGCGCCCGCGCCATGGATCGCCGGCTCCGTGCGCTGCAACACCCGCGAACGAGTATTCCACCGACACGAGCCCCGTGCCGCGGGCAGGACCCCAGCTCACACCGAGGTTGTCGCCGACGTGGGTGAACAGCACTGCATCAACGCCGTCGAAGAGGTGTTCGCGCGTAAACCATGCTTTAGCTGCGAGCAACTCCTCGGCGATACCGGGCCAGAGCACGAGCGTGCCCGGCAGGTTTTCGCGTTCCATGATCGCCTTGACCGCAAGCGCCGCCGTAACGTTGAGGGCCTGACCGGAGTTGTGGCCCTCACCGTGACCTGGCGCACCTTCGACTATTGGCTGCCGATAGGCGACGCCAGGCAGCTGCGAAGCCTTCGGGATTCCATCGACATCGGAGCCGAGCGCGATGACGGGCCTGCCCGAGCCCCAGGTCGCCCACCAGGCTGACGGCATGCCGGCAACGCCCTGCTCGACTTCGAATCCGTGCTCTCGCAGAAGCCCGGTCAGATAGCGTTGCGTCTCGAACTCCTGGAAGCCGAGCTCGGAAAAAGAAAACAGGCTGTCGTTGATCTCCTGCGTGAGCTTGGCAATCCCCGCGACGCGCTCGACGGCGTCCGCCTTGAGCCCATGCAGAGCCTCGGTTTCGCCAGCACTGTCGTCTGCGACCTGGGCCTCAGCGCCGATGACGAAGCCCAGCATCGCGATAACGAGCAATACGGCGCGGCAGGCGAACTGGTATGAAATAATCACCATAGTTTTCAGTTCGAGCTCCTCAGCGTATCGGTGTGACGAGCGTGCCGATGCCTTCGACCTCGATCTCGACGACATCACCGGGCTTCAGATACACGCGCGGCGTACGGCCATGGCCCACGCCCTCGGGCGTGCCCGTCGCAATGACGTCACCGGGCCACAGCGTCATGATCCCGGTCGCGTAGCGCAGCAGGCGCGGGACATCGTGAATCAAATAAGAAGTATCCGAGTCCTGCATGACCTGGCCGTTGACGCGGGTCGTTACCCGTAACCGGTCATAGTTCGGCAAAAATTCCTTCGGCACGATGTATGGCCCCATCGGCGCGGCATGGTCTAGGCTCTTGCCCGGAAACCAGTCATTCGGATAGCGGCCCTGCTCGCCCGGTATTTGCGCCGCGCGGTCGCTGAGATCGTAGACGATCGTAAAACCGAACACGTAGTCCATCGCGTTGTCTAGCGTGAGGTCTTTCGCTTCGCGTGCCATGACAATCGCGAACTCACCCTCCCAGTCGATCGTATCGCGGCCGCGAGGAATCACGAACGGCACACCGGGGTCGGTAATCGTGGAGCGCGGCGATTTGGCGAATAGGAAAGGATCGTCCCTGTCCGGATCGATGTTGCCGGAACCACCAAGCTCGACCGCGTGAGCGCGGTAATTCTGACCGGCCGCAAGCAGATTCCAGGGATATTTGATCGGCGCGCGCAAAGTTACATCCTCGGGCCGGAAGGCAAAGCCGAGCGCCTCGATCTTGTCATTAAGGTAGTTGGCAATCTGAAACAGCCGCGGCTTGGTCGTGCCGGACTGCTCGATCAGCGTCTTCATGTCACTCGGCAGCGTCATCGCAGCAACACCTGCTGCTTCTGTAACGAAGGCGTTGGCGCGCTCGAGATCGACGAGCCAGCCATCAATCGACAGCGCAACACGATCGCCGCCGCCACTGGCGTACGTTGCGAGCTTGAATGGCGCATCGGGCATCGCCGAGATCTGCGCCTGGGCGATCCCGGCCATGCACCCGCAAGTGACAGCTAAGGCTGCCTGCAGGAAATTCTTCATCAGTTCGCTCTCCTGAGCTCGAGCCGGATATCGACGTGCATTATAGCCTCGGCCTGCGGCTCAGGCGCTCGGGTTGCGGGCCGCGAGCAGGCGGGCACGCGCTTCGGTCAGCGCGGCAACGTGCTCCGGCCCGCTGCCGCAGCAGCCACCGATGAGCCGCGCGCCCCTGCCAACGGACTCCAAGGCGCACTCTACGAGCGCCTCCGGGGTAGGCGCGTCCGCCGCACAGTCGGAGCCGAGCTCGGGATAGACGCCGAGCGGCCCACGCCAATGCCGCTTGGCCGCATCCAAAGCGGCGCCGACGGCGTCGATCGGCGTATGCATGACGTTGACGACGGTCGGTCCAAGGCCGATCAAAGCCTCGAGCACTGGTTCGAGCCGACGCTCGGGGTAATCGTAGGCGACCAGGCGGCTGTCACGACGCCGCGCGCTCACACCGAGCCAGACCGGCAGCCCGGTCTCGAGCGCAGCCGACAGCGCCAGGCTGCCGTGCTCTACATCCTGCAGCATCTCCAGCGCGATGATGTCGACCCCGCAATCGGCCAGAAGCGCGGCCAGCTCGCGGTAGGCAGCACGCTCGACGGCCCGCGCCGGGTACGACTCGGGGTCGAAACCCGGCGGCAAGCACGACATAGAGCCGGCGATGGCCACCGGACGATCCGCAACATCAGCTCGCGCGGCTTGCGCCGCGCCCACGGCGAGCCGGTTCAGCCTCGCAAATTGCTCCTCAAGACCTGCGCTCTGCAGGACAAAGCGGGATGTGCCGAACGTATTGGTCGTAATGACGTCGGCGCCGGCGCGGATGTAGTCCCCGTGGATCGCCCGCAGCGTTGATTCATTGTCGCGGGCCGCCAGCCCGCTCCAGGCCTCCGGGCTCATCGGCACGCCGCGGCGCCGCAGCTCACTGCCGGTGCCACCGTCAATGAGCACGACGTCGCCGCCCTGCAAGCGTTCGAGCCAGCCGCGCTCCATTGTCTGCCCCTCACCGTAAACGGCTCGATCATAGCAAGGCACCAGTCACGGGCGCTGCAAACTTGCCGCATCCGCCGGGCAACCGCAACGACCCTGTCGTGACCGCAGCGCCCCGTGTCGCTGCCGCCGCGTCCATCGCTTGAATACGCCGGAACCAGACCCCATGTCAGCTGTAACCGGCGAGATGCCATGAGAGCGAACAAGTGAGCAACAATCCCGAAAATGAGACGATGCCCGCAGAGCGCCCAAAGGCGCAGCTGCCGGACGATATCTTGTTGATCCTGCCGGTCAGGAACCTTGTTCTATTCCCCGGTGCCGTAACCCAGATTTCACTGGGCCGCGAGGTGTCGATCGCGGCGGCTAAAGAGGCCGTCGCCAACGAACGCAAGCTCGGCATACTGTTGCAGCGTGATGCAAGTGTCGATAGGCCGGGTGCGGATGATCTGTTCACGATCGGCACAGTCGCATCGGTCGTTCGCTTCCTGACGGCCCGCAGTGGCATGCATCATTTGATTTGCCAGGGCGAGCAGCGCTTCCGGGTGCTCGACTTCGTTCCCGGGCTTCCGTTCCTGGCCGCGCGCTTCGACTTGATCGCGGAACCTGAGAACAGCAGCGCCGAAATCGAAGCCTTGGTGCAGCACTTGAAGAATCAAGCCGGCGAGGCCATCAATCTGCTGCCACAGGCGCCGCCGGAACTGATTGGTGC
>JAHEEM010000279.1 GCA_024640695.1 Rhodospirillaceae bacterium | reverse complement strand
CTCTGCAAGCAGCAATTCGTCTTCGCACGCCGCGATAATCGCGGCCGCGATCGCGGCGCTCGATGCCGATCGGCACGGTGGGGCTTCACTTGGATAGGGCCCTTTTCGTCGGGCCTCTGGATAGGGTCCTGCTATTGCGGTCCCTGCCCATGTTGGAAGGCCTCAGTCCGACGCATCTAGCCGCGGTTGCGCAGCACACGCAGGAACGATTCTTCGCGGCGGGCACGACGCTGCAGTCGGCTGATGACTCAAGCGAAGCGGTTTATCTGATCGTAGAGGGCGAAGTGGCAGTCAGGCGGCAAGGGCGTCCCGCCAGGCGGGCTCGGCCGGGCGCCGCCGTTGGGTTCATCGAGACGCTAAGCCGCTCGGAGCAGCCTCTCGAAGTGCTGGCTATGACTGATACCGTGACCCTCGAGTTCGATGCGGATGCGCAGATCGATGTCTGCGAGGAGCACTTTCCCGTAGTGATGCAATACGTCGGCTTTCTCGCACGATCGATTGCCTCGGAGCTCCAGCAGAGGGCGCTCGCTTCATTTGAGCCGATACCTCTGATCGCAGCGCATGAGTATGGCGATCGCATAAACTTTGTCGAGCGCGTGCTGGTATTGAGTCGGTCACGCGTATTTTCGACTGGCTGTTTGGATGCCCTTTGCGAGCTGGCGCAGCATGTAGTTGAGACAAGCTGGGATGACGGTGACAGAATTTGGTCCATCGATGAGCCGGCTGAGAGCTTCTACCTCATCGTCTCCGGCTCGGTGACTTGTCGCTCGCCGTCGGAGAAAGTATTTACGAGCCATCCTGGCAGGGCAATCGGGATATACGAGACCCTGTACCGAGGTGATCGGTGGAATGACGCCCGAAGTCAAGGAAGGAGCGTTGCGCTGAGGATCGACGTTGAACCCTTCATTGACATTCTCGAAGACCATTCCGATCTAGCGCTCGATTTCATGGCCCTGCTCGCGACCGACCTCATAACGCTCCAGGACGCCGCCGTGACGGCAGGGGCGTTCAATGGACCGTCAACGCCGCCAACTCTATGATTGCGCGATGCATGGTGACCGATCCCTTTTCGAAGACGCTGTCGACATCCCGCTGTGGCTAGAGGCGGATCGGGCGACTCCGTACGCAGATCGCATTAGCCGGGACCGCGAAGCCGTACGCGGGCTTGCCACCTCGACCGAGCTGAATCGCGTGCGGGCATGGTGGGACGTCATGGCGCCGCCACGCTCGACCGGCGCCAGCCTAGATCGCGGGCGGCATCTCATCGGGTTCACCACCATCGTTATGGGAGCCCTTGCGGGCGCGGGGCTCGCAGCTGCTGCGTTGCGCTACGACGGCACTTATCCTGTCAACGCAGTCACGGTCTTTTCGCTGCTGGTAGGGATGCAGCTCCTGCTCATTGCCATCACGATGCTGTTGCTGCCCAACAATGTACCTGGCCTGCGTATCGTTCAGGGCTTCCTGGCTCAGGCCAATCCGGCCGCCGTTGTCGCGGCGGTCTACCGGCGCATCGCCGCATCGCAGCTGCCGGAATCCGTGCAGGCGCTGTTCGCGTGGCACATTGGCCGCGCGGCGGCCGGCCGCTTTTCAAAGTGGCAATTGTTGCATTGGTCGCAGGGAGCAGCGATTGCTTTCAACATCGCAGCGCTCGCTACAGCGCTCGCCCTGGTCACGTTCACGGATCTCGCCTTCGGCTGGAGCACCACGCTGCAGTTATCAGGCGATGAGCTGGCCCGATGGATCAACGTCATTGTCACGCCATGGGCCGAGCTCGTGCCGACGGCCGTACCCGATGCCGCGATGATCGAGGCATCGCGTTTCTATCGCCTGGAACGCTCGGCTGCCACGTTCGGTGCGCCGGAATCCTACACGGGCTGGTGGCCGTTCCTCATGGTATCCATGATCGTTTACGGGCTGCTGCCGCGCATCGCGTTGTGGATATTCGCCGGCTTACGTCTGCGTGAGGCGACACGCGCATTGCTGCTGGAAGACGCACGGGTTACCGCACTGATCGACCGGATGGCCTCGCCGGCACTCGCCACGGCCGCGCTGGTCGACGAAGATCCGCACCGATTCGAAGCCGCACCGAAACAAAGGCATCGACTCGACGCAGGCGCCCCAACGGCTGCATTGATTTGGTCCGAGGCGATCGACAGGACTCGAGCGCATGAACGCGCCCGCAGCGTGCTCGGCGTGGAGCTCACCGCAGAGCCACTGACCGCGGGCGGCGGTGCATCACTCGCCGAGGATGCCGCGGTCATCGATTCGCTGGTAGCGAGCGCGCCGCGCCAGGTCGTCGTGTTCGTGCGCGCCTACGAGCCCCCGCTGCTCGAATTCATGGATACCCTGACGCGCCTGCGCAAGCGCCTCGGACCGGATGCCTCGATCGTCATTCACCCCGTGCCGGAACCGGGTACCGAGCTGGCGGCTGCCCATGTCGAGACGTGGCATCGCAGTATCGCCGCGCGGCGCGACCCGCAGATCTATGTCGAGTCTGGCACGTGAGTACTGTGCCGAAATTCGCCATCGTCGGCCATCCCAACAAAGGCAAGAGCAGCATCGTGGCAACGCTCGCCGAGGACGACTCTGTCGCCATATCGAGCGATCCCGGCACAACCACACGGGCACGCACATTTCCGCTGCGCGTGGACGGCAACCTCATTTACGAGTTGATCGACACCCCGGGCTTTCAGCGTGCACGTGAAGTGCTGGCCTGGTTGGATGCCCACGATCGCGGCGCCGAAGCCCGTCCAGCACTGTTGCGGCAATTCGTAGACTCCCATCGCGCCGACCTGCGCTTTCGCGACGAATGCGAGCTGCTGACGCCGATTCTGGCCGGCGCCGGCATCCTCTACGTCGTGGACGGCGCCCATCCTTACGGCCGCGAATACGAGGCGGAGATGGAGGTCCTGCGCTGGACCGGGCAGCCACGCATGGCCCTGATTAATCTCATCGGCCGCGGCGACCATGTTGCGGAGTGGCGACGTGCACTGGATCAGTTCTTTGCGATCGTCCGTGTGTTCGATGCGCTGCACGCCGACTTCAACAAGCGGATCGATTTGCTCCGAGCCTTCGGTGAACTGCATGAACCTTGGGCACCGGCACTGCAGCAGGCGACGGAGATTCTGCACGCCGAACGCCAGCGGCGGCGACACCGCGCGGCGACGGAAATCGCCGATCTGCTGGCGGATTCTCTGACGTTGACGCGCAAAGCGCGCATCGATGGCGACCGAGTGAATCCCGCGTTGATGGAACGGCTTATCGGTGAACTCAAGGACGCGATTCGAGAGCGCGAGCGTCGTGCACGCCGCGTCGTACAAGAGATTTATCAGCACCCGCACGTGCAGCTGGAAGAGCCCGACACCGAAATACTTGCCGAGGACGTGTTCTCAGAGCGGATCTTCAGCCTCTTCGGACTTTCCGGCACTCAACTAGCGCTGACCGGTGCCGCCTCGGGTGCCGTGGCCGGCAGCGGCCTGGACCTGGTCGCGGGTGGCGCGTCGCTCGGCCTCGCCGCCGCCATCGGCGCAGTGGTCGGCGCCGCCGGCGCGCTGTTCGGCGCCGGTCAGCTGGCCAAGGTCAAGGTGCTCGGCGCACCGCTCGGTGGCTCGGAGCTGCATGCCGGGCCCATCGCCGATACGAATTTTCCCTGGGTATTGCTTGGCCGCGCGGTGCTGCATCACCGCCTGGTCGCAGAGCGGAATCACTCTCGCCGTGAGAAATTGGTCATCGACTCATCCGCAGGCGCATATCTGAGCGACAAAATCGATAGCGCTCACCGCCGTCAGATCGAGGCTTGCTTCGTCACCCTGCGTAAGGATCGCGAACTCGACGC
>JAHEEM010000278.1 GCA_024640695.1 Rhodospirillaceae bacterium | reverse complement strand
GCCCCCGGTGGGCCGATGATGATGAACCAAGGCAGCTCGTAGAGACTCAGCTTTGATTTCTTCTTCGAGCTTGCACGCAGTGTCGCAATGGCATCTTCGAACCGCTGCCTGAGGACGGCGACTTCCGCCGTAGATCGATTCTCATCCTTGGCGCTCGTCTCCTCGCTCGACCCAACAAGGTCACTCGCGAGTTGCTCGTCGGCTCTGGCCGCCGAACGGCGCTTGATGAGCCTGTAGACTGCCCATGCAATAAACAACAGCACGATGACAGCAGCACGCACAGCCGCGCTCTCTAGTGGACGCACCGAACCGAAACCGACATACGGACCGAACCACCAAATGGATACTGCAATCAGCACCAGACCAATGATTGATATGCCGGCACCGGCAAAGACACTGCGCAATTGATCGATCATTGCGCCTCCGACTGCGCCGTGTGCACTATTTCAACACGGCGATTCAGCGCTCGCCCGGCCGCCGTATCGTTCCCGGTGAGCGGCTGCGTATCGGCAACACCCTGAGGGATCAGCCGCGTTGGGACCGTCATCGACTGGCTGAGAATCTCGGCCACATCGATCGCACGCTCTCGCGATAACTCCCAGTTGCTCTGAAATCGAAACGACCGAATGGGCACGTTGTCCGTATGCCCGATGACGTGGACAGATCCTGACACCTGATTCAGCGCCTCGCCGATCTGCTGCAGTACGGAGATGTACTGCTCGTTCACTTCGGTGCTGCCCGAAGAAAAGAGATTGTCACCGCGCAGCGTGACGATGGTTACGCTACCTTGTTCTGTCGCATCGAGCAGACCCTGCGCCTCGGGCCCGGCGAGCAGCGGCTTCAGACGCTGCGCCGCTGGCACACTCACGCCTTGCATGCGGCTCAGGTCCGGAAGACCTATGCCACTCAGCGCGGCATCGATCGGTTGCGTCGCGTTCGCAAGACCGATTCGAAACGTAAGAAAGCTCCCGAGCAGGACGGCGACCAGCAAGCTAGCCACGACCCAAAGCGGCACGAACCGCACTAATGCATTGCGCCGGTCGTCGATGCCGCGCCAGTGGGGCGAAAGCTGCCTTTCAAATTCGCCGCGCTGCCGCCTGATGAGCCGGTAGAGGTCTTCCTGAACGTGCGCAAGCTGTACCTGGCCGCGTTCCTGAATCTTGTACTTGCCCTCGAAGCCCAGTGCTAGGCAAAGATACATGAGTTCCAACAAATCGAGATTGCGCGCCGCATCGAGTTGGATGCGCTCCAGAATCTGAAAGAACTTTTCTCCGCCCCAAGTTTCTCCATGAAACGTCGCCAACAGCGAATGCGTGCTCCAAATGCTCTGACTTCCCCAAGGCGTGCTCAACACTGCCTCATCGAGCGCCGCACAGAGCGCATACCGGGCCGGTACGAGCTGCTCCTGCATGACACCGCCGGCGCTCGCTTCCGCCTCGAACTTTTGCACGCGTTCGATGACTTGCCGGTGCAAAGTGTTGATGTCCGCATGACTCGGCGAACTGCGAAGCTGTGACGTCAGCACGAGTAACGGTGCCGCCGCCCTAGCAAGCTTGCTCGCACCGACGCTGCCAAGCGCATCGATAGAAGGAACCGACACCTGACGACCCGACGCGAACGAACTCGCCGCCCCGATAGGCTGCGATTGCCCGGGCGCAGCGGCGGACGGCCGCTGTGCCGATGGCTCGACCGACGCGCGCTGCAACTGAGTGTGATCTGGCGCGTAGCTTTCAGGAGCCGGCATAGCTGGACCAGAGGCGCGACGACCTCCGGGTCGCGGTCTCAACAGTGTCTTGTCAGCGCCGTCATTCTCGGGGAAGTCGTCATTATTGCTCACGGCAATTCACTCTATTCCTTAATGGCCCATAGCTCCATCTGCAACCCCGGGAACTCGCCGGCCACATGGATTGCTATACCACCGGACACTGAAAGCTGCGCCCACATCTCACTGGCTCGATCCAACTGAAAATAGGCAAAGCCCGAGTGAAACGGAATTTGTCTCGGCGCGACATTTAGCGCAACGAGCCTCACGCCCGGCAGCGCCACATTAACGAGTTCTCGAATCTTCTCTACTGAGCCGATTTTGACCTGCGCCGGGAAGCGCGTCCTGAGCGTTTCGGCTGGCACGTCAGCATTCACCGCCAATACAAAATTCGCGGTGCTTAGCAGGTTTCTGTCGGGCACAACGGCGACGCTAATACCGAACTTCTTTTGCTGAAGCGGTATCGAAGTGGCAGTCTGCTCGAGTACGGTGCTCAATGATTCGCGAATGGCACCGATCACGGGAGCGAAACTCGCTCGCAAATCGTCGTGCTTGTATGGCGGCCAATCCGGCACCCGCTTACTTGGATGCGTAAATGTCGCCAGCTCGCCGGCCGCCATGAGACAAATGCGGTAGAGGTCTTCTGGATGCTGCTGCTCCTCGGCAACGAGGTGCTTGATCAAGGGCTGAAGACGATTAACGACTTGCAGCAATAAGAAATCCGCGATTTCGGCAGCGCCACCGCGACCCGTCGCCACGACGCGACCCGCAAGCGCCTCGCCACGTTGGTGCAACATGCCCAAAAACTCCTTCAGAAATCCATCGAGCACCGAAGATGCGCGGACATTACACACGGAAGGAATGTATGAATCCTGCAGCACGACCTGCTTATCCACCTTGGCTTCGACAACGTGAGCCATCGGGATTCGGGAATACTCGCCGAGTTGATCGGATGCGAGCAATAGGCGCGTTTTGAGCGGCCCGACTTGCATGGGTGAGGTCCCATCCGATTGGCTCGTCACGTCGCGGACTTCGATTTCGCGGCACTCGCGACGAGTCAAAATATCTTGCGACCCCGCTAGATCGATTTCCTGCGCTTCCGGCTGCCGAACGGGCACACACAGATAGACAATCCGGTCTCTGATGTTCTCATCGATATCGATAGGCGTCGGCAGGCTATCATCGTCAGGCATGCTGAAAGCCGTGCCGTCCGGAAATATACCTCGTGCGGAACTGATGGCGAGCTTGCCAAGCTTCAGCAAATCGCGGTCTATGCGGAGCTCCGAAAAACCCCAGCCATGGGCATGCAGGGCCGAGCTGTGTAGATCGACGATCCGCTCCACGTGACGCTCGTGCTGCTGGAAATGCTGCGGGCGCAGGAAGAGGCCCTCGGACCAAACAACTTTGCTTCGGTGTGACATTAACTAGATCTCGTTCGTCTGCTCATGGGCCGGCAGACACACTGATCCCGAGGCGATCCGCCTTGATCATCAATGCGGCAGCGGCCGAGCCAGCCTCCGGCATCTCGAGCACGGATCGCCAGCTTGCCTGATTGATATCCCGGTAAGCACCAATAACGCCAACGTAACGGGCCTGCGGGCTAAACTCGGCCATATACGGAACGGACTCACCGGGAGCCAGCGTCACTTCGTCGATGCCAATCAAATCGGCGCCGAGCGCGGACTCCGCCTCATCGAACAAGGGAAAGAACCCGGCGGACGCAAACTTGTCCGTTGATCGCAATTGAAAAATCTTGACCACCAACGGCGATGCGCGCCCTCCAGAGTCAGGGTTCACGTCACCCGCTGCCGCCACGCTCCCGGTCACATGGACGCTCGTTGGCGGTAGCACCGGCGGTCCGCCGGCACATCCGGCGAACACTCCCAGTATCGCCATAGCTATAACCGTGCTAATTCCACGTGCACTAGGCGCCATGATCTCTTCCCCTTCTTTCGCGCAAACTACATGCTTTTGGTTAACTTTGCCATTTGCTCTTCGTAAGCAGCAGCGAACTCTTCGCCGAACAACTTGCGAAAATTGTCATCCGAATCTCGTGTTATACGATTGAACAATTCT
>JAHEEM010000075.1:8098-13633 GCA_024640695.1 Rhodospirillaceae bacterium | reverse complement strand
CATCTATTTGGACAGCCCGGTCCGAATCGGTGATGACTGCCTGTACGGCAAGGACCTGCTGACCAAGGGCAGGATCGAAGAAATCGGCTTGCGCTCGACACGTATCCGCGGACGCGACCGATCGATCACGACGATACCGAACGGAGAGTTCGCCAACATGCACGTCGTGAACCTCACGAGGCGCGACGGAATACTAATGAACCAGACCATTGGCCTGCGCTACGAGACAACGTCCGACCAGCTCCGATATGTGCTCGCAACTATTCGTCAGATGCTTCGCAAGCATCCACGCGTGTCGAACCAAATAGGTCGGGTACGCGCGATCGGGTTCGGCGCATCAGCTTTGAATGTCTCCGTCTATGCTTATGTGCAGACGACTAAACAATACGAATTTCTCGAAGTACAGGAAGACCTGATCTTACGCATCATCGAGATCGTCGCTGAAGCGGGAACCGCTCTTGCCTTTCCGTCGAGTACCGTCTATCAATCCAGCGACCCAGGCCTGGACCTAGGAAAGCAGAAGCACGCAGAGCGGCAGGTCCGGGAATGGGCGGCCGCGGGGTCTCTCCAATCCCATGGCTTTCATGGGGATCAATCCACGTCGGCGCTGACGGATGAGGGTCGCTAGCCTCCGCCGGAGATCCGAGTGCTCATGCGCCGCCCCATGTTTGGCAATAAATCGACGCGTCGAATCTAACAGCATCTCAACGGCTGCTGCTCGCTCCGAAGCTGCTGCCGAGAAGTAGCGCACAGCCACGCTTCGTTTGCCAATGGCGGCAGGCCGACAAGCGTCGCTGCACACTCGATTACGCTCGTGGCGAAAATCGACACGGGAAGACAACGCGAAAGCATCGGTTGCCGCAAACCATATGCATGCGATACGACAAATCGTCGTACGACTTTGGCCAAATGTGCGTGCGCGGTCTCGCAAGCGGAACTTCGATATCGAGCTCGTCGACAATAGAAGCGGATGCAACGTGGTACGAGTGGTCTTGCGCGCAAGCGTATCCGAACGGCGCCGAAAAACTTTGGGAATTCTCGTCGGCCGGTTAGTAGATTCGTCCGCCCATCGTCATGCTGGTACGAACGCGCGCGCCGCCGTAACCGTACCCGCTATAGCTGAACACGCCCACACTGGCATAGACAGCCGGGGGCTCGCACCCGTTCAAGGTCATCGCGATCGCCATTGTCAGGAGTAGCTTGGTAGCTCGAATGATGGATTTCATCGCTGCGGGTTCCGGATCGATATCGTGTCGTTCAATTGATTGACAACGTCTGTATTGCGATGCCCGCGCCCGAGGGGTCCGCAATGAACGCCACTTGCCCGCCCAGATCACGCTCCTGCGGAGGCGCTAAGATTTCACCACCCAACGCCTCGACCCCAGTCGTGATACTGCGCGGGTCAGCGGTCCGAATGTAAGTCACCCAGGTCGGCGCCAGACCCGGCGCAGGGTTCTTCAGAATACCGACTCGCGGCCGTCCATTTGCTGTCAAGCAACGGTAGCTCGCACCGCTAGCCGTCGCTCGGTCGTCGGCATCGTAAGGCGCGATTGCCCGGTAGAAGGCTATTGCCCCCTCGGCGTCCTCGGTCCAAAGCTCATCCCAGAGGATTCCTCCCACCGGTGTGTCGCCGTCGAGCGGATTGCCGTCGCGCGTCTGCAGCAATGCCAATGCCGCGCCCTGGGAGTCCTCGACCAGGGCCAATAGCCCACGTTCGGCGACGTCGACGGGGGATGCCCGCACGCGACCGCCATTCGCTTCCACGGCGCGAACGGCGACGTCGACGTCGTCGACGGACATCGCCACAATCCACTGGGAGAGTTCACTAGGATTAGGTCTATTCAGGCCGTTGGCATCTACGATCCCGCCGATGAGCCTGCCTTCGTGACGAATCAACGTGTAGCTCGTGCTCCCACCCGTCCGTAGCGAAATACCGAGGTCCTCGAATTCCCAGTCGAATAACTCGCCAAAGAAGCGCTTCGATTCGACCGGCGTATGGGTGATCGGGGCTCGCCAGATTATTTTTCCGGGAAGGCGTTGGTCCGTGGCCTACTCCGTGACTGCGGGCAAGCGGAGTTCTAACGTCTGGCAACCGCCGAATATCAGACTAGCGCTTACGCAGG
Source organism: Rhodospirillaceae bacterium (assembly GCA_024640695.1). Classification (GTDB taxonomy): domain Bacteria; phylum Pseudomonadota; class Gammaproteobacteria; order Steroidobacterales; family Rariloculaceae; genus JAHEEM01. Next base: position 11,510 of record JAHEEM010000075.1, on the reverse strand, counting down.
CCGCTGCGGCACATCTTATCCAAAGCGTGCCTCTGAGCATTTGAGAGCGCGTTAGTTGTCTCGCACCCATGATATTGGCGCCTATTTCGATGATGGCTGACGCCGGCAGGATAGGAGGTTACCGCATCGCATCGATTGGGTGTACGCGGCGGGCGGAGATCTCTTCTGACATCGCTGTCTGACCTTGGCCATGAGCAACCGAACCTGCGCGAAGGCTCCTGCTACTCCGTCTGCTCGATGACCTCCCGGAGCGGCTCGCCGACCGAGCCGGACGGCGGCTTGATCGACATGTATTCGGCAAGCGTCGCCGCAACGTCGATGGTATGCACTCTTCGGTCGATTTTATCGGCCATCAAGCCGGCACCGGCGAAAACGATCGGCACATAAGTATCGTAGCGCCACGGCGAGCCGTGCATTGAGGCGACTGTGAGGCCTTCGAACTCGTTGATGAGCCAATTCGGCTCGAAGATGATGAAGACGTCGCCCGAGCGTTTCGACTGGAAGTTGCGTACGACCGCACGGTAGAGATCCGTATCGGGCAAATCGCCGCGGCGCAGCGCCGAGCTCGATACAGCGAGTGAAACGCTCGGGAACGACGCCAATTCTTCGACGACGGCCGCTTCCAACTGCTCTTGATCGATTCGCTCGTCGTTCTTGATGGCGGCGCTGAAATAGACGTACGGATGCTCGTAGGTCTCGATGATCTCGCCGCTGATATCGAACCTGCGCTTGATACGCTCGATAGCAGCTTCCCGATCCCAAGAATCCGGCTCTACGTAGCCGGCCGGTATGCGGAGCGAGTTCAAGTAACCCGGCGTATCCGGAGCGCCGTGATCGGCGGAGAGTACGATCAGCGTATTAGCGAGCCCGACCTCAGCGTCGACGAATGCGAAGAGCTCCGCCAGCGTCAGGTCGAGCCGCAGAACATTGTCCTCAGCCTCGAGGCTGGACGGACCGAATATGTGGCCGACGTAATCCGTCGCCGAGAAGCTCACGCTCAGGTAATCGGTGACCGCGTCGTTGCCGAGCTGCTCGCCGAGGAGTGCGGCCTTCGCAAACTCGAGCACGAGCTCGTCGCCTGCCGGGCTCAGCGTCAACCACGTGGTGTAGTGGGGACTCTGCCCGTCGCCGTAGCGGTGCGGAAAAATACGCCCGAAGCCGGCTAGATCCGTCTCCCACGGACGGTCGTCGGAATCTCCGAAGAGATAGGTCTCCTGACCGTGCAGCAACCGCCATTCAGCGCCTGCATACTGCTGTGCGAGGTCGCGTTCATTCCACGCATCGACCCAAACAGGATACTGCTCGTGATAGTAAGTGCTGGTGACAAATTCGCCGCTGGCCTTCGAGAACCAGTAAGCTGTGCCGGAGTGCCCGGCCATCGAGATCGCGCCGCGATCTTTGATCGAAACGCCGACGGCCTTGCCCCTCCCGCCCGAGTTCGCACGCAGCTCGTCAGCGAAAGTCGTGACGAGCAGTGCCGCCGGTGAGCGGCCATTGGTACGCGCGGCTCGCTGCGTCGGATCGATCGCGAGACCGGCATCGACGCCGGCACCCCGGGTCAGGAGCCGATAATTCGGATCCTCCACGTTGTAGGTGGTGAAGCCGGTCTCGCGGTCAAATCAGAGGTTACCCACCAGACCGTGCCCGGACGGATGTGCGCCGGTCGCGAGTGTCGCATGGCCGACTATAGTCTCGGTATTGGCGTGCGCATGATGCGCGTTACGGTAAACGACACCCGACTCCCAAAGGTAGCGGAAACCGCTTTCCGAGAGACGATCGTAGTAGCGGGTCGGCAGGTCACCACGCAGCTGGTCGACAGTGATCTGCAAAATGAGTCGCGGCCTCTCAGCGGCCTACGCAGCGATGCAAAACGCTGACACCGCCAGCGCACTGAGAACCGTCGAAGCGGTCTTATACATGAGGCATCTCGAGCTCCAACAGCGCTTCGGGCAGACTGACCTTCAAAAGCGACGCGCAACAGGAGTCGCACAGTATGCCGGTGCGGGTAGTCGGCGTCGACTCGTCAACGGGCGTGTCGGAGCCGCGGGTGAGACGCTTACGTCGACGGCAGACCGGCGGCACGTCAGGTCAGGCAACCCGTCTGCGGCAGGTTGCGAGAAGATCGATACGAAAGATTACTCTGCGGCTAGAGTCCGTTAACGGGCGCCCCGAGGGGACGAACTCTGGCTCGAGTCCCAACCGTACCAATGCCGAAACCTCACTGGGCGGCGCTCACACGGGCTCGGCGGTAACGATACAGTTGGCCCTGCACGACCGGGCCAACCCGATCACGTAGAATGCCCCTTCAAGCCCGAGAGGATGAGACGTTGCGAACCCGAATCTCACTGATGACGCTGCTCGTTATCGCAGCATCAACGCAGGCTCAGGAAATCAGCTGGCCGCAAGAGCTGGTCGCCGACGATGGCTCGGTCGTCGTGATCTATCAGCCCCAGGTCGAGGAATTTACTGGGAATAGAATAGACGGACGCGCAGCGGTGTCGATCCGACGCGAAGGGGCCGGAGACGTTCCTGTTTTCGGCGCAATCTGGCTCTCCGGCCGGATCGATACCGATCGCGATACCCGCACTGGCGTCGTTCGCGATGTCGATATCGGTGAGGTGCGGTTCGCGGATGCAACCGACGCCGACCGGGAAGCGCTGGCGGCATTCATCGAGTCCGAAGTCGAGGGCGCGAGCTTCACGATCTCGGTCGATCAACTGCTCGCCGATCTCGATGCGGAAGCCGCTGGCGTGGACGAAGCGGAGCTCAAGCACGAGCCGCCGGCAATTCTCCTGTCCACCGAACCGGCCATTCTCGTCTCCATCGACGGCGAACCCGTGCTGCAGGATCTCGAAGGCACCTCATTCAAGCGGGTCGTCAATACGCCCTTCCTCATTGTCGAGGATGAGCGTGACTATTATCTCTACATCGGTAGCAATGCCTGGTACCGAGCCTCGGCCGTCACCGGACCATGGTCTGCAGCGCCACAGCCACCGCCGGCCATCACCGAGCTCGTCGAGCCGGCCGAGGACGACGCAGACTTGACCGATGTAAAAATCGTCATTGCGACCGAGCCGACAGAGCTCGTAGTCTCCGACGGCGAACCCTCCTGGGCGCCCGTGGAGGGCATGAACCTTCTGTACATGGACAATACCGACACGGATGCGTTTCTCGAATTGTCGACCCAGAGCTACTATGTGCTGCTATCCGGTCGCTGGTATCGCGGCGAGGGACTCGTCGGCGATTTGAGCTGGTCGCACGTGCCGAACGACGAGCTGCCCGAAGCATTCAGCGACGTCCCCGAAGATTCCGTCAACGGAAACGTCCTGAGCCAGGTTGCTGGCACGCCCCAGGCACGCGACGCCTTGCTAGAGAACTCGATCCCGCAGACGGCCGCGATCAACCGTGACGA
>JAHEEM010000075.1:0-8088 GCA_024640695.1 Rhodospirillaceae bacterium | reverse complement strand
AGCTCGTTCAGCGTCGAATACGACGGCAACCCCGACTTCGCGCCGATTGAGGAGATCTCGGTCGAATACGCACAGAACACGGCCGCGGCCGTGTTCCGCTATGCCAATCGCTACTATGCCTGCGATGACGGTGTCTGGTATGGCTCCAACAGCCCGCTCGGCCCCTGGGACGTGGCGACCGAAGTCCCAGATGCGATCTATCAAATTCCCGCATCGAATCCACACCACAACGTCACCTACGTCAAGGTATACGAAGTAACGCCGCAGGTGGTTTACGTCGGATACACACCAGGCTATTACGGCAGCTATTACTATCGGGGTACGGTCGTGTACGGCACCGGATGGTATTACCGACCATGGTACGGGCCATACTACTATCCGCGCTATCCGACCTGGGGGTTCCATGTCGCCTACAACCCCTGGACGGGCTGGGGCGTCGGTGTGTCCTGGACCAGCGGACCGTTCAGGTTCACGTTCGGGGGTTACCGCCCCTGGTGGGGCGTCGGCGGCTATCGCCCCTATCCGCGGCCGGTCGTCTACGGCGGCTATCGAAAGACAAATATCAATGTAAATATCAACAACAACATCAATCTCGGCGGACGCGGCCGGCCCGAGACGCGCCCGAATCTGTACAACCGGCCCGAGAACCGGGACAGAATTGCGGCCCGCCCGGCTCTGGCAGACAACCGCCAGGCGCGCCCGACAGTCGGCGCCCGCAACGATGTCTTGACTGACCGCACCGGTAACATCTATCAGCGTGACGCCAACGGCAGCTGGAACCAACGCAGCAACGGGCAGTGGCGTCCGCCTACCAACCTCGACCGGCCCGCCACCACGATGCCGGGCAGGGATCAAGCGATACAGAGGCCCACGCAACGCCCCAGCAACGTGGGTAGTTACCCGCAGTCGGCGCCACGGCCACAGCTCGAACGGGATTTCCGAGCGCGACAGCAAGGCGCGCAACGCGCCCAGAGCTTCCAGGCGCGTGGGGCCGGCGGCGCGCGACGACGCTGAACATCGCGCGTCCCGATCGTGCCTCGACCGTCGAATGTTCTAATCACGCTCGGGCGGCATGTCGGCACCGCCGCCTGGACCGCGCACGAATTCGACAAGGGCGCGTCCACAGCGAACATCGCGGCTTACTCGTTTGCTGCTGTAACCGCCCGACTGAGCGGCGTTTCGGCACGTCTCGTGATATGAACGTGTTGCGACAATCCTCTGCCGCATTAGGACAATACTCGAGCTCGTTCGCAAATTAATCTGCACTGCACACTCACTGCCAAGGAGCGTGTCATGCAGGAAATAAACGAGTCAGAGACCTCGGGCTCGACCGGCCTACGCCATGCCATGCGAACCGCGCTGCGTCCCAGCGCCGTCATTGTTGCGGAGGCCGACCGGATCGCCATTTCATTTTCCGATGGCCGCGTCCATGTCTTGGAGCTAGCGCGATATTTGTCGAAGGATCAGGTCATCGTCGCCGCGGTACATTGGTGTAAGCGGCACGGGGCCGATACCATCGAAATCGGCTCTTGAGCACCCACAGCAACTGCGCGCGGAGCGAGGAGATGCTGCCGTTCACAACGTGGCCGCTCGAGAAGGTCGACAGCGTACTGCAAGCTGCGCTGTTGCTTCGGCTGAGCGAGCATGGCCGCGCCCGCGATCACTATTACGAGCTCCTCGATAGAATCGATGCCGACGGCAGCAGGCTCGATGCTTTCAGCCTCGGTGTCTTCGACGCGCTGCTGCGCACGCATGCCGCGGCGACAGACTCGCCGGCGTTGCTCCTGTACCTGCTGAAGCTCTGCGAGAACGGGCCCGGAGCGGCGACGGTGGACGCTGCCGCCCGCGCGCTGTCCCTTGCTGGTCGCGCGGACCTGCACCGCTATATTGACCTCGGCCGCAGCACCGCTATCCGTGCGCTCGACGGTTCGCCACCGAGTCCCGGCGCGTACGCGGAGCTGCTCATGGACGAATTGACTAGCAACTGACGTTTACGTCTAATTTGGCGCTACCGCTGCTACGGCACTGAAATTTAGGCGCTGCTCTAGAGAGATGCTCTTCGAACCGACAACGCTCGCCGCCAGCGCCTCGGCAATTGCAGAGGCCGTGGAGACCTACGGCTGTGAGCCGCGGACGCTGTTTCGCAAGGCCGGCATCGACATCGAAGCAATGCTCAAGCCCGGCGCGCGCTATCCGATGCGTGCAATGATCCGTCTCTGGCACGTAGCGCGTGTGGAGACCGGGGACCCGTGTATCGGCCTCATTGCAGGACAAAAACTGAAACCACCCGCGCTGCACGCGCTCGGTCTGTCGTGGCTCGCAAGCCCCACATTGCTCGATGGACTGCGGCGAATCGAGCGTTATGCGCAAATCGCCAACTCCGCTCTATGCATATCAGTCTTGGAGAACGGCAATGACGTACTACTCACGCTGGGCTTCGAAGCGGAGAACATAGATCCGGCCGATGAGGCAGTCGATGCAACGTTCGCTGTTATCGTGAAGACATGCCGCCTGATGGCAGAGAATCATTTTGCGCCTCGGGCGGTGACGTTTAATCACGCCGACAACGGGCACGTCTCTCAATACATCGACTACTTCCGCAGCCCCGTGCGCTTCGCCGCGGAAGCGAACGCAATTCATTTCGACCTGGAGACGCTGCGCCGCCCCCTGCCGGCCGGCAATCGTGATCTGGCCCACCACAACGACAAGCTGGCCGAGCGATATCTCGCGACGCTCAATCCCGAGCGCGTTCAGGACAAGGTCAAGGAGCTCTTACTCACACTGTTGCCGTCGGGAACGACTTGCCAGAAGACGGTTGCGTCGAATCTACACCGCAGCGTGAGCTCGCTGCAGCGCCAGCTCAAGGCCGAGGGCGTCAGCTACCGGCAGATTGTCGAAGAAACGCGCCTTTCTCTGGCAAAGGAGCTGGTCACCGAGCAACGCTACTCTTTGAGCCAAATCGCCTACCTGCTCGGCTTCTCCGATCAAGCGAATTTCTCACGTGCGTTCAAGCGCTGGACCGGCCGGACCCCGACCTCCTTTCGAGACGCCGAAGCTGATTGGAATTAGCGCGGCGCCTCGCAATCCGATCGAGGCAGCGCGACGACCTGCGGTCACAACGATGCGCCGTCAAAACGCCTCCCCGACACCCATAGAGATCTCGCCGCCATCGTCACCGACATCGACGGCCAAGCCGACGCGGTGCTTTTCGGATAAGACGAAACGCACACCGACATCGACCGCAGGAAGATAGTTCTCGCCGAAATCGCCGAAAGATTCCGCCACTTCGCCAAACCCGGCGAAGCCCGTCAGCGCCAAACGCTACCTGAATTGCCAGCGGTATTCGGCCTGCAGCGAATACATCATCCGGTCTCGGTAGCGGCCGCCCGGATAGCCGCGTAAATCCTTTGAGCCACCGAAAGAGCTCAACAAGAAAAATGCCGCATCGGCGCTCGAGGCACGAGTGTAGGCCCGCACCGCGAGCACATCGCGTTCGCGCATCGGCCAATAGTGATTGACACTGACTGAAAGGATCTCGGCATCGAAGTCACCGCCCGCTCGTTCGCTATCGAAGCTTGCCTTGGCATCGACCAGCCAGCCGCTATGCGGAAACTGTTCGTGGTCGCGCGTGTCAAATTGAATCGGTATGGTCACCGCACCCATGTCGAGACTGAGTCGCGGATCCAAGGACGGTAAAACTCTGGCGGCAACAACGCGTCGGGCAGTCCGAAACGCAGCCGCGAGGTAATTTCACCGCGCAGCAGTCCCAAGCCGACGTAGAGATCGGACCAAACGCGGTAACTCGCCGTTCCGAAGACAATCGGTGCGTCTTGCTGGATTTCTACGAAGAGATCGAGATCGGAGAACCCGCGCCCGGCTCCATAGTAACGATACCTGATGTCGACATCGGCACCGCCGGCCTGGACGCGAAGTTTATCGTCCAACAAATGTAGGTCGAGCTCAGTTCCGTAACCGGAACTTCCGTTGAACTCGGCGTCATCGAGCGCAAGCTCACTGGACCCCAGATGCGCCTCGATCTCGGTAGCCGGCAGCCCGAAATCCGCCTGCGGATCCGGATCGGGTCCGGCACCCTGAGCGACAACGCGCAGCGCTGGCATCATCGACAAAATCAGAAAAACTGTAGGGTATCGATGCGCGCTTAGCATCTCGACAACTTCACGATCGACCCGGAATGCTGCGTATCATACCGACGTGTAACGTCGATGGGTATGCGAGCCATGTGATGCACGCGTTCAACTATCGAACCTATGCCGATCGTTCGCGCCAAGTTGTGGTGAATGCCCATAAGCAACAATGTGCAGACGACATCTTCGAGTGCCGCTGTTCGGTCGCATCGGCTCGAGCCTAGGCTATACTACCGCGCGCATGCCGCCGCACTAGGCGGCTTCGCCTGCACAGTCCGGTTTACCAGAAACGGCTCGGGGAGCAACAGTTGAAGCGAACGATCTGCGCCACGGCGCTCGGCATCTTTGCAGCGACGGCAAACGGTGCGGATGCCTGGGACGTCAACGACAACTATGTCGGCGTGGCCGCCACCGAGGCGACCTGGACCATCGCCGAGGATTTTCCTGGAACCAAGCTCATTCTGGACGGGCGCTATCTGCTCCGGAAAGGAACAGCGCAACCGCGCGAGCGCGATTGCGACTGCGAGCCGCTGCCCGTGCCGGATCGTATGCTCGGCACAATCGCAGCGCATTTACAGTGGGGCCTAGGCGACAACGGGCTCGAGTACGGTCGACTGTCGTTCGGAACACTTGCCTATCAACGGGAATTCGAAGCCGCCGGCGCTCAATTTCAGCCCGTTCGCGATACGCTCGAATGGGGGATCTTCCAGGTTGGCAAAGACGATCCGCTCGGCATCGACTCCTACGTCGAGCTCACCGTCATCGCCGCCGCGAGGACCTGGCAATATCGGTTGACCGATAATTCGCCCTGGCGCTTCACATTCGGAGTCAACGTCTCGGGAGGCTACGCCTGGGCGGATTCGGTGGATGACACTTACCGTGACGTGTCCAACCCGCTTCTCGGCACCTGGTGGAAGGGCACTATCAGTCGCGCCCGCTGGGGGGAGATCTACCTCGAACAGCGCGTCATCAACGGTTTTACGCTCAGCAGCCCGGCGGCGGGTGGCACGGTGTCGCGCGAAGCACGCGCTCGATTCGGCTACCGGAACCGGCTCCGCGGCTGTCTCGCCGTGGATTTATTTGCCGAGAAGCGCTCGTTCAATTTCACGGACCCGGCGCTCACGGATCTATACACGAAGAGTAAACGTGTCGGCGTGGAATTCGGCTGCCTCTTCTAGCTGAGCTTGTAGGCTCGCGGACCGCATCGCTGGGCACCGCGACGAGCTCGACTCGATCACAGCTCAGCGCGGCAGTGTCGGCGAGCTCCTTTCGTAGAGTTCTAGAATTCTACTTGAAACCCTAAACTCAGCATTGCGCTGCGCGGATACGTGTCCTCATCAATCGTCACGCGATTGGTCTCCACGGCAAGATCCACGTTGAACCAGCGAAACATCGTGGCGCCGATCGCCAGATACCCTAATTCCGAACCAGCGAGATTGCGCCGAAAGCCAAAACGGAAGTCGGGCAGCCACGCCCAATTCGTCGACAGCCCGCTGCTCAGCGTCAGCCACTGGAAGCTGTCGCCCATCGGATCCTCAGCCTCGTTCGCGTCGAGCCCGAGGTGCGCCGACCATCGTCGATTGCTGCCGAAAACAGAACCCTCGAGCTTTAGCTGCCGCGTCATCGTGTAGCTCTGGTCCTGGAATAACCGGTCGATCACAGCGACTTCGCGGTAGCCGGCAACATCGACGGCCGGATACTCGAAGGTCGGCTCGTTGACGTTCGTCAACGTCGCACCGAGCTGATAGCGATCGGTTACCCAGAGCACGCCGAAATCGGCACCGAAGCCCGAGTCACTGCGATAGCTGGCGTCTCTTATTGACTCGAACAGGGCCTCCGAATCCTTGATATCGCCGAAACGGATTCCGACGCGTGATAGATCCAGGTCAAAGAATTTGGCCTCCGCGCCGACGAACAAGTCCCCGCTTTTGATCGTGCCGATACGACGGCTATAGCCGAGCCATACCTCAGTCGTCCTCGAGGCTTTGGTGATCAGCGTGCTGTCATTATCGAGGACCGCTTTGACGTTGCCTAATCTGGGATCGAACACCAGATCGACGTCGCCGACGAGATCGATTGTCGTCACGGGATCGCCGGGCATCAGGTCGTACTGGTTCTCCAGATCTTCGAGCGCATCGTTGCGATCGAATGTCAGGGTCGGATCGGCGATTCCATAAGCTTTCACGGAATCCGACCAATTTACCCCGAAGGTCCACGCACCGCCCGCGATGTCGCTGGACGTGATGACCGGGACATCGAACGACCGAAAACCTTTCGCATAACCGTCAACCGATATCAGGGTAAGCAATGCCAACCGAGTCTTGAGTCCCGCTTCCGCCCGATCGATCAGCGCACGCAGGTCGGGGCAACAGATATCGACGATTCTGCCGATATCGATGCCATCGTCCGGCGGCTCGGCGGGTGGATCGCCAGGCCCTCCGGGATCGCCATCATCGGGCGGGGTCGATGCGAATGCGCCAGAGAGTTCATCGAGCGTCGTGAAGAACTCGTCGACGTTACCGAACTCGACCCCGGCGACAGCAGAGACGACCGTGCCAAAGCGGCGTTCGTCGCCGGCATCTGCCGCGCGCGCCGCGTCCGCAGCCGCCGCAGCCGGATTGCCGGTCCCGGAGGAAAGCCGCTGACCGTGAGTCACGTCGCCGTAGGTGAGATTGGAGCCGGGAGGCTGGTATACGGGTGCCGCGGACACGCCATGCCCGAATACCGTAAGTGCGATTGCCCACGGCCATGCCACGCTCGACGCGCCGTGGCGGATCTTCGAGTGGGCGCTCGTTGCGCCAGCATGACGACGGTTGGCTATCACGAGCGGATCATAGCAGGCGGATTTCCACACCGAAGATCGCTGCAACCCGCGTCTGAACATGAGCGCAGCCGTCATACCCGGCACTCGCTGAGTCGCCAAATGAGGGGTGCGTGACTTGGTGTATACTTCCGCGCCCCGAGCAAGCACGCGGCACCTGACCTGCCCCCTGAATCGGGTCCACTTGTAGAGTGAGAGTCCGAGATCATTGTGGCGTGTGAGCGGTTGGCATGACAAGTGGCCTGACGGTCTGCGGAGCCGGTATTCGATAACCGGGGGAGCTGTCTGGTCGGATTGTGTTGTAGTGAAGCCGCCATTGCTCGATCAGGATTTGCGCTTCCTTCAAGGCATAAAAAATCTCTCCGCTCAATAGCTCATCTCTAAGCTTGCCGTTGAAGCTCTCGTTGTAACCATTCTCCCAAGGGCTGCCGGGTTCGATAAATAGCGTTTGGACATCGAGCCGTCTAAGCCACTCACGGATCGCTAGAGCGGTGAACTCAGCGCCGTTGTCCGATCGGATGTATTGCGGGGGTCCGTGGAGCAGAAAGAGATCTGCCAGTGTTTCGATCACCGTTTCGTGGTTGGGCTTTCGCTCCGTGCGGATCGCCAGACATTCTTTGGAGTACTCGTCGATGACCGTCAGCATCCGAAAGGCTCGCCCGTCATGCGTCCGATCCATGACAAAGTCATAGGGCCATACGTGATTGACGTGCTGAGGCCGCAAGCGAACGCAGGAGCCCTCGTTGAGCCATAAACGGCCACGCTTGGGCTGTTTCTGAGGTACCTTAAGCCCCTCACGTCGCCAGATGCGCTCGACCCGCTTGTGATTCACGTGCCAGCCTTGCTGGCGGAGCAACGCGGTGATGCGCCGATAACCGTAGCGGCCCTACTCGCTCGCCAGATCGACGATCGCCTTCGTCAGAGCGTCTTTATCGTCACGCACCACAAGCGCTCGTCGCTGCGCGGACCTAGTTTGCCCCAAGACGCGGCAAGCACGGCGCTCTGATACCTCAAGCTCGCTCTGGACATGCCGAACCGCTGGCCGCCGCCGCTCGGGGCTCAGTAGTTTCCCTTGAGCGCCTCCTCGAGAATCGCCTTGTCCAGGGCCTGCTCCGCCACCAG
>JAHEEM010000277.1 GCA_024640695.1 Rhodospirillaceae bacterium | reverse complement strand
CGAGCGAGGTATCCAGATCGCCCAGGACATCCTCGTTCAAGGCGGAGACGGCTTGCTGCAGCCGCGACTGCTCGCCATCGCCATAGCTCATGCTGGCCGACGTATCGACGACTACCGCTACGGCATTGTCACGCGCCCTGAGCTGCTCGGTCGACAGCGATGGTTGCCACAGCAGCACTAGCAGCCCGCTCAGCATTGCCGCCTGCAAAATCCCGAGCACGCCTAGCTTGACGACACTTAGCGTCTCGCGACGCCGCGCGATGCTGAAGGCCAGCGCTGCAGTCCCGAGCAGCGCCGATAATATGAGTAACCAGACAGGCCAGCCACTCGCCAGAAAGAACGTGCCGTTGACGAAAGTCGCTCGTGAATAATTGAAGAAAAATTCGAACAACGCAGTCGACCTGCATGCCTAGAGCGCAACACTTATGTGACTCCCGAGCGCACAAGAAGTGCCGCCGGGACCTGAAGCTGGCCGGCCAGCGGCAGCTATTACCAGGATGGTATCATGCCCCAGCGAGCAGCTTCGATTAGCGCTCGCGGACCTGGAGGCGGGCAACGCATGGGTCATCGGCGCACCGATCTACAAGCACGACGAACGTGAATTCGCATACCTCGGCCGGCGGTCGCCGCGCCCAGGAGCGGCCCCGAAGGTACATGGTGTTATGACGTCTACTCGAAGCCCTCGAAAATTTACGCACTGCGCAGCCGCCGCTCGGCGATCACGACTGTTACCAGGCTATGCGGCTTAAATCGTTTCTACTTCTGGCCGCCGTCGGCCTGCCGCTGACCGGCGCTGCGCCACGTGCGCAGCCGCCGGCTGGTGCGAATGACACGCCGGTAGCGGAATTCCAATTTGCCCGGCTGTTATATAACGGTGTCCCGGGCTGTGCCGGCGGCGGCGGTTGGGGCCGCGGCTGGGGCGGTACAGCCTGCACGGACTGGCCGGACGCGGAGTATCACTTCATGCGGGGCGTGACGCGGCTGACTCGCATCGATGGCGCCGTCGTCGAGCCCGGCGGCTACGGGGGACGCCAGCTGAGCCTCGCGGATGAGTCCATCTTCGACTACCCGTGGCTCTACGCCGCCGAGGTCGGCAACTGGGTGCTCGACAACTACGAAACCGAGCAACTGCGCGAGTACCTGCTCCGGGGCGGCTTTCTGATGGTTGACGACTTTCACGGCGACTACCAATGGCAGGGCTTTCTCGAGTCCATGCTGCGGGTTTTTCCCGACCGGCCGATACTCGACATCCCCGAAACCGACGAAGTGCTGCACGTGCTTTACGATCTCAACCAGCGCATTCAGATTCCAGGTCTAGCGGCGCTCTCATGGGGCCAAACCTGGGAGGGCGGCGAGGACGGCAAGCCGCCGCACTGGCGGGGCGTCTACGACGATGACGGCCGCCTGATCGTAGCGATCAACCACAACATGGATCTCGGTGACGCATGGGAGCACGCTGACGACCCACGATACCCGGAGCCGATGACGGGCTTGGCCTACCGCTTCGCGGTGAACTACGTGATCTACGCAATCACCCATTGACCTTGACCGGGTCGACTTCAGTCGGCGGGCGACACAAGGCGGCTACCGCGGCCTCGGGTCCGCCATGCCATGATCGTAGCGGGCACGGCGCACAGGCCGCCAGCCGCTACCGTTGTCGCGCCCAGGCCCCAGAGCTCGGCGCTTAGGCCAATCAACACGCCCCCGAGCGCCGGCGCAGCAAACGCGACAGCAGCCCACAAGCTTAGTACCCGGCCGCGCATAACTTCGGTCACCTCTGTCTGGATCACCGTCTGCGATCCAATGCCGACGAGCGTGAGACAAAAGCCCAATGCGGCGAGCGCGACGATGCCGGCGACGAGGTTGTCTGTCGCACCGAGCAGCCCCATGAGCGCACCGGTCACGATCGTGCCGAGCAGGGTCGCCCGACGCAGGCCATGACCGACGTCGAGCCGCGCCAGGACGAGGCCTGCTACGACGGCCCCGGCGCCGGCTACCGACGTCAAAGTTGCGAGCATGCTGCTGCCGCCGGCATATATGTCGCCCGCGAACGCGGGTAGCATCTGGATCGTCGCGCGCCCGGTCAGCGCGGAGATCGCCACGACGAGAATCTGCCACCTGATCTCTGCATGCGTATAGGTGTAGGCGAACCCCTCCTTGAAGTCCGCGAGAAAGTGGCTCGGCGCGCCGCGCGATGCGCGAGGTCTGATCTCGCAAATCATTAACGCAGCGATCATTGCAAAATACGACGCTGCGTTGATTGCGAAGGCCGACCACAAACCGAACGCAGCGATCACGATGCCGGCGAGCGCTGGACCGAGAAACCGCGAAACGTTGAACACAATCGACTGCGCGGCCACAGCCTCGGACAATAGCTCGCGCGGAACGAGACTGGGGATCAGCGATAACCGCACAGGCTGAAACGCGCTGCTCACGCAACCGAGCAAGGCCGTGATGACCCAAAGCGTATAGATATCGATCGCTGCGAGCGCCGTCAGCAACCCAAGCACCCCACACAAGACGATGTTGATTCCGTTGGTGACATACGCGACCGTCTTGCGGTCGAGCCGGTCTGCCCAGACGCCGAACAGGGGACCGAAAATCACCACGGGCATGAGCTCCGCAAGCGCGAGCAAGCCGAGCCAAGCCTCCGATGCAGTTAGCTCCCAAGCGAGCCAGCCGATTGCAACCCGTTGGATCCAAAGCCCGTGTAGCGAGAAGGCGCTGCCGGTCAGGTAAATTGCAAAGTTACGTTGAGAAAGGACGCGAGTGAGCAAGCTTCATGTTCCGAGAGCGCGTCGTGGCGTAAACAGGCGAGTGCCGCTAGGGCAGCCGGTACGCACTCGAAGCCGCGGCGCCGCGCATATGATCGCACAACGCGGGCTCGCGATGAGAATCAGCCGGTCGGAACCAGCCCTGCGGCGAGCCGACGCACCGCGTCGAGCCGCTCCGGCGTGCCTACGTCCTCCCACACGCCTCCGAAGTAAAGCCCCGCAAGTGCCCGCTGCTCGATCGCCGCCTCGAGTATCGGGCGCAACCGCTGGTGACCTGGTGCGATGCCCGCGAATATTGCCGGGCTCAACAAGGAAATGCCGCTATAGGTCAACAGTGGCTCGCGGCGTATCACTACACCCGAGCGATCGAGACCGAAGTCACCATGCGGATGATGTTCCGGGTTCGGCACGAGCACCAGGACGTTATCTGTGTCCGCACCAAGGAGCGCGGAATAATCGAAGTCGGTATAGACATCGGCGTTGACAACGATAAATGGCGCCTGACCGAGCAGCGGCAGCGCCGCCACAATGCCGCCACCCGTCTCAAGCGGCGGCTCGCCTTCTTCGCTGTAGACTACGCGCTGACCCCACGGGGTGAGATCACCGACGAGCTCCCGAATTTCCGCCCCGCGGTACGACAGATTGATCACAATCTCGGTCACGCCGGCGCGCGCGAGGAGCCTGAGCTGACGCTCGATCAGCCGCTCCCCGCCCACCTCGAGCAAAGGCTTCGGCAGCGACTGCGTAAGCTCCCCCATGCGCTCACCGCGACCCGCGGCCAAAAGCATCGCTTTCACCCGACCATCCTGGGGGGTTCGTTGAAGCGGTATCGCAACTGTGCCATTGTATTCGATTATCTAGCGCCGTCTTTGTGGGACCAAAGAATATCTTACGCAAGCTGTTTTGGCTGCTCGCGCCCATGCCTAATGTCGGCTGGTCAGCCGAGCTCATGTGCCTACCGCCCCCGCCGCCTGCAGCGCCGAGCCCTGCGACCGAAGCACAAGCAGACGAGCCCGATCGTCTCGAGATCACTGCCGGCGAGGTCGAGCTCTCGCGCGAAGACGGATTGGATATCTTC
>JAHEEM010000074.1 GCA_024640695.1 Rhodospirillaceae bacterium | reverse complement strand
CATTCTTTGAAGCTAATCAAATCCACCGAGTCACCCGGTGGGCCACCTAGCGCTGGAGATGCTCAATGCCTGCACGACAGCTTGTCGCCAAAGAACTGGCTGAAATATTCAGAATTACTGCCCATCCGGACCGGATCCGGATCATCGAGGAGCTGCGTTCGGGCGAAAAAGACGTCAACACCCTTGTGGACGAACTCGATCTGCCGGGGCCGCGGGTCTCCCAGCATCTGGGCCTGCTGCGAGGGTATCGCATCGTTGAAGAGCGTCGCGATGGGCGCCACCGCTATTACCACCTGACACAGCCAGAGATCGCAGACTGGATCATTGAGGGTTTGGCTTTCGTCGAGGGACGGCTCTATGGAATTAATAAGTCGGTCATAAGCGATGTCCGACAGCTATGGTCTGATGAGTCAGGTAACCATACGAAGATCGACACTTAGCAATTTAGCACTAACGTAAATTAATCAACAGGAGACCGAGATGCCACATTTCGCAGCCGGAGTGATTCGTTTTCAGAACGACATTTTCCCAGGAAAGAAAGACCTGTTCGAGAAGCTCAGCAAGGGTCAAGAGCCTGAGGCGCTGTTCATTACTTGCTCGGACTCGCGCATAGAGACGGCAATGATTACTCAAACGGATCCAGGAGAACTGTTTATCGTTCGCAACGCTGGCAACATCGTACCGCCGCACATACTGCATACCGGCAGCACGACCGCTGCAATCGAGTTCGCCGTTGCCGCGCTTCACGTGCCGCATATCGTGATATGTGGACATACCGAGTGTGGCGCAATGAAGGGCGCAATGAATCCCGAAGGCCTGGATTCCTTGCCGCACGTCAAGGAATGGCTGAGCTACTCCAAGGCCGCCGTTGACGTGGTTAAGCACATCGCCCCGGACGCTGATGACGCCACGCGTATGCGGCTGCTACTCGAGCAGAATGTGATGTTGCAGCTCCAACACTTAAAGACCCATCCGACCGTTGCCACAGGACTGGCCAAGGGAACCTTGAAGCTACATGGCTGGGTTTACGACATTAAGACCGGTGACGTTCACGCCCTCGACGAGGTGCAGAACAAGTTCGTTCCGGTGGATCAGCGTTATGCCGTAGAAGTTGCGAAACTAGCAAAGTCATCTGGCTGCGCTGCCTAAGTAAGAGTCATCTAACCAAGAGTAACGACTATGAAGTTCTTTGATCTATCGAATTTACGCGGAGACGTATACGGTGGTGTGACGGCCGGAATTATCGCTTTGCCGTTGGCGCTGGCCTTCGGTGAAGCTTCCGGCGCAGGACCCATCGCAGGCATCTGGGGTGCGATTTTCGTGGGATTTTTCGCGTCTTTGTTCGGCGGAACAGGATCGAACGTGTCCGGCCCTACTGGACCGATGGTGGTCGTGTTCGCCGGCGTATTTGCGTCGTTGAGCGGCAACCCGACGCTCGTATTTAGCGCGGTCGTGCTCGCCGGCGTGCTGCAGGTCCTGCTAGGCGTGTTCAAGCTGGGTCAATACATCAGACTCGTGCCGTACCCGGTGGTATCCGGGTTCATGAGTGGTATCGGCTGCATCATCATTGCCCTGCAGCTCTCTCGTTTGTTCGGACATGAGCCCGAGGGTGGTGGAACGATTCCGGCGCTCACTGCAATTCCGGGTGCCGTGCTGGATCCGAACCTCGCAGCCTTGGCCATCGGCCTCGTCACGCTAGGTGTGGTCTTTATGTGGCCGAAGCGACTTGGAAAGATCCTCCCCGCGCCGTTGGCTGCGCTATTGATCGGCACGGTACTGAGTCTGTTTCTCAGCGGCGCCCCCATCCTGGGTGACATTCCTACCGGCTTCCCTGCGTTCGTAATGCCGGGATTTAGCGCCGATACGATCGGTATCGTCCTGGAAGCCGCCGTATTGCTTGCCGTGCTCGGTGCCATCGACAGCCTGCTGACCTCACTGGTAGCGGACAATATGACACGTACGCGTCATGACTCCGATCGTGAGCTCATCGGCCAAGGCATAGGAAACACGTTCGCAGGCCTGTTTGGTGCCATACCCGGAGCCGGCGCCACGATGCGCACCGTGGTAAATATTCGAACCGGCGGACTGACGAAGATCTCGGGGATGTTGCACGCTGTACTGTTGCTGTTGGTAGTAATCAGTCTCGCGCCGTTGGCGGCATTGATACCCCATGCTGTTCTGGCGGGCATTCTAATCAAGGTCGGTTACGACATCATCGACGTTGGCTATCTAAAACGAGCACACAAAGGCCCCCGCTTGGATCTTGCTCTGATGGGATTGGTGCTTCTGCTCACGGTGTTCGTCGATCTGATCACGGCAGTTGCAGCCGGCGTGGTTCTCGCGGCATTGGCGTTCGTCAAGCAGCTTGCCGACGAGCAACTAAAGCAGTTTAGCGGTATCAGCGATGGCAAAGATACGTCGACCGCGGAAGAGAAAGCGTTGCTCGAAAAAGCTAAAGGCCAAGTAACCGTGTTCGAATTCGTTGGTCCATTGAGCTTCGGCGCCGCAGCGGATGTCGGCCATCAGGTTCGTGAGCGAGTCAAGAACAGATCGGGCGCAATCGTTCTCGATTTTGCTCGAGTACCGTTCGTAGATGTGTCGGCAGCTCGCGCGGTAGAAACCATCATTTGCGATGCCAAGGCCGCAGGAAAGACGGTGTACGAGACGGGAATGAACGACACGGTCCGCAGTACCTTATCCGGTCTTGATGCAATTCACTGCCTCCCCGTCGATACGCGCTACGAGAACCGGATCGACGCGGTGCGTGCTGCCGTAGATGAAGTGCTGAAAGGAGGAGGAAGTAACGCCAAGTTTGGTGATCCGATACCAGCGGGAACAGCGTAAACCAGGATAGCAATACGCGCCGCAGACGTTATCGATTGCCCTAGCTTAGCGGGCTAGGTATCCAAGAGAAGCGTCTATTCAGGAGCGAAAAAGGAGGTGATTCCGTTTGGGAATCACCTCCTAAGTTCAGCTCTCTCTAACAGTAGAGACAGAGGAATTAGAGATAAAATCCATGCGGTATGAAACTACGAACTTCATTTCGTCGTTGTCAGAGTTGTCGGGATCCGCGTCGGGTAGCTTTGTGCCCGAGATCGTGAACGTCAAATTATCCTGACTGAATCACACGCTGTAGTCCGTGTAGCTACCGGGCACGCCGTTGAAGAACTCACTGAAATTGCCGTCCTGGCGGCGAGCATGTAAGCCGATTCCGAGACCGCTTTCCTTTTCGAGGCCATATTCCAATGAGCCTAGCGGGATGTACCCGCCGCGCTTGTGGGTTTCGCGGGGTTTGCGGACTCGAAACCTGCAATAGACCTGGAGCATTGGAGATGAGCAGCAAACTCGTGATTCGTACTGTACTTATATTCGTCGCCATGGGTGGTTCCCTCATCTCGGCCCCTTCGTGGGCACAGGTCGACGAGGATCAGACCGGTGCCTGGTATATGTACTTTTGGAATGTTGCCGCCGGCGAACGGAAGTTCGGACTCCAGGGCGATATTCAGCATCGCAACTGGGATACTGGCGGTGATCTCGAGCAGCTTCTGATTCGAGGTGGGCTGACCTGGCAGCCTGACAGCGGACGCGGGTTATTCACGTTCGGCGCAGCGCATATCTCGTCCGAGCCATTCGGGCCGAGCGGCGACGCAGTTCGCGAGAAACGCCTCTACCAGGAGGCGCTGATTCCGCAGCGCGTCGGGCGCCGGCTGTACCTGGCCCACCGATTTCGCTCCGAGCAACGCTGGGTCGATAACCAGGACTTCCGCCTAAGGGCGCGATATTTCTTCGCCCTCAATATCCCGTTCAACCAGGATACCCTGGCCGCTGGTGCGCACTATTTTTCCTTTTACAACGAGCTGTTCGTGAACCTCAATCGGAACATAGGCAGCGGCCGGACCGTTGATGTTTTCGACCGCAACCGTTTTTATCTAGCGTACGGATATAGCCTGCGCGACAATCTGCGTATTCAGCTCGGCTACATGCACCAGAAAACCGATGACGTCGATAAGGGTCAGCTGCAGCTCAGTCTGTTCCATTCGCTGTAGCTGAGCGCTCGTCGGCCGGCTGTGTTGCGGGCGCAAAAAAGAACGGCCCGATAACGGGCCGTTCCAGTTGCGTCAGAAGAGCGAGATTAGAGATCGAAATCCATCGAGTACGACAGGACGAACTTGGGCTCGCCGTTGTCGTTGCCACTGATGTCAAGACCAGGGGCATAGGGCGCCGAACCCGGGCTAAGCGTAGAGTCGAGATCGGTGTCCGATATCGTGAACGTGAAATTGTTGACGCCGAATGAGATGGCATAGTCAATGTAGCTATCGGTGGCGAAATTAAACCACGTCATGAAGTCGCCGTCGTGTTGACCGGCATGGAGGCCAATGACGAGGCCACTCTCGGTTTCGAATTCGTAATCTAAGGACAGGTAGTAGGCCTGGCCGAAGCCGAAATCGGCTCCGGTGACTCCGAAATCGCCCTCATAGTCGGATTCCTTAGCCTCGGTGCCTCCGAGCAGATAGGCAGTGGCACTGAAACCACCGTAGCCGATCGTGCCGTAGAGCTCATGGAAATCGATGTTGGCGAGCGAGTCGTAGTTGTAATAGAGCCAGCCGATATCGTAGGTGATTTCATCACCACCGGAGAAGCCGAAATAGAGATCGTGCTCGTAGGAGTACGGGTCGCCCGGCGCATACTCGACGTTGGATACCCAGGTACCGGCGTAGAACCCGCTGTCGTGGGACCAGTCGAGACCGCCCTGCACGGCGGGCTTGTTGATAGTCTGGGTCAGGCCTCTCCACAGGTAGTTGTTGGTGACGCTGGCGTTCGCGGTGATTTGAGCCATCGCCGTGCCGCTTCCCATCGACAGCGCGAGGGTCGTAATCCAAATTCCTGATCTTTTCATCGCAATAGTCCTTTATGGTTCAAAAATTCGTAAATGAGTAATCAGCGCTTGGTCCGCCGACCGCTGCACTGCTCAGAAGCAGGAACTGTGCCAAGTCAAATAGCTTCTATATTTCAAGGACTTAAACATTAGCTATGGAGTGGGCGGCGCGGTACTAGTGCATGCTGTGGGCTGTGCGCACCGTTTTAGTGCGCAGCCCTCGGGGAGTGCCTTCGTTCTATCGACACGCCTGCGCAATTTTCTGGCTCTCAACGATTCGCCGAACCAGCAGAACCTTAACTGCGGGGCTGTGTATCTCTCGTTCTACGCTGAGCCATTGGTGAATGTCGGGCTTGACCGTCGGTGATGGCCGCCGCGTCGATTCATTTGATCGTAGTCGCTTCTACGTCGGAGTCGGCTACATTCTGCGTTACGACAACCGGGTTAGTTTGGTTACATAGACCAACGGACCGGTTCGATCAGTAAGCAACAGCTGCTGTTCAGTTCATTCCAGTTGTTCTGGTGCTAGTGATCAACAGTCCGCAAGGGTCCCCGCTGATGCGATAGAACAGCATGAGATTCTGTGTCGAGAAAGGCAGAAAATCACAGCGAGACATCCCACTGAAACTGAGGAGGATTACCCGACTCGTCAATACCTAGCAAACCGTCGTCCAGCCTGATGCGCGAGTAACCGTGCGTTCTTCTCAAATCTCTGACGGGTGTACTGAGGCCTCATCACGCCGGTCCCGTGCAACGCTGATCGGTGTTACATTTGATGAGCCCTCGGAGGGGGTCGAACGTTGAACGGAGAATTCTTCAGATGGGTACCAGCAATTTCATGATGTTCACCGTTGGTGACACCGAGTTCATCCATCGGCAGGCGAACTTTGCCGCGCTTAGTATCCTGGCCAATACGGCTCCTGAAGACGGGGCCACGGTTACCATCATCACCGATAAGCCTGAATGGTACGCATGGCTCGGAGATCGCATCAGTGTGATGCTCATCGACCACAAGACCCTGACGAAGTGGAAGGGTGTTCACGATCACTTCTTCCGAATCAAGATCAAGGCCATGCAACTCATGGCGGAGAAGCTGCCTGGTGATTTAATCTACCTGGACTGTGATGTCGCCTGCGACCGCCCGTTGAACGAGTTCCTCGAGCAACTCGGTCGCGGCCAGTGCTTCATGGACGAGCGCGTCTACCTGTTGAGCGGGAAGGGTGGTTCGGCAAGGAAGACCTGGGTCAAAGCGCGGGGCAATACTTACGGCAAGTTCACGATCAACGAGGACAGTGCCATGTGGTGCGCCGGCGTTGTCGCACTGCCTGCCGAGCGCAGCACCGAATATCTGGCCGACGCGCTGGAGTGCATGGACGAGATGTGCGCCGCGAAACTACACAAACCGCACCTCGAGCAGCTGGCGCTGAGCCTTTCCCTGCAGCGTGGCGGCGATCTGAAACCAACGACCGAGTGGTTGAAGCATTACTGGGGTAACAAGTCGCCATGGAATGCGCTGATTGCGGCTTTTCTTGGCAATGTGGGCGTGAAGGGCTTGTCAGTAGAGCAGGCGTGCCAGGCGCTTCGCGAGATGAGGCTCGAGGTTCCCAGGGGTATTAGAAGAAGTCGTCTGGAGAAGCTTACTGCGAGCATAGCCAAGCGAGTCAAAGTCAGGGACGCGGCGCGCGAAGCCTCGGTCACAGGACTGCTGGCGCGCTAGCCCGGCCCGTCTTGCCGAGTTGGTTGCGGTTATCGTGACGCATAATGCCTTTATTCGCGAACGTTGATCAGCGGGTAATACACAGCTCCCAAAGGCTGATTACCTAGGATCGGCTCCCATACCCGGTTCATGGAGAGCCAACGCCAGCGAGAGCGTTTAGTCCGCGAATCGGCTACCAGCCCGGCGACATTTCCACAGGCCACGAATGTGGCAGAGATTCTGCCCCGGCCTCAGCGAGGTGAAGTTCGGAGTCTTCGACCCTGCCGGGCTCTGCGGTCTATCGGGGCTGCGCTCAGCCATCACTCGAGCCTGTTGCAAGGAATCTACTCGCCACGCGTCCCTCTGGCGACCTGGTAGATGGAGACCGGCTGGACCGCCGCCTCCAGTCCCAGAGAGAGGTCCGCCCGCGCAGGCGGACCTGTATCATAGGGCTGCCCTAGGGATTCACTCTAGAATGACCGCGTGCCTTCGCTCGAGGTGGGATTATGGCTAAGTTGTTGAAAACATTTGGGATCGTCATTGGTGCCCTGGTTGGCCTGTTCATTGCGGCCCTCGTGCTCGTGGCCATGCTCTTCGACCCCAACGACTACAAGGCGGAGATCGCCGCGGCGGTCGAGGACTCGACCGGGCGGACCCTGACCCTCGACGGGGACCTCGAGCTGCAGGTGTTCCCGCGGCTGCGTATCGCCGTCGGTGAGGCCCATCTCAGCAACGCCGCCGGCTTCGGGGCCGAGCCCTTTGCCCGTATCCAGGGTGCCCGCCTGCAGGTCGGGCTCTTTCCGCTGCTGTTATCCCGGCGGCTGGAGATCGACGAAGCGCGGTTGTCCGGCTTGACCCTGAACCTGGCCCGTAACGCCCAAGGCCAGGGCAATTGGGAGGATATGGGCCAGGCGGCTACTGCCGAGGAGGCCGACGATGCGCTCGTCGACGACGATGAGGCCGTGGCGCCGGAAGGGGGCGGAGAGCTCGCCATCGCAGTGCAGGCAATCGCGATCGAGGATGCGAACGTCACCTGGACGGATGCAACCACCGGCGCGACCTGGCAACTCGCAGACTTCAATCTCGAGCTCTCCGATTTCAGTCTCGATGCCGCCTTTCCGATGCGCACGAGCTTTGCGCTGGCGGGTGAAGATATCGCAATCAATCTGTCGGCGGAGATGCAGGCCAGGCTCAGCCTCGACGACAACAGCTATCTGCTCGAGGAGCTCGTCGTCGATATCGACGGTCGCGGTGCGGCATGGCCCGGTGGCGAGGGTGCGCTCGCGATGAGCTTCGAGGCGCTCGAAGCGGATCTCGATGCCGAGACGGTCGAACTGCGCGGGCTCGAGCTGGAGTTTCTCGACATCAACGTCAACGGCAATCTTTCCGGGCGGCAATTGTTCTCGAATTTAAGCCTGGCCGGGAGCATCGAGATCGCGGAATTCGATCCTGCGCAGATCATGGAACTTCTCGATATCGACATTGAGACTGCCGACCCCGACGTGCTCGAAAATGTCAGCGCGAGCGCGCAGCTTGCCTACGACAGCAGCCGCATGATGCTCGAGCAGATGTCGCTTATGCTCGATGACAGTGAGCTTACCGGCTCGCTCGGCATGCAGGGCGAGACAATCAGCTTCAATCTCGCGATTGATGAGATCAATGCCGACCGCTACCTGCCGCCTGCGGAAGAGGCGTCGGCCGAGGACGAGGGATCGCTCGACGAGGTCGACCTGCCGCTCGACTTGCTGCGCACACTTAATGCTAACGGTCGAATGGCGGTCGGCGCATTGCAGTTCGACGGACTCAGTTTCTCGGACTTCGCCTTACAAGTCTCGGCCCAAAACGGCCGCGTGCGCCTGACCCCGTCCGCTGGTCTCTATGGCGGCACCTATGCCGGCACGATCGGTATCGACGTGCAGCAGAATTCGGCCTTGCTGACGCTGGAGCAGCAGCTCGCGGCCGTTGATGTCGCCGCATTCATGCAGGATTACCTCGATAGCGAGATGTTCACGGGCACTATGGGTCTGGACCTGGATGTGTCGGCCACCGGCGCAAACGTCGGCGAGGCCATGCGCCAACTCGACGGCGACGTCAGTTTCGCATTGACCGACGGGGCTTGGGAGGGTGTAGATATGTGGTACCAAATGCGCCGCGCGCGGGCCCTCGCAAGCCAGACCGACGCACCGGCGGAACCCGCAGGCGCGCCGCGAACGGCGTTCTCGCGAATTTCAGCCTCCGGGACGATAGAAGATGCTGTGCTGACCAACAACGATCTCACGGCCAATTTCGATTTCATGACCGTGGCCGGTTCTGGCACTGTCGAGTTGCTCAACGACATGATGGACTTCGCAGTCACGGCGACCTTTGTCGATAGCGAATTGCTGCAGAGCGACCCGCTCATGGAAGATCTGGCCGGGGATTCCCTGCCCCTAACCGTGGTCGGGAGCTTGGGCGCGCCGAGCGTGCGGCCTGACTTTAGTGCCATGGTGAGTGCGCGAGTGCAGGAGGCGGTCGATGAGCGCGTTGAAGAGGAGCGCGAGCAGCTTCAAGAGCGCCTGCAGGATCGCTTGCGGGGGCTGTTCGACCGGTGAGCAAGCTCTGGCGCACCGTGGCGGTCGCGCTCGGCTTCGTTTTCGCGGCCTGGATTGTGCGAGCGGCGACGCTCGATAGCGTGACCGTGGACTACGATGCGGGACGCTATGAGCTCGATGCCGATGCTTTTATGGCCGCGCCACGGGAGGCGGTGTTCGTGATCCTGACTGATTACGACCGTTTTGGTCGGATCTCGAGTGTCTACAAAGAGTACGGCTTCCTGGACCCGACGCCAGAAGGCACACCGGTCGTGTTCACGCGCATGGAAGGCTGCGTGCTGATCTTCTGCCGTAGCTTGATGCGCGTTGAGCTTCTCGAGAGCGAGGCGCCTGGCCTGATTCGTACTATCACGCTGCCAGAGCAGAGTGACTTTGAGCACAGCGTGTCGGAATGGCGCCTGGAGCCCGAAGCCGGCGGCACGCGCGTCCTCTATCACCTCGAGATGGTCCCCACTTTTTGGGTGCCGCCAATCGTCGGGCCGTGGATACTGCAGCGCAAGCTGCAGAGCGGCGGTGCCCGTGCCGTAGAACGCATCGAGCGCCTCGCCCAGGAGTTGTCTCCTGAGCTCGCAGGGCGTTGACGTGGACTCTTTCGCCGAACGTTTGCTGATCTGGTTCAAGCAACATGGCCGCCACGATTTGCCATGGCAGCGTGATCCCACTCCTTATCTGATATGGGTGTCGGAGATCATGCTGCAGCAGACACAGGTGACGACGGTGATCCCGTATTTCGAGCGATTCATGCGACGTTTTCCTTCTGTGACCGCTCTCGCCGCAGCGGATCTCGACGAGGTGCTGGCACATTGGTCCGGCCTTGGCTATTACGCGCGTGCACGGAATCTGCATAAAGCCGCGTCTCGGATCACTGCAGAGCTCGGCGGCGAGTTGCCGGCGAGCGTCGCCGAACTGGTGGAGCTGCCGGGCATCGGGCGCTCGACCGCGGGCGCAATCGTCGCTCTTGCTCACGGTGTCCGTGCGCCGATACTCGACGGTAACGTCAAGCGCGTGCTTGCCCGTTACCATGGTATCCAGGGGTGGGCCGGCCAAGCATCCGTGCTAAATGAGCTCTGGCAATGTGCCGAAGCGCACACGCCTGATAACGACGTCGGTGCCTATACGCAGGCGATCATGGATCTCGGCGCGACGGTATGCACTCGCGCGCGACCCTCGTGCGAGGCGTGTCCGTTAGGCGAGGGTTGCGTTGCCTCGCGCGACGGCCGCCAGGCCGAGCTGCCGGCGCCACGGCCGCGTCGAATCCGACCTCAACGCAGCGTGCGGGTACTGCTCGTGCAGGACTCCGAGCGAGGCGTGCTTCTCGAGCGCCGGCCGGTCGCGGGTATCTGGGGCGGATTATTCAGTCTGCCGGAGCTCGCTGAGCACGAAGATGAGCATGTCTGGTGCGATAGAGTCTTGAACGCGCGTGTGAGCGTTCAGCGCAATCTGCCAGCTATCGATCATGCGTTTACGCACTTCGATCTCACGATTGCGCCGACGCTGCTTAAGCTCGAGGCCGCACCAGCGGTTGTCATGGATCGGCCGGACTGGCTTTGGTATAAACCTGCCATGAAATCGAAGCCCGGACTTGCCGCCCCAATTGCAGCGTTGCTGCAGTCGGTCTATTCCTCAAGGGGCGCCAGCCTATGAGTCATCGCGTTCAGTGTGTGATGCTCGGCACCGAGGCGGAGGGCCTCGAGCGTCCGACGTATCCAGGTGAGCTCGGCATGCGCATCTATGACAACGTGTCCAAAGAGGCGTGGCAACGCTGGCTCAGTCATCAGACGATGCTGATCAACGAGTATCGATTGACGCCTTACGAGACCAAGGCGCGCAAGTTCCTTGAGGCCGAGATGGAGAAGTTCTTTTTCGGCGACGGCTCCGCACCTCCTCCGGATTTCGTCGAGGAATGACTGCAACGCTGGTGGATCGTCAGATGATCTGCCGAGCGCGGCGTCAATTGCCTTTGTTCAACCGGTTCTTGACGAGGTCGTCGACTACCGAGGGATCTGCGAGGGTCGAGGTGTCGCCGAGGCTGTCGTAGTCGTTCGCCGCAACCTTGCGCAGAATGCGCCGCATTATTTTTCCCGAGCGCGTTTTTGGCAAGCCGGGCGCCCACTGGATGAAGTCGGGACTTGCAATTGGGCCGATCTCTTTGCGCACCCAGCCGACGAGCTCCTTGCGCAGCTCCTCGGTGGGCGTCTCCTCCGCAATCAGGGTGACGTAGGCATAGATGCCCTGGCCCTTGATGTCGTGTGGAAAGCCGACAACCGCCGCCTCGGCAACTTTCGGATGAGCGACGAGCGCGCTCTCCACCTCGGCCGTGCCCATACGGTGGCCGGACACATTGATGACATCGTCGACGCGGCCCGTGATCCAGTAGTAGCCGTCCGCGTCGCGATGCGCGCCGTCGCCTGAGAAGTACTTGCCCGGGAACTGGCTGAAGTAAGTCTCGAAGAAGCGCTTGTGGTCGCCGTAGACGGTGCGCATCTGTCCCGGCCAGCTGTCGAGTATGACGAGATTACCGACGGCTTCGCCCTCGCGGATCTTGCCTTCGTGATCGACGATAGCGGGCTTGATCCCAAAGAACGGCAGCGTGGCCGAGCCCGGTTTGAGCGCGATGGCTCCCGGCAGCGGCGTCAGCAGAATCCCGCCGGTCTCGGTCTGCCACCAGGTATCGACGATCGGGCACCGCCCGTCGCCGACGACGTGGTAGTACCACTCCCAGGCTTCGGGGTTGATCGGCTCACCGACCGTGCCGAGCAACCGCAGGCTCTTGCGCGAGCAGCGCTTGACGGGTGCATCGCCGTCGCGCATGAGCGCGCGGATAGCGGTAGGGGCGGTGTAGAAGATGTTTACATTGTGCTTGTCGACGACCTGCCAGAAGCGGCTCGTGTCGGGGTAGTTCGGTACGCCTTCGAACATCAGCGTCGTCGCGCCGTTGGCGAGCGGGCCATAGACGATATAGCTGTGGCCCGTGACCCAGCCGACATCAGCCGTGCACCAATAGATGTCGCCGTCGTGATAATCGAAGACGTACTTGTGCGTCATTGCGGCGAACAGCAGATAGCCCGCGGTCGTGTGCAGCACGCCCTTGGGCTTTCCGGTTGAGCCGGATGTATACAGAATGAACAGCGGGTCCTCGGCGTTCATACGCTCGGCCGGACAGTTCGTATCGGCGGCGGCCGTGATCTCGTGGTACCAATGATCGCGGCTGTTGATCCAGTCGATCGCACTACCCGTGTGCTTTATGACGACGACCGTATCCACGTGTTCGTTCGTGAGTTTGGCGATCGCCGCGTCGACGTTGGCTTTGAGTGGGATCTTCTTGCCGCCGCGCACGCCTTCGTCGGCCGTGATCACGACGTTTGATGCGCAGTCCTCGATCCGGCCGCGCAGCGCCTCGGGTGAAAAGCCGCCGAAGACGACCGAATGCACGGCGCCGATGCGAGCGCACGCAAGCATTGCTACAGCAGCTTCCAGAATCATCGGCATGTAGATCGTGACTCGATCGCCTTTCTTGACGCCTTGTGTTCGCAGTGCGTTTCCGAGCCGGCAAACGCGCTCGTGCAGTTCGCGATAGGTGATCTTTGCGTCGACCGATGGATCGTCGCCTTCCCAGATAATCGCGGTCTGATCGCCGCGCTTGGCGAGGTGCCGGTCGAGGCAGTTTGCTGCGACGTTGAGCTCGCCATCCTCGAACCAGCGAATGTGCAGGTCGGAGGCGTCAAAGGAGACGTCTTTGACCTTCGTGAACGGCCTGAGCCACTCGAGCTGTTTGGCCTGCTCGGCCCAAAAGCGCACCGGATCCTCGGTCGAGGTCTGGTACATGGCCTGGTACTTGGCCTCGTCGGCCCAGGCTCGCTTGGCGGCCGCCGCAGGTACCGGATAGATCTTTTTCTCACTCATGGGTTCTACTGGTCCTCGTCGACAATTCTTCCCGGGACGCATGCATAATAAGCGCCGCGGCAAGCCATTTCAGCCTGCAGAGGGTGCTTGGGCATGATTACGCGGGCAGCGGCGCTTCGATACGCCCTTGACGGCGCGGCGACAGCGCCGGTCTAATACTGCCTGTTTCCGGCGGCCAGGCAGGCGAGGATCGAGAATCCGCGAGCTGCCCGCGATCACCCGGTAGCAGGGCCGCGCAGCGGCAGGGTAGGCGGAGACTGAAAATCCGCAAAATCCCAGTAATGGCCAGGTAGCTCAGTTGGTAGAGCAGTGGACTGAAAATCCGCGTGTCGGTGGTTCGATTCCGCCCCTGGCCACCATCTAACGCCTTGATCCGGTTGCCTGCGCTTCAATGTGCTGTGGTTTCGAACAGAGGGCCGGCACTGTTTCCAGGACCGCTTCTGCCGAAAATCCCAGCATGTGCCTTTGGTCGCGATTGCGATTAGGAACTGGTTCCAGTCTGAGTCTCTGCGTTCACTCTGATAATTACCTCATCAGGTTCTCAATTGCGGGAGGGCAGTTACCAGCTGAGAAAAACCGCAGAGATCCGAGGTCTTCA
>JAHEEM010000276.1 GCA_024640695.1 Rhodospirillaceae bacterium | reverse complement strand
AGCAAAGATTCAGGCTCGATGCGCCAACGCACGCTCGCGAGCACGTCGTCCGGTAGATGTCCGTCGAACGCCTCGAGATCCTCGATCGGCATCGGCTCGACGCCGCGCGCGATCGCCTCGTCCCGAAACGTCTCGAGCGAAACGACCAGTGCGGGCGTCAGCGCAGCGCGCGCCTCAGCGTCGAGCGCCTCGTAGCCATGCCCGACGAGCGCGCCAAGCTGCGCTGCGGCAGCCACGAGAGAATCCGTTGCGGTTTTACGCGGGGACTCCTGTGCCAGAAGCACGCCCGCTAAGGCCAGCAACGAAAACGCGCCCGCTTTCCTCATAGCGTCACAGAGTCAGAGCAAGAACCAGCCGGCAGTATACTGCCGACCGGTCTTTGCTCTGATACCGAGAGCTGCGTCTTGGTCCTTGCGGGGACTTAGAGCAGATAAACCCGAAACCGTATCCGCTCCCATGGATCCTCGTGTATCCGTAATTCTCTTGCGCGCCTCGATGTTTTCACCGCGGTCAAGCTTAAAGCCCACAATGGGTGATTCCTGAATGAGGACAAAGCGTCCTTTAGCATCGGGAGGCGGGGCTGTTACCGCCGCGCGGAGGCAGCCCGTCGGTGCAGAGCGCAACAAATGCGACGTCGGCCGCGCTGAGTTCAGTTTCCCGTTTTTTCTTGCCAAATTAGATAGTAATGGGTAGGTTATGTGAAATAACCATAACTAAATTGTCTAGTTCCTTGATCGGCGACACTGAATCAACCCAGGGCTTGGCGGACACTTTGGCGGTTTCAACAGAATATGTCGGGTCCGACCGCCCCGTGCCAACGAACGCAAAGCATGACCGATGCCGTCGGGCGCCTACAGCCAGCCTGACCGTCGCGCTCCTGACCCTCTCGGGGGTCTGGGCCTCGTTGCTGGCGCCGGCTGCGCAGGCCCAAGAGGCCATCCTGCCCGACATCGTCGTAGAGCTGCTCGATCTGCCGCGGCTGCCTGCCCCGGCAGCGGATCCTTCCGGGCGCTACCTGCTGCTCGTCCATCAGCACAGTTACCTGCCGCTCGAGCTGCTGAGCGCGCCGACCTTGACCGTCGCCGGGCGCAGACTCGATCCGGCGACCTTTGCGCCGCACGCACCGATTCCGTACTTCGGTCTCACGCTGATCGATCACGAGACGGGTGATCAGACCAAGATCGCCTTGCCGGATGACGTCACGATCGGCTATCCGCTCTGGTCGCCGGACGGCTCACGTTTCGCGTTCACCGTGACGACATCGACGGGCGTCGAGCTCTGGCTCGGCAATCCGGCGACGGCCGAGGCGCATCGCCTGACCGCAGCGCGGCTCAACGCAGCCCGCGGCGCTCCGTGCAGCTGGATGCCGAACAACCGCGAGCTGCTGTGCCGCGTCCAGCCGGCCTACCGCGCACCGCTGTCGACGATGACCGTTGCCGAGGCCGTCTCACCGATCACGCTCGCGGGCATGCCCTCACGGCTCGATCACGAGCTCGTGCCCCACTTCCTCTACTCGCAGCTCGAGTTTGTAGATATCGCGACCGGCGAACGGCAACGCTTCCGCCGCCCGATGATCTTGGAGTCGATCACGCCGTCGCCGGACGGCAAGCTGTTCCTCGCGACACTCGGGCTACCGCACTACTCCTACTTAGGCTCGCTCGAAAGCTGGAGCGAGCGTATCGAGGTCTGGGACCGCGAAGGCCGGCTGCTGCGCACGCTGCTGAGCAACTCCGAGGCCACACCCGACGCACCCAAGGCCGTACGCTGGCAACCCACGTATCCGCGGACGTTGGTCTGGGTCGAGCGCCAAGGCGGCGACGAGCAGGTCGTCGCACAGGGCGCGCCGTTCACGGCACCGCCCACGGTCATCTACAGCAGTCCGCACCGCTTCGCAGGCATCCAGTGGCTGGACGAATCGAATCGCGCGCTCGTCAGCGAGTACGACACCGACCAACGCATCCGGCGCACCTGGGTCGTCGATGCGAGCAAGCCCGAAGCGCCGCCGCGCCGACTCGGCAGCGGCAGCGTCGATGTCGCCTTCCCGGCGCTCGGCACGCCGCTCACGCGGCGCAACCGCACGGGCGAATTAGTCGTGCGCATCCGGCACAACGCAATCTGGCTCGTTGGTCAGACGAGCACGGGCGGCTACATCGAGCGCCTGAACCTGGATTCCATGCAGCGCGAGCGGATCTGGGAATCCGACGGCGAAGGCTACGAGCGCGTCGTCGATCTCTTGACGTTCGACGGCAACCTGCTGCTGACACAGCGCGAGACCGCGGACGAGCCGCCGAATTACCGCTTGTACGATCTCACCACGGGCGCGATGCGCGCGATCACCAACCAAGCGCATCCCGCGCCCGAGCTCGCGCGGGTCAAGCGCGTCCCGTTACGTTATCGGCGTGCCGACGGCGTCGAACTCTCGGCTACGTTATACGTACCGCCCGACGCCGAAGCACTCGGTGATATGCCCTTGCTCGTCTGGGCCTATCCGCGCCGCTATGGCCTCGACAGCGCGCCCGTGACACCGGACCGGCCCGCGCGCTTTCCGGATCCGGAAGAAGCGTTCAAGCTTTCATTCGCGTTGAGCGGCTATGCCGTGCTCGATGACGTCAGCATGCCCGTGGTCGGTAACGCCGACGATGCTAACGACACGTTCCTCGAGCAGATCATCGCCAGCGCCGAGGCCGCCGTCGCCGCGGCCGCGCGCACAGGTTATGCCGATCCCGAGCGCGTCGGCATCGCCGGGCACAGCTACGGGGCGTTCATGGTCGCGAACCTGCTCGCGCACACGGATCTATTCGCGGCTGGCATCGCGATGAGCGGTTCGTACAACCGCACGCTGACGCCGTTCGGATTTCAGACCGAACGCCGCTCGCTCTGGCAAGCGCGCGATACGTATCTGAAGATGTCGCCGCTGCTCTATTCGGATCAGATCGGCTCGCCGCTGTTGCTCGTTCACGGCGCGCTCGACGACAACCCCGGGACCGCACCAACGCAATCGCAGCAGCTCTACGATGCGATCCGCCACAACGGCGGCGAGGCGCAGCTGCTGCTGTTACCGTACGAAGGACATTCGTATAGAGCCCGGGCTTCCGTGCACTTGACGGCGCGCGCGATGCTCGGTTGGCTGGAAGATCATCTGCGGCCGCAGGGTCCCGCCACGGGATTTGCGACGGCGGCCATTAAGAAACCGCCGCTAGGATTCTAGCGGCGGATCAGTAGAAGCACGTCCGTGTGCTTCGAAAGGTCCGGCTCTTTCGAGCCGGACACTACTCCGATAACTTAGACCCTGATTATCCCTGGGCCGCTGCGTACTCTTCCTGGTCGAGCGCGCCGTCCTGGTTCGCATCCGCCGTGGCGAAATCCAGGCCTTCGATGGCAGCAGCCTCTTCCATGCTGATCTGGCCGTCCGCGTCCACGTCGACTTCCTCGAACGCAGGCAGAGCGCCCTGAGCCAAGGCAGCAGCAGAGAAACCAAGAGCAGAGAGAACAATGCAAATCTTCTTCATGAGTAAAACCCCTGTATCGATAACAATAAAAAGTAATAGTTCGTGAAACTCCAAACGCCGCAAGATCTCCCCTCGGCGCAATGCCGATTTGTGTCGGGAAAACCCACGACGGGAGACATGATTGCGTGGGGCCGATTGGTGTCAACGTGTCGGCAATTCGAGACAGTGGGTTGCGAAACTTCGAACTCGCTCGCGGTGATCGCGCTAAGGTACGGATAGTGCTCCACACTCTTGCGTCAAAAAACTGACGCCGGTGCGCCTTGGCCAACCTGCGAGAGGGCCACGAGGCCGTTTTTCGGAAGCGCCAGCTTGCGCAAGTTGCGCACGATCGAGCGCGTGACGGACGTGCGTCGCTTGCG
>JAHEEM010000073.1 GCA_024640695.1 Rhodospirillaceae bacterium | reverse complement strand
CGGTGTACATCACGTAGACCCACGGCTGATCGGGGAAATCCGGGTGCAGCGCCATGCCGTTGAGCCCGTTCTCGCGGATCTCCGCCGTGACGTGCTCGACGGTAACCCACGGCGCGGGATCCAGCACACCCTCGGGACTGACCACACGGACACGGCCGGCTTTCTCGGTCAGAAATAGGCGTCCATCGCGGGCAAACTCCAGGCTCCAGACCACGTCGAGCCCTTCGAGAAACGTCTCGACCGTGACGCCCGGCGGGTTGAGATGGTAGGTCTCGAGAGGGAATACCGGCAGGTTACCCAGGATCGGCCGATCGTCGACGGCCGCTTGACCGAAAGCCACACCGATTCCACCGCCCAGCGCCGCGAGCGCCGCGATCCCGCGCAGCTTCAGCTTCTTGCTAACCATGCTTATTCCTCCCGAAAACTTCCGAATAGTTTTTGTCGCCAACTAAGGCGAGACTCCATTCACTGACAAACCGCAGCCACTAGAGTTCAAGCCCCGACTCCCAAGCCTGTGCGCCCGTGTTTCGAGATCGGTACAATTAAGCCGACGCCGGCGGCAGACCGGCAACGATAAACGAGGGATATCATTATGCACACAAGATCAGCGCTCCTTGCCGCTATTGCGGTCACCGGAACGATATCCTTCTCGGCGCGCGCACAGCAGGAGACCGAAGCGCCTATGACGTTCTTCGTAACGAGCGAGGCCCACACCGGGAATCTCGGCGGCCTTGCCGGCGCCGACGCCACCTGCCAGCGACTTGCTGCCGCCGTTGGCGCGGGCAATCGAACCTGGCACGCATACTTGAGCACTCAGGGCACCCAATCCGAGCCCGCCGTGAATGCGCGGGATCGCATCGGCACCGGTCCGTGGCACAACGCGAAGGGCATCATGATCGCGGCCAGTCTCGCGGACCTGCACGGCGACATCGAGCGCGACCGCAATCTGATCTACCGCGAAACCGCACTCGACGAGCGCGGCGAACTCGTCAACGGCCGGGTACGGCCTGAAGGTGAGAACAACGAGCACGACATGCTGACGGGATCGGACTCCCACGGTCGCGCCTTTCCGACCGGGCTTACGAACGGCGGTGTCGACCTAACGTGTCGGAACTGGACCGACGACAGCCCCGACGGACGGGCGATGATCGGTCATCACGACCGCCTGAGCGGCTGGAATACGTCGTGGAATTCGTCTCACACGACCGCGGGATGCTCGCGCGAGGCTCTCGCCAGCACCGGCGGCGCTGGGCATTTCTACTGCTTCGCGGCGGACTAGCGCGCTAAGCCTAAGCCGAGCAGCGCTCTGAGCTCGCGCATGTGCTCGAACGTCGTGTGCGCACCGGCCTCGGCAAGCCTGACGGCCGGCGTCAGGCCCGCGTAGCCGTAAGCGGTCATGCCCGCGGAGCGGGCAGCCATTACACCATTGACCGTGTCCTCCACGACCGCAGTACGCTTGGGGTCTACGCCCATCGTCGCTGCGGCATGCAGAAACACGTCCGGCGCCGGCTTCGCGCGCGGCACTTCAGTCGTGCTGAATATCCGTCCCTCGAACAATTGCAGCAGCCCCGTCGCGCCGAGCGTCGCACGCATCTTGTCGTGATCGCCGGCTGAGGCGATGCAGTAAGGGACACCGAGATCGCGCACCAGCTCCATGACCCCGTCGACAGCCTTGACCTCCTCGCGCAGCGTGCGGTCTCGAGTCTGCTTGTAGCGATCGATGACCTCCGCTGGCACCGCACGACCGAGCAATTCCTCGACGATTACCAGGCTGTCGGCGAACGCACGGCCTAAAAATCGCTCGTAGACCTGTTGCTCGGAAAAACTCAGACCAAGCTCTGCGAGGAATCCCCGAAATACCCGGTTTCCGATCGGCTCGCTGTCCACGACGACGCCGTCGCAGTCGAAGATGATCAGCTCGTGTGGGATGCTCATATCGCTAGTCGATCCTGGCTGATTCCCAACTTCGGCTCACCCATGGCACACGCTCGTCGCGATCTGGAAGTCGGCAGCGCTTGTGCCGGACCTCGCGCGGTCGAGTCCGTGTGATTCGTATCGGTGGTGCCGGCAGAGAGACTCGAACTCCCGACCTGAGGTTTACAAAACCCCTGCTCTACCAACTGAGCTATGCCGGCACCGATTTGAACCTTTCGGCTCGGGGCGCGAACGTCGGTGACCCGTCGTACCGCGGGCAGACAGCGCATGCGCCCTTCGCAGCGTTCTAAGGGACGCAGTTTAACCGCTCCCGCGAGCCAGCGGCAGGCGCCAGCGGCGCGCTGGCGCAGCCGACGCAAAGGTCAGGGTGACATTGGCGGCCATTGATCGAGACGAGTCCTCAGCCGATCCCGTTCACGCAGGCGCGCTGCTCCAAACGATTAATCCGACCCGGCGGCTGCAGCGCATCGAGATCAAGCGTCGCTCCCGCGGACGCAGGCACATCGATCCAGTACAGCGCCGCGCGACGGCCGCGGTCTTCGACCGTCGGCTCGTAACCAAGGGCCCGAACTTGCTCGCGCAGATCCCCAGCGCGGCTGATTTCACTGAACACGCCCAAAGAGATCGTCTCGGTTTCCTCACTGCCCGGCACGATGTACGAATCGGAAACGTCATTCTCGCGCAGCCGCTCGAGGATCTCATCCGCCAGCGCACGTGTCGGGATGTCGGTCAGATAAACCCAGTAGCCAACCCAGATGTCACCGTCCTCGACCCGCTGCGTCGGCATGAATCCGGCGTTGCGAAGGCTAGCCTGAGCCGCGGACGCCTGGGCGAGCTCCTGGAAGGGCCCGACACTAATGCAGCGGTCGCTGGCGACGGAAGCAGTGACCGGTAGCGGCGGCGGGCGAAGCGCAGGCGCGGCGAAACCGAGCGCCTCGCTCGACTTAAGAGCGGCCGCCTCGAGTTCGCTGACGAGCACGATACCGGCCGCCCTCGAATCTCGGATGGTCGTGCCGGCAGTGTCTGGCGCCGCATACCAAGCGGACCACGCGGCGAAACCCAGATTTACTAACACCAGCACGAGCACCAAGTTACGCATCACGACTCCGCGGCGATTCGCGCCAGGCCTTCCAGGATGAAGTGCGGCCGATAGCTTACCTCGGTTTTGAGCCACGGCTCGAGAGCGACCGCACCACCGCCCGTCAGCACCACGGCCAGCGGCTCACCGAGTGCGGCTGCAACCTCAGCGATGGCGCGGTCGATCCCGGCGGCAATACCGAGCATTGCGCCATGCGCGACCGCTGAGTTGGTGCTCGCACCGAGCAGATCACGGCCCGATGCAGCTGCATCCGCGGGCACCGTATCGCCGATCCCACGAGTCTGCACACGGAGCGCTGCGGCTATGAGATCTGGCCCTGCCATGATTAGCCCGCCGAGGTGTTCGCCGCCGGTCACTACGTCAAGCGTCACGGTCGTGCCAGCATCGATGATGCAGGCAGGGCCCGCGAGCAGAAGGTGTGCTGCAACGACGCCGACCCAACGATCGGCACCCAGACGGCTGGGATCTTCATAGCCGCAGCGCACACCATATTTGTGCCGCGCAGGACTGATGATCGTCAGGTCGATCCCGCGCGCCTGCGCCAGCGACTTCAGGCCGGACTCGAGTTCGGCACCAGCGACATTGCTCGCTACGATGCGGTCAGGCGGCGCCGCCAACGCAGCGGCGAGCGGCTCGAGCGGATCCTCCGCTGCAAACGCGGCGTGGCCGAAATCGGTCAGCTCGCCGTTGCGCACGCGGGCCCATTTGACGCGCGTGTTACCGATATCCACGACCACGGTCAACTGCTCGGCCTCACGCTGATGTCACCAGCGACGACCTTAGCAACGCCATCGCCGGCTTCGACCAGCAACACGCCGTCGGGCCCGATGCCCATTGCGCGCCCGCTGATGCCGACCCCTGCGCCGTCAACGTCGACACACCGGCCATACAGATAGTCTGCGTCGGCAAACTCGGCGTGGTATGCGGCGAAGCCGCTCGTGGCGTACCCCTCGAGCAACTGCGCCAGCCCGTCGATCAAGCCCGCGGCGAGCGCGTTGCGCGACGGCGGCGCCTCGCCCAAGACGGCGGCAAGATCAATGGCGCCGCCAGCCCAGCTGCCAGCGACCTTTGGCAGCTTCGGGGTCGCCGACACGTTGATGCCGATTCCGATGACCACAAAGCACGGGCCGTGACTCTCCGCCGAGATCTCGACGAGGATTCCGCCAAGCTTGCGGTTCACCACGAGCAGGTCGTTGGGCCACTTGATTCGTATCGGCAGACCCGTCTCGCGGGCGAGCACGCGCCGAGCCACGACGCCCGCGGCCAGCCCGAGCGCCGCAAGATCATCGGGCTGGGCTGCGAACACCCACGAAGTCGACAAGCACAGGCCGCCTCCGAGCGGCGCGAGCCACGACCGGCCGCGGCGACCGCGGCCACCACTCTGGAATTCCGCCAGGCAAACCGCAAGCTTACCTGGCATCGGCCTGGGTCCTTTGAAAAGAGCGCTGTTAGTTGATTCGAGCACCATGAACGAATCCAGCCGCTCCAGCGAGGCGTGAGTCGACTTATCCATAAGACGCGATATCTCATCCCGGTCGAGCAGCTCGATTGGGTCCCTGAGTCGGTAGCCTGCACTTCGAATGGCGTCGATCTGAAGACCTAAGGTCTTAAGGCGACCTACCTGTTTCCAGACGGCTGCACGGCTGATGCCAAGCTGCCCCGCAAGCTTTTCCCCGGAATGAAGTTTGCCATCAGCCAGCAGTCGTAAGACTGCAAAGCCAGATTCCTTACCGCCGTGTGGCGAGCTCACCGGGTGCGACGCAACATGCCCATACGCACCTCGGTACCGTCGCGCATGCGGCGAATGTTGGCCCGATGTGTGTAGACGATCAGCACAGCGGTCGCGACGGCAAACGCGAACAATCCGATGTCGTCCGGCAAACCTGTCGCGCCGACGAATACGGCCGCAGCGACGGCGCCCGTCATTGTCGCAAGCCCAACGTAACCGGTCAGCGCGATGATCGCGATCCATATGACGATCACGACGGCGGCCGCCTGCGGGGCCAGCATGCAGAGAATCCCGATCGCCGTCGCACCCCCCTTGCCGCCTTTGAACCCAAACCACAATGGGTAAACGTGCCCGAGGATCGCGGCAAAGGCCACGGCATAGAGCACGAGATCCCGGCTGAACTCCGGATCGATCGTAAACCCGAACAGCTCGAGATTCGGCAGCAACGCAACGGCTAAAATGCCCTTGCCGACATCGATGAACATGACCCAGAAAGCAAAAGTCTTGCCTTGCGTGCGCAACGCGTTCGTGCCCCCGGGGTTGCCGCTACCGACACGGCGAATGTCCACACCACCGCGCAGCTGCCCAACGATGAGACTGCCGAGCATGGAGCCGAGCAGATACGCCGCCGTAAACTTCAGCCCCAGCTCGATCATGCGCTAGTTGTCGATAAATCCAGGATGCCCGAATTCTAGCACCCGGCGGTACTGAGCATGCGCCACCGCGCTCAGCCTCCGAGCCACGCGCGGCGCAGATCCGCAACATCGGTGCCGGGATCTTCTGTGAGTCGAAGACAGCATGTGTCGAGTGGTGCCAGCTCGAGCGTCACTTGCGCTTGCAGCAGCTCGTTACGCCTGAAGAACGCGACCGGCACCGTTTCGCCGGGCTCAAAGCGCGCGAGTCGACGCGCCAGGTTGGCGGTGTCGACGCGGTATCCGCCCAACGCGATCACCTGGTCCCCGACATTCAAGCCTGCCGCCTCCGCCGGACCTGCGTCGAACACGGTCGTGAGCTCGAGTCCCGCCGCACCGTCCCTGTAGGTCACGCCTAAGGTCAAGGTCGGCTCACCATCCGGCCGCGGCGCGAGTCCGCCGAGGTCTTGTGGGCCGATTGCGGCGCGAAACTGGAGGTCGACACCGAATGCCCCGAGCAACGCCTCGAGCGGCAGATCGTCGGTGCCGCGCACGGCCCTATCGAAGAATGGCTGCAGCGAGATGCCCGCGACATCCGCAGCCATCCGCTCGAAATCGGATTCGTCCAGGCCCACACCTGCGCGCCCGTAGCGGGTCCATAGCGCCACCAGAACCGTGTCCAGACTCGCGGCCGAGCGAGTAGCCTTGCGAATCGTGAGATCGAGCGCAAGCGCCACGAGCGCGCCCTTGGAGTAGTAGCTCATGGTCGCATTCGCGCTGTTGGATTCCGGTTTGTAGAGCTTGTCCCAGGCATCAAAGCTCGACTCGGCCAGACTCTGCAGCGCGCGCCCGGGCGTCCTGTAGACCCGTGTGAGCACCTGCGCGAGTCGATTCAGGTAGGCTGCGCTGCCGATCAGGTCACAGCGCAGCAACATGAGGTCCTGATAGTAAGAAGTGATGCCTTCGAACACCCAAAGCAGACGTGTGTAGTTGCGCTCGTTGAGTCGATAGGGAGAGAAGGCCGCGGGCTTGAGCTGCTTGATGTGCCAGGCGTGAAAGTACTCGTGGCTGCACAGACTCAAGAACCGTTGATACTCTCGCGGCATCCCGGTCTCGGCAGGCTTCGGCAGGTCATTCGGATCGAAGACAAGGCTCGACGAGGCGCGATGCTCCAGGCCCCCATAGCCCTTATCGACGGCCAATCCCAGGAAAAGATAATGATCAAATGGTGCCGGTGCACCGAAGAAATCGAGCTGCGTCTCGCAAAGCTGACGCAGATCCGCCGCGACCCGATC
This sequence comes from Rhodospirillaceae bacterium, assembly GCA_024640695.1. GTDB lineage: Bacteria > Pseudomonadota > Gammaproteobacteria > Steroidobacterales > Rariloculaceae > JAHEEM01. Next base: position 7,069 of record JAHEEM010000073.1, on the reverse strand, counting down.
GAGATCCGACTCGTGCCGTCCAGCGATGAGCAGCGCGTGTGGGATTCCCGCGGCGGTGAAATCAACGCGCACGAAATTGCTGATCTCGACCGGGTGATCGATGAGCTCATCGTAGTCCCGCGCCGAGTAGCGGCCGAAACCGGCCGGATCGACTTGCATCGGGGTCATGGCCGTGCCAACTCGCCATGCTGCGCAGCGCGGCTCTGCGGGGCGCTCGATCGTGACCTCGACCGCTTCATGCTCGCGGCCGCGCGCGCGCAGAAACACGCAGGTACCGTTCAGATAGCCGCGCTGCCCATCGAGGTAGGCGCCTCGCACCGATAGATCCAGGGCGTAAACGCGCATCACGACCACGAGCTCGTCGCTCGCGCCTTCCACCGTCCACGTGCTGTTGTCGATCTTCGTGACGACAGGCACTCCGTTCGGCGATGCCGCGGCGATGCTGACCACATGGCGCGCATATTCCCTTAGCAGATAGCTGCCGGGAATCCACGAGGGCAGGCTCAGATACTCTATCGCCGCAGGCGACTGCAGACGACACTCGATCTCGAACAGATGTCGGTTCAGGTCGGCGAGTCGGACGGCGTACTGAAGCATGGTCGGCTGCGGCTCGAGCTACTGCGTCGCGGCCTGCACGGCGGGGCGGGCTGCGATCGTTGCCACCCACCGCGCGACGGCCTCGTGGCCGGCGACCGGATCCTCGCCCAGCACGCGCTTGGCAAATCCGACGGTGACGTAGGCGGCGATATCGGCATAGGTGTAGCGCTCGCACGCAAGGTACGAACTCTCCCGAAGCTGCTGGTCGAGCTTGTTCATGAACACACCAATGCGTTTGCGGCCGCGGTCGGCGAGCGCGGGAATCTGCTCGTAGGGCTCGATGCCCGGGAGCCCACGGCCCGTGAAAGCTGCCGATGAGTTACGCAGCAGCTCCTGCACGGCGAGGTAGCCCTCGAGCGTCGTGATGTCGTGCCACATCAGCACGAGTGCCCGTTCCTTGGCCTCGGCGCCCATGAGGTTCGGCTCGGAATAGACGTGATCCAGGTAATCGACGATCGCCAGACTCTCGGTCAGGCGAGTGCCGTCATCGAGCTCGAGCATGGGCACCGTCGCACCCGGGTGTTTCTGGCGATAGGCCTCACCCTGCTGCTCTAGCTGGCGGAGATTTATGGACTCCGTAGCGATCTCGAGGCCTTTCTCGGCTATGACGATACGAACCTTGGTCGGGCTCGGAGCGCCCCTGAAGTCAAAGAATCGCATTAGATGACGCCCTCCGCGCCGTTCGAGGGGCCGGGATTATAGACGCCGGCGGGCAAGCCGCCCAATCGAGTCCGCGACCGATCCCTGGGTTGCGCTGGCGTATACTGGTATTTTTCCCGCTACGCCGTTCGGTCGTGCTCCCGGATGCCCCGTCGTCGCCTGCAAGCGCTACGCGGGCTCCCCCCGATTTCTCGACCGCGGCACTGTGGTGAGCGATGACGCAACGGCATACGGATGTGCGGCTCGATAATGTCGGCAAGAGCTATGCCGACACCGTCGTGCTGTCGAACATCGAGCTTACGATCGAGCATGGCCAGTTCGTGGCGGTCCTCGGCCGCAGCGGCACCGGCAAGTCCACTCTGCTCAATATTATCGGCGGCCTCGACGAGCCCACGCAGGGCCGCGTGCTGCTTCTCGGCCAAGCACTTCGGGACCTGAGCGAGACCGAACGATCGATCCTGCGCGCCCGCAAGCTCGGCTTCGTCTTTCAGTTCTTTAATTTAATTCCGACACTCACGGCACAGGAAAACGTCGAGCTACCGCTCGCGCTTAACGGCATCGCCAAGTCCCGCGCACGCGAGCATGCCCTTGCGCTACTCAGCGAGCTCGAGCTCGGCCGCTGCGCGGACCGCTTTCCCGACGAGCTCTCCGGCGGGGAGCAGCAGCGTATCGCTATCGCGCGGGCCATTGCCCACGATCCTGAAATCGTTCTGGCTGACGAGCCCACCGGCAACCTAGATCTCGAGACGGGCAAGATCGTGCTACAGCTCTTGAACGATATCTGCCGACGCCGCGGCGCGACTTTAATTATGGCCACGCATAGCGATGAGGTCGTGGCGATCGCCGATCGAGTATTCAGCGTCAGCAATTCGGGCCTCGAAGAGTTGCCGCGTTGATCGCGCCGCTGCTGAAGGCGTCGTGGCGATTCTACCTGCGCCACCCGCTGCAACTCGTGCTGGCGATCCTCGGCGTCGCCCTCGGGGTGGCGGTGTTTGTCGGCGTCGAGCTCGCCAACAACAGCGCGCGGCGCGCGTTCGCGGAATCGCAGGAGCAGCTCGCGGGCCGCGCGACGCACCAGCTCGTGGGCGTCGGAGATGAAATCCCGAACGCGCTGTATCGCCAGCTCAGGCTCGAACATGGCCCGATCGCCGCCGCGCCGGTCATCGAGACGCGCGTTAGTCTCGACAATCTGGAAGGACGACGCTTCGCCCTGCTAGGCGTCGATCCTCTGGAGGAGCTCCAGTTCAGAAGTTATTCAGGACTCTCAGTCCAAGCGGAGTCCAACTCGGCGCGGCTCATGGCCGAGCCACACAGCCTGCTCGTGCCATCATCGCTGGCGGCAGAGCTCGGCGTAGAAACAGGCAGCACATTGCGCCTCATGGTCGATGGAGGCGCAACCGTGGCGATGACGGTCATCGGCACGATCGGCGAGGACGGCCTCGATTCGGAAGGAATCAATCTGCCGCTTATCGCCGACATCGCCACCGTGCAAGAGCTGCGCGGCCGGAACACGATCACGCGAATCGACTTGATACTGACGCCCGCGGCCGCCGACACGCTCGAGCGGCTCGCACTGCCGGGCGTGGCACTGGTCGCGACACCAAGCCGCAATCTGGTATTCAACGAGCTCTCGCGCGCGTTTCGCGTAAACCTGACCGCGTTGAGCCTGCTCGCGTTGCTCGTGGGCGTGTTCTTGATCTACGCGACGATCTCCTTCGCCGTTCTGCAACGCCGCAACGTGTTCGGTATCTACCGCGCCCTCGGCGTGCGCCGTGGCCAGCTATTGCTCAGCATCCTAGTGGAAGCGTTCGCGCTCGGCAGCGTCGCAACCCTGCTCGGCATCGGGCTCGGCTACGGGCTGTCGCAGGCGCTCGTCGAGCTCATCCTGAGCACGATCGGAGATCTGTATTTCTCAACCGCCGTACGAGCCGTCGCACCCTCGCCAGGCTTGTATGCCGAGGGCCTCGCCGTGGGCATAGGCACGACGCTGCTGGCGGCAGCGCTGCCCGCGCTCGAAGCCACACGCGTGCCACCACGCACGGCCATGAGCCGTGCGGCTCTCGAGCGCACGGCCAAGCGCGTTTCACGTTACGGCGCGGCGCTTGCGGTTCCATGCCTGGCCGCAGGGCTACTCACCCTGACGCTCGCACCGCGGAGCCTCACGGCTGCCTTCGCGGGCCTGTTTCTGGTAATTCTGTCCGCAGCGCTCGCCATGCCGCTCTGTGCAGCCATGCTGCTGCGCGCGGCCGAGCCCGCCCTCGGTGCGGGGTTCGGCGTAGCGGGCTCGCTGGCCGCTCGAGGCGTGAGCGCGGCGCTCAGCCGCACCGGCGTCGCGACAGCCGCGCTCGCAGTGGCCGTTGCGACCGTTATCGGCGTGGGGCTCATGATCGCTAGCTTTCGTGGCAGCGTTGAGCAGTGGCTGGAATCGACTTTGCTCGCCGATTTCTACGTCGAAGTCGAAAACTGGAACGTATCCGCAGATGCGCCGTTGGCCGACCCGGACCTCGCTGCGCTGGCCAGGATTCCGGGCGTGCGCGGGCTCAGCTTTCTGCAGTTCACGCGCCTGCCGACCCAGGCCGGAGAGATCAGCGTCCGCGCGATCCTGCCCGGACCCGATGGCTGGGGCCTGACGATCACCGCGAGCGCAGGCGCAGATGTACTCGATCGACTCGCAGCGGGAATGGGGATTCTCATCTCCGAGGCGCTGGCGTATCGCAGCGAGCTGTCCGTCGGCGACGAGCTCGAGCTGCCGACGCAAGCAGGCACACGCAGCTTCCGCGTGCTCGGAATTTATCGCGAGTACAACACAGACGGCGGCGGCATCCTGCTGCCGATGCACGAATATCAAGCCCAGTGGGGAGACCAAGATCTCGACGGCCTCGGTATCTATCTCGAGCCATCGGCCGATCGGTCAGCGACGGCTGCCGCCGTGCAGGCCCAACTCGACAACCGGCTCGGGATGCAGCTTCGTGCGACGCAAGCGATCCGGGATCGTTCGCTGGAGATCTTCGATCGCACGTTTCGGATCACCGAGGTCTTGCGCGTCCTCGCCGGAGCGGTGGCCTTTCTCGGCTTGTTGAGCGCGCTACTTGCGATTGAGCTGGATCGTGGCAAAGAGATCGCGGTGCTCCGCGCGCTCGGCTTCACACCGCGCCAGATCGGCACGCTATCGCTGACGCAAACCGTGCTGCTCGGCACAGTAGCCGGCGTGCTCGCAGTGCCGCTCGGAATCTCTATGGCCGGGCTCCTCGTCAACGTGATCAATAAGCGTTCCTTCGGCTGGGGCATGGATCTGCTCATACAGCCACAGCCACTGATCACGGGTCTGGTCTTGGCGATCGCGGCTGCCTTCCTGGCAGGCATCTATCCGGCCCTGCGTCTGAGTCGGCACACTGTGATCTCAAGGCTGCGGGAGGAATAGCGCGTGCGCCTGACAGGGATTATCGTCGCGAGCCTCGCCGTCGCCGCCTGTAACGGCAGCCGGCTCGAGGAAGCCGCCGAGTCATCGGTATCGCTGAGCGCGCTCATGGCGACGGCCGACATTGGTGGTTACGAACGCGCGGTGCAGAGCCGGCCGCTGCGGTTCCCGCAGGACCATGGCAGCCACCCGCGGTTCAAAACCGAGTGGTGGTACTTCACGGGCAACCTGGAAAATGCGCGTGGCGATGCCCTCGGGTTCCAGCTGACGTTCTTCCGATTTGCGATCACGCCGAGGACTGCGATCGCAGGCTCGCCCTGGCGCAGCCACGACGCGTGGATGGGCCATCTGGCGATTACCGACGTCGCACGCGGATCGTTCGCGAGCGCCGAGCGTTTTTCGCGCGACGGTCTCGAGCTGGCCGGCAATTCGACCAATCCATTTCGTCTCTGGATCGAGGACTGGTCTGCCGTCGCAGCCGGCTCCGAGCCGTTTCCACTGCAGCTGTCAGCCGCAATGCCTGAAGGCTCGCTCGATCTGACTTTAAGCGCCACGCGCGAACCCGCCGCACACGGCGAGCGTGGTCTGGATCAGAAGGGCTCTGAACCGGGCAACGCCTCGTACTACTACTCGGTTCCGCGGCTCGCCACGCGCGGAGAAATCCGACTAGGCGAGAACCGGCATATCGTCACGGGCAGCGCCTGGATGGACCGCGAGTGGAGCTCTAATGCGCTCAGCCCTGATCTCGAAGGCTGGGATTGGCTGGCCCTGGAGCTGTCGGACGGCCGCGATCTAATGCTGTATCGCCTTCGAACCAAGCAAGGCGCATCGAGCCCATTCAGCAGCGGCACGATCATCTCGCGCGACGGCAGCACGATCAACCTCACGAGCGACGACATCGCCCTCGAGGCGCGCGAGTTCTGGACGAGCCCTGCAAGCGGCCACGCTTATCCGGTGGCCTGGCAGGTCACCGTGCCGACACAGAGTCTCGAGCTCGAGGTGCGCGCGCTGATACCAAACCAGGAGATGGATCTCTCCGTGCGCTACTGGGAAGGGGCAGTGGCTGCGAGGGGCTCCAGCGCCGGGGCGGCGCTCACAGGGCGCGGCTACCTGGAGCTGACCGGATACTGAAGCGCCCTAGCCGGCGTTCAGCGCTTGTGCAGCCAGCCGGGTAGCAGCGTATAAGGATCCGTGTCGATCGATCGATCGTAGTCGATAGCTTTCTCTTTCAGCAGCGCCTGCAGGCGTCCCGCGCGCCAGGCATCGAACAAATCCGTCGCCCCGCCAACAAGCTCGCCGCCGACGAATATCTGCGGGATGGTCTTTATGCCGAACCGGGCGTTCAGCGCAAGTCGTATCTGACCCCCGCGGTCGTTGGCCTGATACTCGACGGAATCGAGGTCTACAGAGCGGTACGCGATGCCGAAGGCCTTGAACATCTTGCGAACCGACCAACAGAACTCGCACCACTCGAGCGCGAACAGCACAACCGGATGAGCGGGGTCATTGATCGCAGCCTCGAGGAAGGCCGTGGCGTCGGCCGAAGCCTGCATTGGGGCGGCATTCTGAGGCGGCGCTGCGGACTGATCCTTGGCCGATACCGGAGCCGGCTGGGCTGGGACGTCAAAGCGGTAACCTGGCGTGGAGCGGGAGATTTCCAGTTCCTCGGCAGTCATGTCGACTGGAACATCCTCGAACAGCGGCGTGCTCAAATAACGCTCGCCCGTATCGGGCAGCATGCACAACACGGTGCTGCCCTCGCCGGCGGATTCGCAGATCTTGAGTGCCCCAGCCAGCGTTGCGCCTCCGGAAATGCCAGCGAAAATTCCCTCCTTCTGCGCGAGCTCCCGCGATAAGCGCAACGAATCGGCGCCGCTGACGGGCAGTACTTGATCGATGATGTTTGCGCCGACCGAATCCTCAGCGAGCTTGGGAATGAAATCCGGCGACCAGCCCTGCATGAGATGGGGACGAAAATTCGGATGGCTTGCTGCCGGCGCGCCATCGGCGCGCCGCTGCTGCGGGATGCCGCTGCCGAGGATCTGCGAGTTATCCGGCTCACACACGATGATTTTCGTGTCGGGGCGCTGCTGTTTCAGAACCCGCGCAACGCCCTTGAGCGTGCCACCCGTGCCGAAACCAGTGACCCAGTAATCTAGCCGCTCGCCGTCGAAGTCCGCGAGAATTTCCTGGGCTGTCGTGCGCGAATGCATATCCGCATTGGCCTCGTTCTCAAACTGCCGGCACAGAAACCAGCCGTGCTGCTTGGACAGCTCGACCGCCTTGGCCAGCATGCCGCTGCCTTTTTCCGCTGCCGGCGTCAGCACGACCTTGGCGCCGAGAAAACGCATGAGCTTGCGCCGCTCGATGCTGAAACTTTCCGCCATCGTCACG
>JAHEEM010000072.1 GCA_024640695.1 Rhodospirillaceae bacterium | reverse complement strand
CACTGCGAGCCGAAGCGAGTTGCGAGAGTTTCGATGAGTCCAGGGTTTTCGAGTGCGGGCGTGTTGATCGAGATCTTGTCCGCACCCAGATTGAGAACGGTCTCCGCATCGTCGAGGGTCCTGATCCCACCCGCCACGCAGAATGGAATGTCGAGGACGGAAGCAACGCGGTTGACCCAGCTGCGATCGACGGTGCGCTCATCCGGGCTCGCCGTGATGTCATAGAACACCAACTCATCCGCACCCTCATCGCGGTAGCGTGTGGCGAGATCGAGAATATCTCCCATGACTCGGTGGTTACGGAACTGGACGCCTTTGACCACGACGCCATCGCGGACGTCCAGGCAGGGAATTATGCGCTTTGCAAGAATGACCGGATCTCCTCTGCGCTCATGCGACCCTCCAGCAGTGCCTTCCCGGAGATAGCGCTGTCGATACCCGCGCTCGCCAGACGCTGGAGGTCGGCGACGTCGCGGACACCACCGGAAGCCTGTAGCACGATGTGCGGTGCGTGCCGTTTGCATTGCGTGTAGAGCTCGAAATTAGGACCCGTCAGTGCGCCATCCCGTGCTACGTCCGTGCACAGCACATGCCTGAGGCCGAAGGGCGTATAACGGTCGATCGCTTCCCAGAGAGTCATTTCGGACGCCTGAGTCCAGCCATGCGTCGTGATGCGAGGCACGCCGTCCTCGTCGAGTCTTACGTCGAGCGCGAGCGTTAGACGTTCGCCGCCGTATTCGCCAAACCAGCGCTCGACCGTAGCGGGTGCCTTGACTGCGAGGCTACCGATGACCACGCGCTGCACAACCTCCAGGGCCGCGGCCAGGTCCGGATCGGAGCGCAGTCCACCGCCGAACTGGATCGAAAGGTTTGCCGCCTGCCTGATGCGTTCAACTAGAGGTAGATTCACCGGGCTGCCGCTCGCAGCGCCGTCGAGGTCGACCACGTGAAGCCAGGTTGCGCCCTGCGCGGCATACTCCGCCGCCAGTTCCACCGGGTCGACGGCGTAACGCGTCTCTTGGCCGAAGTTGCCCTGGAAGAGACGTACGCAGCGGCCGTTGCGTATGTCGATCGCCGGTATCAATAGCATCATGAGATCCTAAGAAAGTTCTCGAGAATCCGTTCGCCGACGCCGGCGGAGCGTTCAGGATGGAACTGGGTTCCGAAGAAGTTATCCTGCTCCACGACGGATGAGAAGGTGATGCCGTAGTCGGTCGTCGCGCGCGTGTAAGGCCCCACTGGAAGCGCAAAACTGTGAATGAAATATGCCCAGGCGCCGTCTTCGACATCGCTCAAGAGTTGGCAGGCGCCGCGCGCCCGCAGTTGGTTCCATCCCATCTGCGGTACCGGCAGCTCAGGCCCGCCGTCGAAGCGTTGCGCTCGACCGGGGATAATATCGAGACAGGCAGCGTCATCCTCATCCGAGCCGGTGAACAACAGCTGCATACCCAGGCAGATGCCGAGAACCGGTTGGCGCAGGTCTCGAATCACGTCGATCAGGTTCGCCTTAGCGAGCCGCTCCATGGCGTCCCTGGCTGCCCCGACTCCCGGCAGAATCACATGGCTTGCGTCACGAATCAGAGCCGCGTCCTCTGTGACGGGAGCCTCATAACCAAGGCGGTCGAGTGCGAAGCACAATGAGGCAAGATTTGCGCCGCCGCTTGCGATGATTGCCGGGCTGGTGCTCATAGCACGCCCTTGGTTGATGGCAGCTCGCGGCCCTCGCGCACGATCGCCTGCCGCAGGCACCGCGCGAGACCCTTAAAGGAGCTCTCGATCATGTGGTGAGCATTCTCGCCGTGCACGCGGACGTGTATTGCCGCCTTCAGAGTCTCGGCAAGCGAGCGAAAGAAATGCTCGACGAGCTCGGTCGGCAGCTCGCCAACGCGTTCGCGGTCGAAACTACCCTCGAAGACGAGGTAGGGCCTCCCGCCCAAATCGAGGGAGATTTGCGTTTCGGCCTCGTCCATGGGCAATACGAAGCCGTAACGACTAATGCCGCGCTTATCACCCAGGGCCTGTCGTAGAGCCTCGCCCAGCGCGAGCGCCACGTCTTCGACTGTATGATGCTCGTCGACTTGGAGATCGCCATCGCATCGCAGTTCCAGCGCGAACCCTCCGTGCTTGCCGAGTTGCTCGAGCATGTGGTCGAAGAAACCTATGCCTGTTCTGACCTCTGCAGACTGGGTACGATCGAGATCAATGGCGACTTCGATGGATGTTTCGTTCGTTTTTCGAGAAACGCGCGCCCGGCGCGGCCGCTCGCAAAGCCCATGAGCTATCCCTGCCCAAGACCCGGCAAAACCTGCTGCACCTAGAAGCAAGCCCTTGAGCCCGAGATTAGCCGCCAGCTCCAGGTCGGTCGCACGATCGCCGATGACCGCGGACTCGGCTCTATCCAGGTCGAGCTCCGCCAGGAAGTCCGTCAACAGGCCGACACGAGGCTTGCGGCAAGCGCAGCTGTCAGCATCGACATGCGGGCAATAGAATTCGGCTTTGAAGTCGATTCCTTGGGAATGAAAAATTGCCAGCATATGCTCGCGAACGATCTCGAACGCTTCGCGCGGAAACGAATCCGTGCCAAGTCCGTCCTGATTGCTGACGATCACGAACTCGTAGCCGGCGGCCTTCAGCGTGAGCAGCGCCGGAATCACGCCTGGGACGAGGCGAACTTTCACGAGCTCGTCGACCTGATTGTCTAGCGGCTCCTCAATCAGGGTTCCATCGCGATCGAGAAATAGGATCTTCGCGGCCACCGATATCTCCTCTAGCTCGTTAAGGCCGCCAGCAGGCGGTCATTATCTTCCGGCCGCCCGACGGTGATGCGCACGCAGTTGGCCAGGCTCGGATCGTTATCGAACACTCGAATCAGAATCCCCGCATCCCTGGCGCGGCGGACAAGCTCATGACCATTTCGGGCCTGGATGAGGATGAAATTTGCGTCGCTCGGCCAAACTTTCTCGACTTTCGGCAAGGCACTTAACGCCGCTATTAGGCGCGCTCGTTCGCTGCGCAGGATTTGAATGCGTTCCTCCGCAACCGCGAGAGAGTCCGCGCCGAGCGCTTGGGTAACCAGCTCGATTGAAGGCGTCGGAAACGTATAGGGTGGTAAGACCTGGCTCAGAAACTCGATCACGGACTGCGCGGCGACGATCGTTCCGCAGCGTACGCCGGCGAGAGAGACGAATTTTGACAAGGTGCGCAGCAAGACGACGTGGTCGAACCGCTCCTGCAGAGGTCGCAAGTTCGGGCGGTCGGAAAATTCTGTATAGGCTTCGTCGATTACGATGACGGCGCGTCCGCGGGACTCCTTGCAGATCCGCTCGATGCTCGACTCCGGAACCGAGCTCCCAGTCGGGTTGTTAGGGGTGCATATGAAGGCGATCTTCGCACCGCCATCCAGCCCGCGCAGCACCGCGTCGGTATCCAGACCGAAGTCGTCGCGCACATCAGCGCTGCGCCGCAGCGGCACGCGAATGATCCCGGCACCCTGAATTTCAGCATACACACGATACATATCGAAGGTGGGCGGGCAAATCAGAATACTGTCTTTGCCGGCCGCGCAGAATCCGCGAATGAGAATATCGATGGCCTCGCTGCTACCCCGAGTGACGAGGAGCTCAGTCTTTGGGACACGGTAATACTTGCCCAATAGTTCCGTCAGGACTTCGGGGCGGGGCGGCGGGTAGCGGTTGAGGCCGCGGGCCGTCGAATCGCCGGGGGCACGCCAGGGAGATTCATTGGCGTTCAGGCGCAAAGTATCGGGCTCGTATTCACCGGGCACATAGGGTTTCAGGCGACGCAGTTCGGGGCGCGCGAGATTGAGAACGTCACTCATGCCGCGCTGCCGGTCGCCTTGGCGAGGCGGATTTTTACCGCCTCGCTGTGAGCGTCCAGGCCCTCCATCAAAGCCAACGTGCAGGCTATCGGACCGATTGCCTGCAAGCCTGCGGCGCTGACCTCCTGTACGGTCATCGAGCGGAGAAAATCGCTGACGCCCAGGCTCGAGTAGGATCGCGCGAAGCCGTAGGTCGGCAACACATGATTCGTACCGCTGCAGTAATCGCCGACGGACTCCGGCGTCCAAGGGCCGAGAAACACAGAGCCGGCTGCCTGGATCTCAGCGACCCAGTCCCGCGGATCGCGAACTTGCAGTATCAAGTGCTCGGGCGCATAGCGGTTCGATACGGCGAGCGCTGTTTCGAGATCGGCAACCTTCAGTGCGAACGAGTGCTGCAGGGCCCGGCTCACAATATCGCGGCGGCTCAGGAGGGTCTGCTGAGCCGTGACGGCCTCGAGTGTCGCTGCAATGAGGGATGCGCTGGTGCTAATCAGAACCGATTGGGAATCGGGCCCGTGTTCAGCTTGCGACAACAGGTCGGCCGCCACGAACTGCGGATCCGCCTCCTCGTCGGCGATTACCAGCACTTCGGAAGGCCCAGCCGGCATATCTCTCGCCGCACCCATCGGATCCTGCGCGACCTGGGCCTTGGCTGCCGTCACCCAAGTGTTACCAGGCCCAAACAGCTTATCGACCTTCGGTACGGTTTCCGTTCCGTAGGCCATCGCAGCGATCGCTTGCGCTCCGCCGAGCTTGTAAACGTTTTCGAGCCCGCAGAGGCGGGCGACGTAGAGTACTGCGGCATTGACCGTGCCGTCCGCCTGCGGCGGGCTGCACAAGACCTGTGTGCTCGAGCCCGCCAAGCGTGCGGGCACTGCGAGCATGAGCGCCGTGGACGGCAGCGGCGCGCTGCCGGCTGGTACGTATAGGCCGACACTAGCGATCGGGCGTGTGAGGCGCTCACAGACGACCCCAGGTGCTGTCTCGACGCGTATCGCGGCGGTCAACTGGGCCTCGTGGAAGCGACGAATATTTGCCTCGGCGGCGGCGATGGCCACTTTTTGAGCTTCGCTGAGCGACTTCTCGGCCGCATCGAATTCTCGAGGCTCGACCTTTATGCCTGCGAGGCTTACTTTGTCCAGTTCTGTGGTGAGCTCGAGCAGCGCGCGGTCACCACCTTGGCGGACGCGCGCGACTATTTCAGCAACGCGCTTCTGCAAGCGGGCGTCTTCAGCCAGGGCAGGGCGCTGCAGGAGACGCTGTTGCTCGTCTGCGGAGAGTCGGCTCCAGTCATACGTCTGCATGGCGATCTGCTTAGTCCAGCATCTTTTCGACGGGCAGCACGAGCATGGAGCTCGCACCGGCTTCTTTCAGCTGTTCCAGCGTTTCCCAGAACACGTTCTCTCGGCAAACTGCATGCAGCGCAACCTTATCGTCGCGACCCTCTAGTGGCATGATGGTAGGCGCCTCGGCTCCGGGCAGCAGCGCACGAATTTTCTGTAACGCCGATCTTGGTGCATGCAGCATGATGTACTTGCTCTCCTTAACCTGGATTACACCTTGAACGCGCTGCAGCAGCCTGCGGATCCAATCTGCCTTGACGGATGGCACTGCCTTCGGCGTCTGGATCAGAGCGGCCTGACTTTCGAGTATCGTCTCGGCTTCATAGAGATGGTGCGCCCGTAGGGTTGCGCCGCTGGACACCAGATCGCAGATGACGTCGGCGCGGCCGAGGCTCGGGGCGATCTCAACGGCTCCGGAGAACTCCACGACCGAGGCGTCTACGCCGCTGCGTCGCAGAAAATCACGCACAATGTTCGGGTAGCTCGTAGCGATACGCTGTCCCTGCAAGGAACGAGGGCTTTCATAGGGCGTGCCGTCGGGCAGTCCGAATGACAGCCGGCAATGGCCATAGTCGAGGGTGCTGACTTTTGCGAACAGCTCGGTTTCGCCTCTCTCAACCAACCCGAGGCGGACCTCTTCGATGACATTGCCGCCGACGATGCCGAGATCGCAGATATCCTCCTGGACGAGTCCCGGAATGTCGTCGTCGCGAACAAGCAGAACGTCGACAGGCATGTTTTCGCCGTAGCAGATCAGCTGGTCGCGTCCTCTGGAATAGGTCAGGCCGCAACGGGCCAATAGATCCAGCGAGTGTTCGGTCAGACGGCCGGATTTCTGAACTGCGATCTTGATGCGATTGTCGGTTTGCTGTGCTGCCATCGGATTGTCCTAGGGTTTGGTAAGGCGCTCGAGTGCCGTGCTATACCCGCCATTACCGGCGGTCAGGAATCGAGAGACGCGGCCGATTGTCGTTACCGACACGCCTGTGAGCTCGTGGATTTTGCGGTACGGTAGACCCTCGTTCAGCAAGCCGACGACAGCCCATCGGTCGACAAGCGCCTCCAGCTCCGCGGGAGTGCACAGATCGGTAAAAAACTGCGCGCACTCCTGCTGAGTGCGCAGGCTCAGAATTGCGCGAAACAGCCGCTCCTGTGCCTCGAGCGTCCGAGTCCCTACAGACCGTTTTTGGCTTTTCATACCTTCCTGGGCGGCGTTCCAATGTAATAATGCGCTAATACATTATAACGCAGCGTCAGTGAGGTCAAGCGTTGAATTTTTCAGCCGGCAAGCTCCGTCAGCACGGCGTCGCCGAACGCGGCCGTGCCGACCACTGCCAGCCCCGGCCCGCTGCCGAGGTCCGCCGTCCGGTAACCGGCCTTGAGACTGGCATGAACGGCCTGCTCGATGGCATCGGCCCCGGCAGGGAGGTCGAGTGAATAGCGCAGCATCATGGCGATACTCAGAATCGCGCCAATGGGATTGGCCTTGTCGAGTCCAGCGATATCAGGCGCCGAACCGTGGATCGGCTCGTAGAGCCCGAGACGATTCTCGTTAATCGACGCGGAAGGCAATAACCCGAGAGACCCGGCGAGCATCGATGCCTCATCGCTTAAGATATCTCCGAACATGTTGTCCATGACCATCACATCGAAAGCGGAAGGGCGGCTCAGGAGATGCATGGCAGCGGCGTCGACATAGATGTGCTCTACCTCGATATCCGGAAATTCGTCCGCAAAGATGCGCGTTGCAGTTTCCCGCCACAGGCGTGAGGTATCGAGGACATTGGCCTTATCGACTGAGGCTATCTTCTTGCGTCGCTGTTGTGCGAGACGTCCCGCAACGCGGCAGACACGCTCGATCTCGCCGACGGTGTATTCGCAGGTGTCGAAGGCCGCGGAGGCAGTTCGCCCGCGTCTTCCGAAATAGATGCCTCCGGTCAGCTCTCGGACGATGATGATGTCGACATCGGCAAGCTTGTCAGCACGGACGGGAGACGCGCTGGCCAGCTCGGGGTAGGTCATTGCGGGCCTCAGATTGGCGAACAGCCCAAGGGCCCTGCGGAGGTCCAGCAGTCCTTGCTCCGGTCGAATCGACACAGCCACCTTGGCCCACTGTGGACCGCCGACTGCACCGAGAAACACGGCGTCCGATTTTTCGCAGAGCGCAAGCGTGCTTTCGGGCAGAGGCGAGTTGTGTGCGTCGATTGCAGCGCCGCCTATCAACGCGGTCGCGAGTTCGAGATCCACGCCGAGTTTCTCGGCAACGGCGCTGAGCACGCGCACGGCCTGGGTTGCAACTTCAGGTCCGATGCCGTCGCCTGGCAGTACAACGACGGATTTTCTCATTGAGTGCGCGCCTCGTAGTCGGCAATGTCTCCCGCATGCTGGGTCAGGAAAGCCAGCTGATCGAGACCGTTGAGTAAGCAGTAACGCGCAAAGCTCTCGACGGTAAACGCGGTCGTCTTGCCATTTGGCAGCGTGACCGTCGAGCTTTCGAGATCGACAGTGAGCTCGGCGCCCGGGTTAGCCAGTAGCCAGGCATGGGTTGTCTCGTCGACGACGATGGGAAGAAAGCCATTCTTCAATGCATTGTTAAAGAAGATGTCCGCGATTTCGGTACTGATAACAACGCGCAGACCGAAGTCGAGGAGGGCCCATGGCGCATGCTCGCGCGAAGAGCCGCAGCCGAAGTTGCGACCGGCCACGAGAATCTGGGCACCCTTCGCTTCCGGACGGTTGAGCACGAAGTCGGGATTCGGGCTGCCGTCCTTCATGTAACGCCAATCGGTGAATAGATTCTTACCAAGGCCTTCCTTGGTGGTGGTCGTCAAGAATCGTGCGGGGATGATCTGGTCGGTATCGATATCATCCAAATCGATTACGACCGTCTTTGAAGTTACGCTTTTTATGGGTTCCATGGGCTTAATCCAGCAGTTCTCGTGGGTCGGAAACCTTGCCGCTCAGCGCGGACGCGGCGGCCGTGAGCGGGCTTGCGAGTATCGTCCGCGCTCCGCTACCTTGACGGCCCTCGAAGTTGCGATTGCTCGTGCTCACGGCGAGTCGTCCTGGGGCCACCGTATCGCCGTTCATGCCGATGCACATCGAGCATCCAGGCTCACGCCATTCGGCACCTGCGGCTTTGAAAATCGCGTCGAGACCCTTGGCCTCGGCTTCGACTTTGATGCGCTGGGACCCAGGCACGACAAGCATGCGAACGTTATCGGCCACGCGGCGACCGTTGACGACGGCCGCGGCGGCCTCGAGGTCACTAAGCCTGGCGTTCGTGCAGCTGCCGATAAAGACGACGTCTACAGGCGTCCCGGCGAGCGGCTTGCCAGGCTCGACGCGCATGTATTCAAGAGCTTTAGCGAAGGCCTTGTCGCTGCCTGAAGGGGAGGGCACGGGCTCATCGATCGCGACAACCATCCCGGGATTGGTGCCAAAGGTCACCATCGGCTTCATCGTGGTGACATCGAGGCTGATCTCCCGGTCGAAGTGCGCGTTCGAATCGCTGGGCAGAGTTCGCCAGCGCTCGACCGCGTGATCCCATTCGGTTCCTTGCGGGGCCAGCTTGCGCCCGGCGAGATACTCGTAGGTTGTATCGTCGGGCGCGATCATTCCGGCTCTAGCGCCGGCTTCGATCGACATGTTGCAAATTGTCATGCGCTGGTCCATCGACAGCGCGGCGATGGCCGAGCCGCGATACTCGATCGCATAGCCGGTGCCGCCAGCGACGCCGATCTCACCAATGATGCGCAAGACGATGTCTTTTGCGGTGACTCCTTTGCGCAGGGCACCGCTTAGATTGATCGCGAAAGATTTCGGCTTGCGCTGCAGCATGCACTGCGTGGCAAGCACGTGACCAACCTCCGTGGTCCCGATGCCGAAGGCCAATGCGCCGAATGCACCGTGAGTGCTGGTATGAGAATCGCCGCAGACGATCGTCTTGCCCGGCTGTGTCGCGCCCAGCTCGGGGCCGATGATGTGCACGATGCCTCGGTCCGGGCTATTGAAATCTTTGAGCTCCAGACCAAATTCGCTACAGTTCTTGATGACCTGCCTGATCTGCCGAGCTGCCGCTGTTTCGCTCACAATATCGAGCTCGCCCAGCGAGCTGATGCGGACGGTCGGGATCGAGTGATCCATGGTCGCGAGGGTGAGATCCGGTCGGCGTACTCCGACTCCTCTGGCGCGCAGCAGATCGAATGCTTGGGGTGAGGTTACCTCATGAATCAGGTGCAGATCGATGTACAGAATCGCCGGCGTTTCGGAAGTTTCCGGCACGACGACATGCGCATCCCACAGCTTGTCGAAAAGCGATTTCATTGCAATAGATTCCTCAACACAAATAAATAGACGGCACGGAGCAAGTCATCCGCGGACCGAGACCGGCTCTGCACCAGCTTGGCTCAGCCCGCGGGCTGGTCGACGCTCGCCGAAGCGGCAGCCTCGATGGGCTCAAGCCAGTTCCAGTCATCGGGCGTGGAACCATCGAACAGGCCGAAGAATCGCTCCTGCAACTGCTTGGTTATGGGGCCGCGGCTGCCACTGCCAATCTGGTTGCGATCGACTGAGCGCACGGGCGTTACTTCGGCGGCAGTTCCGGTTAGAAATACTTCCTCGGCGATATAGAGAAGCTCGCGCGGAATGTTTTCTTCAACGACGGTAAGGCCGAGTGATGCGGCAAGCTCGATAACCGTATTGCGCGTCAGTCCAGCCAGGATCGACGCGGAGATGGGCGGCGTATAGATCTTACCTTCGTGCACCAAGAACAGATTCTCGCCAGCGCCCTCGCTGACATAGCCGGCGCTGTTGAGCGCAATGCCCTCCGCGAAGCCGAGTCGACGTGCCTCGAGCGTGACGAGTGCGCTGGAAAGGTAGTTGCCGCCAGCTTTCGCGAGCGTCGGAACCGTGTTCGGCGCGACGCGCTGCCAGGATGAGATGCAGACATCAACCCCGTTCTCAAGTCCGCCCTCGCCGAGATAAGAGCCCCACTCCCACGCGGCGATCGAACAGGACGCCGGCTCCTTCGGGTTCCCGGCCACGCCCATCTCACCGTATCCTCTGAATGCGATTGGGCGCAAATAAGCGCCTTCGAAAAGCTCATTCTCGAGCACAACGTCCTTACAAGCTTGAACCAGCTCATCGAGCGAGTAGGGGATTGTCAGGTAGTAGATCTTTGCGGAACTGAACATGCGTCGGATGTGATCCGTGAGCCGAAAGCCAACCAGTCCGCGCGGGCTCTTATAAACACGAATACCTTCGAAGACGGATGATCCGTAGTGCAGCGCGTGCGTGAGAACATGCACAGTCGCCTGTTCCCAAGGCACGAGCTTGCCGTCATGCCAGATGTACTTGCTTGTTTTGAGAGGCATGTATGGTTTCCCTTATGTCTACGTCGTTCCGGCCGCTGCCGCGTCTGTATCCCCAGCTTTCTCGCTGTCCTCGCGTCGGGCAATCCGATTGATGACTTCGAGATAGGCAAAGGCCGCCGACTCGACAATGTCGGTGCTCACCGCGTGGCCTCGGAAACTTTGGCCATTATATTCGACGGTCACCGTAACCTCACCCATGGCGTCATTGCCGACGGTGACGCCATGGACCTCGAAGTTCTTGAGGTCGAGCCCGATGCCAGTGGCTTGCTCGAGTGCCCGGAAGGCGGCCGCGACCGGCCCATCACCTTCCCCAGCCTGTCGCAGCTCTCGGCCGTCGGTGTGCCGCAGCTTCAGCGCCGCGGCGGCGATACCGCCCGTACCTGCCGTGATATGCAGCTCGTCGATTATCCACGGCCCGGTGTTGCCGGCGTCTACGTTCATGATGATCGCTTCGATATCGCGGTCGTACATGTTCTTCTTTCGATCGGCGAGCGCCTTGAATTCCTCGAAGCAGCGATTCAGCTCAACGTCGTCTATACGAAAGCCGAGTTGCTCGACGCGTTGGCGAAAAGCGTGCCGACCACTGTGTTTGCCGAGAATCAAGCTTGAGCGTGATAGCCCAACATCCTCGGGACGCATGATTTCGTAGGTTGCTCGATGCTGGAGCATACCGTGCTGGTGAATACCGGCCTCATGCGCAAACGCGTTCTCGCCGACGATGGCCTTGTTCCTCGGCGGATGCATGCCCGTGACGTTGGAAACGATTCGGCTCGCAGGATAGAGCTGCTTAGTCTCGACACCGGTTTGCACGCCGAAATAGTTTTCGCGCGTTTTCAAGGCCATCACGACTTCTTCGAGCGAGCAGTTACCCGCACGTTCACCGATGCCATTGATCGTGCACTCGACTTGCCGCGCGCCGGCCTGGACAGCGGCGAGGCTGTTGGCTACTGCCATGCCGAGATCATCATGGCAATGTACGCTCAGCCGGATACGGTCGATGCCTGGCACATTGTTTCTGAGATACGTGAACAGATCGAAGAACTCCCCGGGAACCGTATAGCCGACGGTATCCGGTATGTTGACAGTGGTCGCTCCCGCCTGGATGGCAGCTTCGACCACTTCGCCCAGGTACTCCAGTTCGGTTCTCGAGGCGTCCTCTGGAGAGAACTCGACGTCGTCGCACAGTTCACGCGCCAGCTGAATGCCCTCGATCGCCGTTCGAATGATCTCTTCTTTTGCCATCTGCAGCTTGTGCTCGCGATGGATCTGGCTCGTAGCCACGAAGACGTGGATTCGCGGGCGATCGGCTGCCTTCAACGCTTCCCACGCGCGCTTGATATCTTTGGCATTGCAGCGCGCCAGGCCGCAGATAATCACGTCATCGATAGTCTGCGCGATTGTCCTGACCGACTCGAAATCGCCGGGGGACGCGGCGGGAAACCCCGCCTCGATGACGTCGACCTTCAGATTGCGGAGCGCAGCGGCGACACGGAGCTTTTCATTGAGTGTCATGCTGCAGCCCGGGGCTTGCTCGCCATCTCTCAACGTGGTGTCGAATATGAGGACTCGATCGTCGCTCACTGCGTTCATGGGTCTATCTCCTTGCGCTGTGGCAGGCCGATGCCGGCCGTTAGTAAACTCTATTCCCTCAACCAGCTCATTCTTCCCCTGAGCTCCTTGCCGACCGTCTCGATCTGACTTCGAAGATCCTCCTCCATGAGCCTGTTGTATTCCGGCAGGCCTGACTCGTACTCGGATACCCAGTTCTTGGCGAACGTCCCATCTTGAATCTCTTTCAGCACCTGTTTCATGCGCTCGCCCGTGTGCGCGTCGACCACGCGTGGACCCTGGGTGAGGTCGCCGTATTTCGCCGTCTCACTCACGAACTCGTGCATCTTCTTAAGCCCACCCTCATGCAAGAGATCGACGATTAGTTTGACTTCGTGCATGCACTCGAAATACGCGACTTCGGGCTGGTAACCCGCATCCACCAATGTCTGAAAGCCACGGACGATGAGCTCGGAAAGCCCGCCGCATAAAACCGCCTGTTCACCGAAGAGATCCGTCTCGGTTTCCTCGGCGAAAGTAGTTTCGAGCACGCCACCGCGAGTTCCGCCGATGCCGTGCGCATAAGCTAACGCGCGCGCCTGTGCCTTGCCGGTGACGTCCTGGGCGACTGCCACGAGGCAAGGTACGCCTCGCCCAGCCTCATACTGCCTTCGGACCAGGTCCCCAGGACCCTTGGGAGCAATCAGGACGACGTCCAAGTCCTCGCGAGGCTTGATCCGCCCGTAGTGAATATTGAATCCATGCGCGAACAAAAGCGTCGCGTTAGTTTTGATCTTTGGTTCGATCTGCTCGTACAGGCTAGCCTGCACCATATCCGGCGTCAGAAACGCGATGAGGCCGGCGCCGTCGACTGCCTGCTCGGGCGGGACGACTTGAAATCCATCGTTCTCCGCTTTCGCGGTCGTTTTGCCACCGGGCCGCAGACCGATGACGACATCGAACCCAGAATCCCGAAGATTCATCGCATGCGCGCGTCCCTGGCTGCCGTATCCCAATACAGCAATTCGCTCTCCGCTGAGCACCTCCGGTTGCACGTCCGCTTCGACAAACAGTTTCATCTCTTCTCGCCTCCGTAGCTATCTGGTTATTTAGAAGTTGGCCTGCGCCAAATTATCTATCGCTCAAAAAAAAACCCCGCAGCCTTTCGGGTGCGGGGTTGTGATGGTTTGTTGTCGTCAAACCACGGACCCGCACCTGCCGTTGCTAAGCAGCACATCGACGAGGAGCGGCACTCTGTGGTTGGTAAACATCTCAGTCAACTCTAGCGTGAGAGCCGATGATGTATAAAAAGATAAATAATGTCAACGGATTAGACGGAAAGCTGGAATTCTTTCGGGAGCCGAGCCTAAGCGCCTGATTTAACGTCACCACTGAGTGCGGTTAGCAAGAGTCGAGATTGGGGCTCGCGACGCGAGGGCGAGCAAGGGGCAAGCATGACGCGCCTGAAATAAAAGGATCAATGTTAGTAGCGCCGATCGATATTTTTGCGCTATCCTTCGGTCCGGGCACCCGGTGCCTAAGGGGATGGTCCTGCGAGCCGCTGAGCGGTATGGGTACGCAGGAAGCTATAACAATTTGATTGACCTAGAAGAAGGAACTCGGGGGACAATCGCAAATCTGGGGTAACCAGTGAAATACGGCATGCACGATCCAAACATCGGA
>JAHEEM010000002.1 GCA_024640695.1 Rhodospirillaceae bacterium | reverse complement strand
CTGAGGACCGCCATGCGCGTAACAGCCGAGCTCAGCCTCTACCCACTGCACGATGATCCAATTCCGGTGATCCTGGCGTTCATTGACGGCATTGACGAAGATGGCCGGCTCGAGATCGTGGCCAACCAGATGAGCACGCAACTCCGCGGCGAGCTTGACGACGTGATGCGTTGCGTGCACGGCGCGTTGCGGCGGTCCTTCGTCTCGGGCAGACCGCAAGTTCTGGTCGCAAAGTTCTTGAACAGCGATCTGCCGATCGGCGCGCCACCCGATCTCGATGACAGTCGCTGAACTCATCGACGGCCTGCGCGAGTTCACCGCAGCCGAAGCCGTTGCCGTGGTGCTCGCCATCGCGTATCTGGTGCTGGCGATTCGGCAGAACATTCTCTGCTGGCTTGCCGCGTTCCTGAGCTCGCTGATCTATCTCGCCGTATTTTTTGCAGCGCGACTGTATATGGAATCGCTGCTGCAGGTTTTCTATGCGGCGATGGCAATTTATGGTTACCGGCAGTGGAGGTATGGAGGTGCCAACCATTCCGGCGTGAAGATCACCACATGGCAGCCGCGTCAGCACGTGGTTACGCTCGGCGCGATCGCAGGGGCGAGCGCAGCTATTGGCTGGATCATGAGTCATACGGACGCCGCGTTCCCATACGTCGATGCGTTCACGACCGCTGCAGCCGTCGTGACGACGTATATGGTCGCGCGCAAGGTGCTCGAGAACTGGCTGTACTGGTTCGTCATCGATGGCGTATCGATATACGTCTATCTGGCGCGCGGACTCGAGCTCACGGCAGCGCTGTTCGTGCTGTACCTCGTCCTGATCGTGGTCGGGTTCAGGCGTTGGTGGCTGGAGTGGCGGACACTATGAACTTGGCCGATACCCAAGCTGATCTGCTGCGCGCGGCTTTTGGTGACCGCGAGCTGGCTGTCACGCACTTGAGTGGCGGGCTGCATGGCCGCTGCTATCGGGTGACAGGCGCAGCCTTCGACTACGCGGTGCGCATGCCCGTGCCCGACGAGGGATGCCATTGCCTGGGAAGCGCTGCCGAGCAGCGCGTGCTTGCGCGGGTTGCTGCCGCCGGGCTTGCGCCGCCCGTTGCTCAGACCGCTCCCGAGCTCGGTCTCGTCGTCACGCAGTTCCTGGTGGACGCGCAGCCTTGGTCGGCCGCCCAGGCTCGGCAGCCGCGCAACATCGATCGCATGGCGGCACGACTCAGAAGCCTGCATACGCTCGAGCTTGAGCTCGAGCGTTACGCCGTCGCAGCCGCAGCGGATACCTATGCGCGCGTCGCGTCCGGGCGGATCGTGCTGAGCCCGGAGCAGCGCCGCTGGCGCGATGAACTTCTGCGGCTGGCTGCCGGTTTCGAGAGGCGATTCCCTCCGGCGGTGCCGTGCCATAACGACCTCGTCGCGAGCAACGTCCTCGACGACGGCCAGCTGTGGCTCGTCGACTTCGAGTACGCGAGCTTAAGCGCGCCGATTCTGGATCTCGCTGGTTTCGCAGGGCTCAATGAGCTGGGTGCCGACGAACGCGCGCGGCTTGTTGCCTCGTACTATGCGGGCGAGCGCACTCCTTTCGACGCGGACGAGCTCGACGCGGCGATCAGGCTCGTGCGCCTGCTCGCCTACTTCTGGGTGCTCGCTTACGGTTTGGTATCGGTGAGCGCTGCGGATTTTGCTGATGCCATGGCTGCGGTGCTAAGGTAGCGAAATCGACTTGCAGGCGGGCGTTCGTCCGCGCGGAATACTCTTGGTGAAAAACGTTACATTTCTCGGTCTGGGAGTCATGGGCTATCCGATGGCCGGTTGGCTCAGTCAAGGCGGCCATAGCGTCACAGTTTTTAATCGCAGCGCTGCGAAGGCCGAACGTTGGTGCGCCCAATACCAGGGCCGGCAGGCGGTTACGCTCGCCGAAGCTGTGGGGCAAGCCGACGCGGTCTTTACTTGCCTCGGCGATGACCCGGACGTGCGCGAGGTCGTGCTCGCGCCGGGCGGTGTGCTCGAGTCGATGCGCCCTGGCAGTCTGTATGTCGACCACACCACTGCCTCGGCGGGGCTTGCGCGCGAGATCGCCGCGGCCGGGATGGCACTAGATATCATCTGCCTGGATGCGCCCGTATCGGGCGGCCAGGCCGGCGCCGAGAACGGCGCGTTAACCATTATGGTCGGCGGCACCGAGGAAGGCTTCGCCCGGGCCGAGCCTTTGCTCGGTTGTTATGCGAAGACGCAGCGCCTGATCGGGCCGTCAGGATCGGGTCAGTTGACCAAAATGGTCAACCAGATCGCCATAGCGGGTGTCGTGCAGGGGCTCGCCGAGGCATTGAACTTCGGCCAGTGTGCGGGGCTGGATATCGAGACGGTCGTCGAGGTGATCTCCAAAGGCGCGGCACAATCCTGGCAGATGGAGAATCGTTGGCGCACGATGGCAGATGACGAGTTCGACTTCGGTTTCGCGGTCGAGTGGATGCGCAAGGATCTTCGGATCTGTCTCGACGAGGCGCGCAAGAACGGCGCGGAGCTTCCCGTCGCCGCGCTCGTCGATCAATTCTACGCGGATGTCGTCGGCATGGGCGGACGGCGCTGGGATACGTCGAGCCTGATCGCGCGGCTTAACCGCGACTAGGTCAGCGCGGCGTGCAGGCTCTACTCGCCGATCTCTTGACCCTTCTCGAGCTCGAGCGGATCGAGGAGAACATCTTTCGTGGGGAGAGCCGCGACATCGGCAGCAAGCGCGTGTTCGGTGGTCAGGTGCTCGGCCAGGCGCTCTCTGCTGCGAGCTACACCGTCGAGGGGCGCGAGGCGCATTCCCTGCACGCGTATTTCTTACGCGCCGGTGATGTGAAGGCGCCGATCATTTTCGAGGTCGATCGCGCGCGCGACGGTAGTAGCTTCAGTAGCCGGCGTGTCGTGGCGATCCAGCACGGCCGCCCGATTTTCAACATGGCGGCATCGTTTCAGAAGCCGGAGCAGGGGCTCGATCATCAGGCATCAATGCCCGACGTGCCCGGGCCCGATGACCTCATGGATTTGCGTGAGCTTACGGGTGATAGGGCGAGCTCGATTCCCGAGGGGTTACGGCGTTTTCTTACCCGCGAGCGGCCGTTTGAAATGCGGCCCGTCGAGGGGGTCGATCTGTTGTCGGCATCGCCGCGAGACCCGGTGCGCCATCTATGGTTCAAGACGGTCGACCGGCTGCCCGATAATCCCGACCTTCATCGCAATTTATTGGCCTATGTTGCCGACTATCAGTTGCTCGGCACGGCGACTTTGCCGCATGGCATACATTGGGAGCAGGGTAATGTGCAGATGGCGAGCCTCGACCATGCGATGTGGTTTCACCGTCCGTTTCGAATCGACGATTGGTTGCTTTATTCAATGGTCAGCCCGAATGCTTCGGGCGCACGCGGCTTGGCCTTCGGCCGGTTCTTTACCGCCGCCGGCGAGCTAGTTGCCTCCACCGCCCAAGAGGGTCTGATTCGCATCTGGGATAAGTGCTGAGCGGCACCACGCTGGACCATGACTAGCGCCCGGGCGCATCAGGCTGAGGCGACTTGCCTCGGCATTTCGGAAAAACTTGCCGCCGCCGCGAAGAGAAGCCACTGGCATAACCTTTGCGTCACGCGGACTAGCTGCCAGTTTGCGCGCCTGTCCGGGCGGAAACTGAGTGCGGCCTGCCGCTGAGGACCTTGGCCACGTTCGAATAGACCCGAGTCGCCGCGAGCTTAGTCGCAAACCGGAGAGCGCTGCGCGCATGCGTAAGCGGGTCGATAGGCGCTGCGCTCCAGCATCGTCCCGATGGAGCCGGTCGTCGCCGATAACGATGAGATTGATCACGAGCCAGGCCCAGAGCATCGATACGACCGTATGACTTAGGAAGTGATCTCCGATTGCGATTTTGTAGCCGCCCATGACCCAGCCGGCGCCTAAGCCGACATAGATCGCGCGCCGTCGATTGCGCGGCGACCCGAACAAGAAAAACAAAGCGAGCAGCGCGAATCCGCCGCTCGCATGCGCGGCCGGAAAGCACTCCTGCCGTGCCGCAGGTCTCGCGTCCGGGGGGTAGCGCTCCAGGATGCCGACATAGGTGACCGCGCCGCCGAAGTCGGTCAGCGCTTTCGGGCAGGCGACGTTCGTCGCCGCCTTTAATCCCGACACTGAGGCAGGGACGAGAATGAGGGACAGGAACAGGATTCTGATACCGCGCGCATAACGCGGCATGTAGGGCAGGAACCGGTGTAGCAGCAGACTCAGGGCGAGGCCTGTCAAGGCCACCAACAGCACGCGTTTGGGTCCATCGTAGAGCAGCAGGCGTGTAATTGGCTCCGCGCCGCTCCAAATCCACTGCTGTCTGGCGGCGTCGAAGAGCAGCGACTGCAGCCGGAAATCGATCCCGCCCAGCTCCAAGCCGGCCGAGCATAGCAGCAGGGCGAGCGCGGCTAAAACGACATGCTTGGCGTTGGAAATACCGCTCACGAGGCTCAGCGATCCTTGTCTGTAGGGCCTCGGTTCCTGGCTGTTGCGGACGAGGCAATGTCTTCTTAGACGCAGGATCTGCGTCGAATCATTCTCGGGATCGGCGTGGGCTAAGCGCGGACCGGCGTCCAGCAGGTCTGGCGCCGGCGCATCCGCTCTGCGCGAGTTTCTGCCGCGTAGCTGATGGATTGTGGCTCGGGCAGGTCTTGCGGCGGCGCTTCGAGGCGCGCGAGGTTCACGGTCGCGCGCTCGCCGTGCTCTGTCTGAATCACGGCCGCTAGATAGTCGCCACAGTGCCGGCAGAGCAGAAAGTCCGCAGTCTCCAGATCGAAGCGATGGCGCTCGAGAGCCGCCGGATCGTCGATGAGAATCTCGACGGAGCCGTCCGGGTCCGATGTGCATGCGGCGTCACGACGGCGGCAGAACGAGCACTGACACGCGCGCACGGTCCATTCGGCCGGCGGAAGAGCGGAGAAATAGCGGTAGCCGATCGCGCCGCAGCTGCACCGTCCGGAATAGATGCGCTGAGTCTCGAGTTCCTCGGTAGCGGTGACAGCCTCGTCGCGGAGCCGCTCCTTAGCCGTCGCGCGCTCCTTGCGATCGGTGTGCCGGTGGGACTTGCGCAGGATGTCGGGCGGCTTCGGGCTCATCGCGAAAGACAAACTCCTCACTGTTGACAGCTTAACTGTCTCGCATCGGGGACGCGCCACTCTAGCGCAGAATTCTCGCCGGCGAGCCCTTATGGAAGATTTGCGGGGACGGGGTTCGGGTTGGTTCGGTTAGAATCTGCTGTGTCCGAGGTAACGGCTCCGGACACAATGGTCTCCGAGTCGACTGGCGAATCTGCGGACAGCCGATTCTTTGAGGTAGGCATGGCTTTAATCCGATCGTTGACCGTCTGCGTTGGGCTTCTTGGCAGTACCTATGCTGCTCAGGCGCATCATTCCTTTGGCGTTTTGTTTGATCCTGCGCAGACTATCGCCGTGGAAGGTGTCGTCAGCGAGTTTCAGTTCATTGCACCGCATGCGTATATCCGGCTCGATGTGACCGACGAGAGCGGCACAGTGGTTGAGTGGGAGCTGGAGACGACCTCGCCGGGGCAGCTCATTCGCAGGGGTCTGACGCCTGAAACACTGAAACTCGGTGACCGGATTTCGGCCGTCGGCAACCCGACGCGTGACGGTCGCCCGCTGCTGCGGTTGTTGACGATCGCGCTCCCGAACGGCGAGGAGAAGCGGATTCAGTAGTGCCCTGCCGAGGGTTCAGGGTGTCCACGCGGCGATGACCGGCGTGAGCCCGGTCGACTCGATGACGGGCGCGGCAGCTGCGGACGAGAGGAACTCGACGAGACGCTGAGCGTTTTCGAGATTCGCAGCGTCCTGCATGATTCCGGCCGAGAAAAACGCAATCTCTTGTAGCTCATCCGGTATCGTGCCGGCGAAGTCCGCGCCCTCGATGGGTAGGATCGCGCTGATCTGCTGAAAGCCGATTTCGACCTCGCCGCGGGCGACGACGCTCGCGACGCGCTCCGTCACGATGCGTTTGGTCTTCGGCTCGATCTGCTCCCAGATGCCTAGGCTCGGGAATACCTCGGTCGACAGGCGCGTGCCGCTGACGCTGGCGGAGTAACCGATCGACTCGGCTGCGAGCAAGGTCTCGATCAAAGCTTCCCGGGAACTGATGTCGGGCTTCGGTGCGCCGCTGCGCACCGCCATGCCGATCAGCGAACGGCCTAGGTCGACGCGCGTATCCGGGCGTATCGTCCCTCCAGCGGCGAGATCGTCGAGTGGCGGCCTGTTCATGATGAGAATATCGGCCGTCTCGCCACGGGCGAGGCGTGTGGCAATCGACTCAGGTCCACCGCCCATCGACGAACCGTATTCGGTCGTCACCTGAACACCGGTCGCCTGCTGATAAATCGGTCCGAGAATATTGAACGCCGCCGTGAAGCCGCCGGAGGTGATGACCTTGACCGCGCCGGCTTGGCCCGGCACGGATGCGACACTGCCGCGTACCGCCGGTCTCAAGCCCGTCGACTCGATGATCCCTGCCACGGCCGGGGAGGATAGAAAATCGATGAGCTTGCCGGCACCTTCCAGATTGTCCGTGCGCTCGGCGACAACAACGAGAAAGGTCGAGACTTGCTGAATCTCTTCAGGGATCAGGCCGACGAAATCGGCGCCCTCGATTGCGAGGATTTCGCTGACCGCCTGGAAGCCGATCTCGACCTCACCGCGCGCAACGGCACTCGCGACGCGCTCGGTCACAATACGCTTGGTCTTTGGCTCGATCTGCTCCCAGACCCCGAGCGCGGGGAACCCGACAGTCGAAAGATACGTGCCGCTGACGCTCGCTGAATAACCGATCGACTCGGCGGCGAGCAGGGTCTCTATAAATGCTTCCCGCGTGCCGATGTCGGGCTTCGGCGCGCCGCTGCGCACCGACATGCCGATGACCGACTCGCCGAGATCGACGCGCGTATCCGGCTTAAGATAGCCTGCAGCGCTGAGATCATCGAATGCTTGGTCATTGAAGATCAGCAGATCTGCGGCCTCGCCTTGTGCCAGGCGCACCGGCATCGACGACGGACCGCCGCCCATCGACGAGCCGTGGGCCGTGATTATCTCGATGCCGGTTGCCTGCTCGAAGATCGGCGCGAGAATGTCGAACGCAGCCGTGAAGCCGCCGGAGGTGATGACCCTGATCGGGCGGGCTTGCTCGGCTGCGACGACATCGACGTTCGTTTCCGGTGACGGTGCCTGGCACGCGCAGAGCAAGGCCGCGGAAAGGGCTGCGGCACGTCGCATCAACACCTCGATACTCGACGACGATTCTCTGATCCACCACATAGCTTCCCCCTGATAAAAACCGAGCCACTTCGCGTTGGCCACTGCAGATGAGATCATGGAAGTCGAACGTGATGATTGCAACCGAGGAGGATGCCGGCCGGCTAATGACGACCGCTGTCACCAGATGGCTGAAGCCTTTGGCCGACTCGACCGTGTTGGTGACTTCTGCGGTTTATGGCGCGCTGCTGCTATCCGTGCGGACCGGACTGTTTGGCGCCTGGCTGCTGATTCTTCTGGGGCTCCCGCTTTGGCGCTACGCCTATGCCGTGCTCAGCAGGGTCGAGCCCGGCTCATCGAGATCGGCGACCCGCCAGCGGCACTGGCGCTGTTGCTTCGGTGTCGGCATGCCGGTGCCGCACCGGACATCGCGCCGCAGGCACTCCGCCAGCTGACTAGTTACGCGCAAGGCGCCGGCCAGACCGGCCTTGCGAGCGAGCTCCGCGCAAAACTCGATGCGTTCGGGGCCTTACTCTGTATAAAGCACGTTGGGCTGTCTGGCCAAGAATGAACGCAGGTCTTCGGCGACCCTCAGCATCATGCTCTGCAATGTCGCGTGAAACGTCGCATTGACTCGCTCGTGAGGCCGAGACGTCACGTAATAGCTCTCGCCCGCGACGGTACCCGACGGATAGACTTTGTCGAGCACGATATTGCCGGCGGCATCGTAAGCCCGTAACGCAAGCTCGAACTGAATAGTCGGCGTGATCACGGTTGCAGGTACCGCAGCGAGCTCGCCGTCAACGGTTCGTATCTCTACGACGTCTTCCTCGACACGTTGCTCATAGCGGTAGGAGAAATTCTGAATCTCGGGGTCGATTGCGACGACGTAACGCAGATCCGGGGGCGGCGTGCCGGCGAACACGACACCGTAATTGAAATGCGATTGAAAGACATCTGCAGCGATCTCTCGGGTGATCGCGCCGATCGGCATCCGTAACGTGAAATCGCGTCCGATAAAGGAATCCGCGCTGCCCTCATAAACGTATTCAATATCCTCGGGGTCCATGAGAACCAAGACGCTCGTTTCTGCCAGATACTTCGGTATCGCTGGTGCGAGGTACTCGGGTTCGTACGTCACCTCGGCGGCGCAGCCGCAAAGGATGAGTGGAAGCGCTAGAGCAGTAGAACCGCGCAATAGCATCGAATGCCCCCTTCGTCGGCAGATCTCTGGCGACCATGGCCCAAGCCTAGCACAGGCGATGACGCCGAGGGACAGGTGCGTGCGGGTGTCAGCGTTGCTTCAGGTGCGCGTCGAAAAAGTCCATGTACAGATCGAACGCACGTTCCTGGGTGGCGTCCGGTTGCCCGCTGTGTCCCTCGGCGCGCCCGAGCAGTGTGTAACCGTGCTCTGGATGATCGAAGGATGCCCAGGTCGCGTCACGGCCGGCCTCGGTGAGCCACTCATAGAGCAACGCGAAGGTGCCCTGAAGATGGTCGTCGTCGCGGCCCATGATCAGCAGGGGTGTTTCGACCTGGCGGATGCGCTGCATCGCCCGGTCCCTATCCGCTAGCCTTCGCGCCACCTCCTTGTCCTGAAGTTGCAGCTCCGAGCCTGACGCGTCCCTCGGCGCCTGACTGACGTCGATCGCCAGGTACTCGAGAACGGCTGCCTCGCTGGGCACGGCTGCGGCGAGACCGCCGTGCGCGGTAGCGGTTTTCATGATGATCTCGCCGCTATGGCTGCTGCCTATCGCGCCGATCCCGTTCGGGTCGGTGTAGGGCAGGCTGCGGGCATGCTCGATGATCGCGAGATGGTCGTCGGAATCCAGTGCCGGCACGGACCGCAAGGTCCGATTGCCGCCGCTTACCGTATCCGCGAGCAGCTCGGCAGCTGCGATCTCGTTGTAGAGCTCCGGCACCTCGTTGCGATAGCTCACGAAGGCCGCTACATAGCCCCGCTCGACGAGGCGCGTCATCAGTTCCTCGTAGCGATCCATGGAACGCTCGATCTTCAACATGCCGTCAGCACCCTGACCGGACCCGATCAGAATCATCGGGAATGGCCCGCCGCCTTCGGGTTTGCGGACGCCGATCGGTACGTAGATCTCATCTTGCGTCAGCACCAGATGCAGCTCCCAAGGCGTGCCTGATTGCGGGATCTGCCGTTCGACGAGGACATAGGGATGCGCGCTTTCCGCAATACCCGTCTGCGGCATTGCCGTGCTTGGCAAGAGTGCACTGGCTATAACTGTAAATCCGCAGACTATTAGCCGCTTGATGAACTGATGCATTCAGATATCTCCGCTTGGTGAGAGTTTTATGAGGTCGAAGCCGGTCCCGGTCCCGGTCCCGGTCCGACAGAGTACGCGGGTCGGAATCATAACGAAAACCCAATGCTCATGGCAGCGCCGCCTTGCGCTGCCATGAGCCGGTTTCCAGAGCGCCCAAAGTTGCCTGATAAGCCTCGGGGTAGTGATCTTCGGGAGAGCTCAGTTATTGGGACCGCCCCAACATCGAGGCTGCGTCTGTTCCGCTGCGCTCCTCTTGATGGGCCTCTGGGCAGCAACGCCGCGCGCGCAGGCCGCCAGCGATGGTGTCCCTAAGCTCGTCGATCTAGTGGTGGACGGTGCTTGGCTACCCGCGTCGAATATCAGCCGGGCGCGCGCGCGATGAGCTCTGTCTTATACCGCTGCGCTCGGGCGACATAGTGCTCGACGATCCATGCGAGGTGCTCGATCTCAGCATCGGTGACCTCGCGTATGCGGCGCGCCGGCGCGCCGACGAGCAGTGAACGGTCGGGAAACTCTTTGCCTTCGGTAACGAGCGCATGCGCGCCGACGATGCATTGCTTGCCGATCACAGCATTCGTCAAGATGGTCGCTCCCATGCCGACCAACGAGCCGGCGCCGACGCGGCAGCCATGCACAGTCGCCGAATGTCCGACGCTGACACTATCGCCGAGCACGACGGGCGAGCCGGCGTCGACGTGGAAGACCGAGCCGTCCTGGATGTTGCAGCGCTCGCCGATGTCGATCCGGTCGTTATCGGCTCGCAGGACGACGTTGAACCAGATACTGACATCTCGGCCGAGCGTTACTTTGCCGATCACGGCGGAGTTGGGTGCCACGAAATAATCTTCGCCGTGCGTCTGCACGCGGTCAGCGCCTAGGTCGTATAGCATCGTCGCTTACTCCTCCGTTTGTCCCTTGAATTGCTCGCAGGCGTAGCGTAACGCGTCCAGGCGCCGACGGAATCGGACGCAGCGCTTAAGTGCGCTGAGCATGCCATAACGAATGAAGGACCGGGTAACGGCGCGCCGCAGGCCAGTCAGAATAACGATTGCGTCCGCTTCTGCAGCGCGTGCGATGATGCTTTCCAACGCCATGGCCGCGCTGTCGTCCACATGTGGCACGTCGGTGAAGTCGAGAATAATGCCTCGATATTCGGCAATCCGAGCAAGCCGTTTGGTCAGTCCGTTTGCGGCGCCGAAGGTCATAGGTCCGCCCAGATGTATCAGCAGCACGTCCTTCGCACATGGCGCAAATGCTGCCTGCTCAGTCTCGTCGAGCCCGGGCGCCGTATGCTTGTCGGAGCTGAGTTCGACTGAGGCGAGCTGCAGATCCGTCATGCGCTTGACCAGCACGAGACTGGCCATGATGACGCCGACAGCAACTGCCGCCACGACGCTGACGAACACTGCCAGCACCCAGACGACAAGCATGATCACGACGCTGCTGCGCGGCGCCCATTTGAACCGTCGGATGTACTCCCAGTCGACGATGCCGATGCCGATGTAGAGTAAGATTCCTGCAAGCACCGCCGACGGAACGAACCCAATCAACCGTCCGGCGGCGAGAAGCGCAACCAGCAATAGGGCAGAGTGAATTAGGCCCGACAACGGCGACACGCCGCCGGCGCGAATGTTGACCATGGTTCTGGCAGTCGCCCCTGCGCCCGGTATCACGCCGACCAGCCCCGCGAACAGGTTTCCGATGCCCTGGCCTATGAGTTCTTTGTTCGAGTCGTGGAAACGTTGTGTGGCGCTATCCGCCGCCATCGATGTCAACAGGCTCTCGAGCGAGCTGATCAGTGCGAGCACGAGCGAGGCGATCAAGATGTCGCCCCAACGTAGCTCCGTCAGCGGCGGCCAGGCAACGCTCGGCAGCAGGCTCTCGGGCCTGGCCAGGCGCGGCAGATCCAGCCCGACGAGCGCGACGACGACGCTGCCCAGGATCAGCGCGATGAGCTCGGCCGGGACGATCGCTCTGACGCGCCGTGGCGTGAGATAGCAGACACTCATGGTTGCGGCAGCAGCCAGCACCGTCCAGGGGTTGCCGCGGCTGAGGCTCTCCGGAAAGGCCAGGGCGGCGCTGACGGTGTCGCTCGCGCCCACCTGACCGAGCAGCGGGTTGAGTTGCATCACGATGATGATGCAGCCGACGCCCGAGGCAAAACCCGCAAGCACCGGCGACGGGATCAAGCTGATGTACGGGCCGAGCCGCAGCGCGCCGAAAGCGATCTGCATCAGGCCTGCGAGCATGACGACAGCCATGGCTGCGCTCGGTTGATCGGCGAAGTTCGCGAACACGCTCGCCATGACGATCGCCATCGGGCCGGTAGGCCCGGCAATCTGCGTCGGAGTGCCGCCGAACAGCGCCGCAAAGATGCCTGTGAAGATCGCGCAATAGAGGCCGGCTACGGGACCGGCGCCTGAGACGACGCCGAAAGCGAGTCCGAGCGGCAGCGCTACGGCCGCGGCGCCGAGTCCGCCGCGGAAGTCCGCGCGCCAGTGCGCGGTGGTAACGGGGTTGAGTGCCGGGAGCTGGACGAGCGGCTTCAACGGCGCGTGGTCATCCTTTGGCCTGATCGGCGACGGCCTTGGCCGCAGCCGCTATCGCGTCGGCGTCGCCGAGGTATTCGGCGCGAGTCGGGCGCAGGTCTGCGTCGAACTCGTAGACGCGCGGGACGCCGGTCGGAATATTGAACTCGACGATGTCCTTCTCCGAGATATTCTCGAGCATCTTGGCGAGTGCGCGGAGGCTGTTGCCATGGGCTGCAACGAGAACGTGCTGGCCAGCGCGCAGCTCGGGCTCGATCCGGTCCTCCCAATACGGCTTCACGCGCTCCAGCGTCAGCTTGAGCGATTCTGTCGCCGGCAGCTCCCCGGGCTTGAGCTTGCGATAGCGTGGGTCGTGGCAGGGATGGCGCGCGTCGCTAGGCTCCAGTGGTGGCGGGGGAACGTCGTAGCTTCGGCGCCAGATCTTGACCTGATCTGCACCATGCTGCGCGGCGGTTTCGGCCTTGTTCAAGCCCTGCAGCGCGCCGTAATGGCGCTCGTTGAGCCGCCAGCTGCGCTCCACCGGGATCCACATCAGGTCCATCTCGCTGAGGATCAGCCACAGCGTCCGGATCGCGCGCGTGAGCACCGAGGTGAACGCGATGTCGAAGACAAAGCCCTGTTCCTGCAGGGATTTGCCGGCCTGACGCGCTTCTTGGGTGCCTTGCTCGGTCAGGTCGACGTCCGTCCAGCCCGTGAACAGGTTCTTGAGATTCCAATCGCTTTGTCCGTGGCGGACGAGGACGAGCTTGCCGGGTCGGGTCTTATTCGTTGTGGTGTTCATGGTGCATATTCTAGAGCCTATCCCGGCATTCCGGGAAATACGGCTCGGTTCGCACCGTCTAACGGAGAACTCGGGGGTTCTGCCCGCGGGCTTCGCGCGGATTATCCGAGTCGCTCGATCTCGCGTATCGCCACGGACAAGGTCGCGAAGTCCGCGCCCTCCTGGGCGCGCATGTCCTGAACGATCTGGCGCAGGCGTGCGATCGCCTTGCCATGCTGCTCGAACCAATCGATGAGCGCCTCGCGGGGTGTTTGCGCCCCGCGCGTGGCCAGGATTCGATGGAGCACCGCGCTATGCTGGCGTGCTAGGTTCTGGCGCAGCGTGTCGCGCGCGACGGCCTGCCACCGGCCTGCGACGGGCAACCCCTCGATTGCCTTGCGAACCCAATTGATCTCCAGGCCCTGGCCGAGATCGAAATACAGTCGGGCCGTCGCGGTGACGTCGAGCTCGTGCTTTTGCGTCACGTCGATGATGTCTAGCGTCTGAGTCATGGCTCCGAGCGCCACGATTTTGTGTGCGAGCGCCGGGCTTACCCCCATCTGAGTGAGTTCCCCGATAGCCCTACGTAGCTGCTTCCTCCGGCCAGGCGCCTCGAGCTCGAGCAGCCGCTCCATGAGCGTGGCGGCCATCGGCTGCATCGTGGCGACGAGCTCGCCGATGAGAAGGTTGTGCGGGTGGCGCTGCACTAACCAGTAGGTCGCGCGGCGAAGCATGCGGCTGATCTGATACAGAAGGTCATACTGGAGCGCTGGTGTAATGATATCGTCGGTCGCTTCGATCTCAGCGCTTAGCGGGCGGATGCCGAAGGTGTCGCGGGCGATTGCGTAGGCTTGCAGAACCTTGGATGTCGATGCGGCGGTATCCTCCACGGCGCGGAATGTGAACGCCGGTCCCATGCGGTTGATGACTTCGTTGGCAATGCGCATCGCCATAATCTCGCGACGCAGGCGGTGACTCCGCATCGCACCGGCAAAACGTCGCTTGAGCTGCGGTGGGAAGTACTCGACGAGCTCGTGATCGAAGTAGGATTCCTCCGGAATGCTGCTTGCTATGAGATCGCCGGTCAGCGCAATCTTGGCGTAGCTTAAGATGATCGCGAGCTCTGGCTGCGCCAGGCCCTTGCCCATGCCGCCGCGCTCGGCGATCAATTTCTCGCTGGGGAGGAACTCCAGCGCCCGATCGAGATGGCCCTGCGCCTCGAGCGTGCGTATCAGCCGAGCGTTCTCGCCTAGGCGTTCGAAGCTATGAGCGTTCATGACGCTGAGCGACTGCGTCTGGGCATGGTTGTCTTCGAGCACGAGCTCGGCGACCGTGTCGGTCATCTCTGCGAGCAAAGGGTCGCGCTTGGCCCGTGCAAGTTTGCGATCACGGACGAGCTGATTGAGAAGTATCTTGATGTTGACCTCGCGGTCTGAGGAATCAACGCCGCCGGAGTTGTCGATGAAATCGGCATTAAGGAGGCCGCCGCGCAGCGCAAACTCGACGCGTGCGAGCTGTGTGAGCCCGAGATTGCCGCCTTCGGCGATGACCTTGCAACGTAGCTCATCGGCATTGATGCGCACGGCGTCGTTGGTCGGATCGCTGGCATCGAGTTGCGACTCCGCGCTTGCCTTTACGTAAGTTCCGATGCCGCCGTTCCACAGCAGATCGGCGCGCATGCGCAGGATCGCTCGGATCAACTCGAGCGGTGTGAGCTTCGACTGCTCGATTCCGAGTGCCTTTTGCGCGGCGGGGTGCAGCTCGATCGACTTGGTCTGCCGTGAGTAAATGCCGCCGCCCGTCGAGAGCTTGTCGACGGAGTAGTCGTCCCAGCCTGATCGGGGCAGATCGAAAACACGCTTGCGCTCGGCGTAGCTCGTTGCGGGATCTGGATCCGGATCGACGAATATGTGCTTATGATTGAATGCGGCCAGCAGCTTCATATGCTTTGAGAGCAGCATTCCGTTGCCGAACACGTCGCCGCTCATGTCGCCGATGCCGATCGCCGTGAACGGGTGCTGCTGTGGGTCGATGTCGAGCTCGCGGAAGTGCCGCTTCACGGACTCCCACGCGCCGCGCGCCGTGATTGCCATTCTCTTATGGTCGTACCCGGCCGACCCGCCCGACGCGAAAGCATCACCGAGCCAGAAGCCGTACTCCGCCGCGATCGCGTTAGCGGTGTCGGAGAACGTGGCAGTACCTTTGTCGGCGGCGACAACGAGATACGGATCGTCGCCATCGCGTCGCAGCACCCGGTCGGGCGTGACGACGCGATCATCGACGATGTTATCGGTCACATCGAGCAGCGCGCTAACGAGTGTCTTGTAGCAAGCGATGACTTCCGCCTGCACTGCCTCGCGATCGCCCTCGGGCAGCCGTTTGCAGACGAACCCGCCTTTTGCGCCCGTAGGCACGATGATCGTGTTCTTGACCATCTGCGCTTTCATGAGCCCAAGAATCTCGGTTCTGAAATCCTCACGCCGATCGGACCAGCGCAGTCCGCCGCGGGCGACGTGGCCGCAGCGCATGTGCACGCCCTCCAGGCGCGGCGAGAAGACGAAGATCTCGAACATTGGCC
Organism: Rhodospirillaceae bacterium; assembly: GCA_024640695.1. Lineage (GTDB taxonomy): Bacteria > Pseudomonadota > Gammaproteobacteria > Steroidobacterales > Rariloculaceae > JAHEEM01. Next base: position 33,170 of record JAHEEM010000002.1, on the reverse strand, counting down.
GCGGGCGCGGAAGTTCCGGGAGCTGTTTTGGATCGAGCTTGAACGCGAGGTATTTCTTCGGTGCTCCGTTGCGAGCCTGGAAGAAGTTGGTCCGCAGCGTCGCCTTCAGCATTCCGAGGAAGGCGCGCAGGATCCGATCCTCATCGAGGTTCGTGACCCGTTCGAGCGCGGCGGAGATCTTGGACTGGCTTTCAGCAGTGAGGCTGCGGCGCGTTCGCACCGATAGATCTGGATCGAAGAGTGCGCGGAAGTGCTCGACAACTCCGCGCGCGAAATCCGCATGGCGTGCCAGCACCTGCTGCATATAGGTCTGGCTGAACGGCAGCCCCGTCTGCAGGAGGTACTTGCAGTACGCACGCAGCAGCGCCGCTTCGCGCCACTCCAGGCCGGCGAGCAGCACGAAGGCATTGAACTCGTCGTTCTCGCAGCGGCCGTCGAGCGTAGCCAGAAAAGAGCTCAGAAAACGGCCTTCCAGCTCTGCCGCGTCAGCAATCGGTCCGCCGGCCGGCGCAAGATCGAATTCCTGGATCCAGGCCGGTTGCGGTGATGTCTCGATCCGATAAATGCGTTCGCTCAAGACTTGCATGCTCATGCGCTCGAGCACGGGAACGGCTTCGTAGAGCGGTATCGCCTCGCCGAGACGGCATGCTCTGAGAAGAAGGTGCGGGGTGCGCGTATCGGTTGTCTCGGTGAGCGACATCTCGATCACGCTGTCGCCGTCGACGACGGCTGCCAGGCCCTGAATATCGACCGCCGCGCGCAGCGGTCCGACCTCTTCCTGGTAGCTCACCGGGAAGCATGCCGCGAAGCGGTGGTGCAGGCGCAAAGCGTCATGCTCTTCGAGACGCTGCAGCAGCACCGCCCGCAACTGATCGTCCCAGCTTTCGACGGTTTTGCGCAGCTTCGCTTCGATATCTCTGATGCGGGGTGCGTCCTTGGTCCCTTGATCCGTGCGTATCGCCGCTTCCAGTCGGGCCAACACCGATTCCGATATCGTGAGCCGAGTCTCGATGTGGGTGCCGTTGAAGCTCTCGAGCAATATCTGCTCGATGCGTTTACGTGTACGTGCCGTGTAGTGGTCTTTGGGTAAGTAGACAAAGCACGAGTAGTAGCGGCTGAGCGCGTCTCTGCGGTAGAACAGCCGAACCTGTCGGCGTTCCTGGAGGTTCAGAATACCGAAGCTTATGCGTACCAGATCGCTGATCGAAATCTGAAACAGATCATCCCGCGGAAAGGTGTTGAGAATATGTTGTAAGGCCTTGCCGCGGTGGCTGCGGGGATCCAGGCCGGATTTGCGCAGGACTTCACGCAGCTTGAGTCGAAGCAGTGGGATGTCGAGCGGTTTCTCGCTGTAGACGAGGGAGGTATACAGTCCCACGAAGCGCTTGACGCCGATTGGCTTGCCACCCTTGTCGAAGACCTTAATGCTGATCTGGTCGAGATGTCCCGGCCGATGTACCGTCGAGCGAGTGCGCGATTTCGTAATCACGAGCGGGTTGTTGGCGCGCGCCTCGTGCTGGTCGGCGCCAGTGAGTTCGAGGCTGTGCGCAGGCGTGCCGGGCTCGTCCCGCAGCAAGCCGAGACCCGAGCCGACGACCGGCACGAGACGGTCCTTGTCGCGGCCTCTTCGCAGCCGGTACTCGCGGTAACCGAGCAGCGTGAAATGGTCGTCGGCGAGCCAGTCGACGAGCGCGCAGGACTCCTCCAGTATCCCTGCTAGCGGCGGCGCGTGGCTGGCAATGTGCTGGCGTCCGGCTCGCAGCTCAGCGAGTATCGGTTGCCAGTCCTCTACGGCGACCCGGACGTCCCTCAACACCGCTTCGAGCGACTGCTGGATCCGCCCGAGATCGTTGCTGTCGAGTTCCTTGCCGATCTCCATGTAAATGAAGGACTCGGTTTGGCCGCTCGCCCCGCGACGGTTCGCTGTCAGGCCCCGAAGCATTCCATGTGGACTGCGATCGGCCTTGAGCAGCGGGTGCATCGTCATCTGGCTGCCGCGGCCGATCTCGTTCAAGCACATCGTCAAGGAATCAACTAGAAACGGCATGTCGTCGTTGACGACCTGAATGATGGTCTGGTCTGAGTGCCAGCCGTCCCGCGCCGGCTCGGGATTAAAGACCCTCAGTTTGGCCGTGCGCGGTCGGCGATTGCGGCCCCAGCTAAGATGACTCAACACGGCGGCAGCGAGGTAGGTGGGCTCAACCGACAGAAGGTCGTCCTCTGCGACTTCCTCGCAGTAGGCCCGCAGCAGTGCGGCGCGCTTGGCCGGGAGGGGGCCACGATCAGCGCCGTGGCGTGCCTGCGCGACAACGGCCGCAATCTGATCGCGGCCTTGATTGGAGAGTGCTCTATGCATAAGTCATCTTAAATGATGCTCGCGGCATTATCTGGTATGCCCCGCGGCTTATCCATCGGCCCACCGATCACGGCAAATGTGGCGCCGCGAGATAATCGTGGCTCTGCATCTCCTCGAGCCGGCTCCTGGTACGCTGAAACTCAAACCGTAGACGGCTGCCTGCATAAAGGTCCTCGAGCCGGACCGCGGCGGAGAGAATGAGCTTGACTCTGCGGTCGTAGAATTCATCGACGAGCGCGATGAACCGTCGGGCTTGGTTCTCGGTCGTGCGTGTAAACTGCGGAATATTGGATACCAGCACCGTGTGGTAGCAGCGGGAAATCTCGATGTAGTCCGATTGACTGCGCGGCCCGTCGCAGATCTCGGCGAAGTCGAACCAGACGACGCCATCAGCCTCGCGCCGGCTCGCGAGACGGCGTCCGAGAATCTCGATTGACGCATCGGTTGCGCCCGGATCCGGCGCAATGGCGGCGAAATACCCCGCGAGTTTCTGCTCGGCGGTCTGGCTGAGCGGGTACTGATACACGTCCGCTCGCTCAAGCACGCGCAGCCTGAAATCCATTGGCCCGTCGAGACGCACGATCTTCGTGTGCGTCTCGATGAGGCGGATTGCGGGGAGAAAACGCTGTCGCTGCAGCCCGTCCTTATAGAGATTGCCGGGCTCGACGTTCGACGTCGCGACCAAGGTAACGCCGCGCGCGAACAGCGCTGCAAAGAGATTGCCTAGAATCATCGCATCAGCGATGTCGGCCACGGCGAACTCGTCGAAACAGATGACCCGGGTTTCCTCGGCGACATGTTCGGCAACGAGCTCGAGTGGGTCGGCATGCTGGCGGAATTTTTTGAGATCGGAGTGAGCCGAGTTCATAAACCGGTGAAAGTGCTGCCGGCGTTTGTCGCTGAACGGCAGGCTTTCGTAGAGCAGGTCCATGAGGAAGGTCTTGCCACGCCCGACCGGGCCGCATAGATAGATGCCGGGTACCGGGGTTCGCGGCCTTCCTGCAATCCGCGCCAGTCGAGAGTGCCAGCCGCGCTGCAGCGGCCCAGCCGCGACCAGCGCGTCGTGCAGCGTCTGCAAAGCCCGCACGGCATTGGCCTGATCGGCGTCGGCGGCTATCTCGCCTGCGCGTACGCGGCGTTCATATTCGGTCGCAGGAGATACCGAGACGGAATCCACCATCACTGAGCAAGCTCTGGGCGATTTCTGAAGTGCTCGAGCGCCTCCGGATTCGCTAGCGCGTCGAGGTTGCGAATCTCACGCCCGTGGATAAGCTCGCGCACGGCAAGCTCCACAACCTTGCCGCTAATCGTCCGGGGGATCGCGGTTACTTCGAGTATTTTCGCGGGCACGTGGCGCGGGCTCGCCTGACTGCGCAAGGCCGTCTTGAGCCGCGCGATGAGATCCTCATCGAGACCTTGCCCTGGCTGCAGCCTGACAAAGAGCACGACGCGGACGTCGCCTTGCCATTCTTGCCCGACGACGACGCTTTCCCCGATCTCCTCGAACTGCTCGACGACACGGTAGATCTCCGCCGTGCCGATGCGCACACCGCCCGGATTGAGCACCGCGTCGGAACGGCCATAAATAATGAGTCCGTCGTGCTCGGTGAGCTCCGCATAATCGCCGTGATGCCAGACGTCAGGAAATCTCTCGAAGTAAGCGCTGTGATACTGGCTGCCGTCGGCGTCGTTCCAGAAGGCGACGGGCATGGACGGAAATGGGGCCCGGCAGACGAGCTCGCCCTTTTGTTGTCTGACCGATTCGCCGCGTTCGTTGAAGATGTCGACATCCATGCCCAGCGCGCGGCACTGCAACTCGCCGCGATAGACTGGAAGCACGGGGTTGCCGGATGCAAAACAGGCGATGAGATCCGACCCGCCGGCGATCGAGGACAGCTGCAGATCACTTTTGATGCCTGCGTAGACAAAATCGAAGCTCGATGGGCTCAGCGGTGACCCGGTGGACAGCAGCGCCTTGAGCGACCGCAGCCCGAGCTTACGGCACGGCTCGAAGCCGGATTTCTCCAATGCAGTCAGGTAGCCGGCGCTCGTGCCGAAGACCGCGACGTTCTCGCGCTCCGCAATGCGCCAAAGATGCTCGGGGCCGGGATGAAATGGCGAGCCGTCATAGAGCAGTATCGTCGCGCCGCTCGCAAGGCTCGAAACCAGCCAGTGCCACATCATCCATCCGCAAGTCGTGAAGTAGAACACGACGTCACCGGGCTTGATGTCGCTATGCAGCACGTGCTCCTTTTGGTGTTGAATCAGTGTGCCGCCGACGCTGTGCACGATCCCCTTTGGGACGCCGGTCGTGCCCGACGAGTAGAGGATGTACAGCGGATGTGAAAACGGCACGGCTGTGAAGGCCAGCTCCGCATCTGTCTCGAGGAGGTCCGCGTAGACAGTCGCTTCAGGAAAAGCCTCACGCATGGCGCGCTCGTCCCGATTGGGCACGAGGATCAGTTGCTCGAGACCCGCCAGGCCACCGCTGAGACGCCGGACTGTCGGCAGCGAGTCGATCGGCTTGCCGTTATAGCTGTACCCGTCTGTTGCGAACAGGACTTTCGCACCGATCTGCCCGAGGCGATCGAGAAGTCCGTCAATGCCGAAGTCCGGTGAGCATGCGGACCAGATGGCGCCGCGACTCGCCGTCGCCAGCATTGCGGCTACGGTCTCGGCGCCGTTGGGCAGGAAGCCGGCGACGCGGTCGCCGGGGCCGACGCCGAAGTTTTCTAAGGCTTTGGCGATACTCGCGACCTCGCGGCGGAGTTCGTCGCGGCTCAATTCTCTGCGCCGGCCGGTCTCGTCGCAGGCGACGATTGCCGGGGCTGTATGCTCGGGACGTAAGAGATTATCGGCGAAGTTGAGCCGTGCTCCCTCGAACCAGCGCGCACCGGGCATGCGCTCGAAATCTTCCACTACCGAAGCGTAGGGGGTCTGCGCGCGTATTCCGAAGAAATCCCACGCTGCGGCCCAAAATTCGCGCGGCTCGCGAATACTCCACTCGTAAAGATGCGCGTAGTCGGGCTTGGCGAGCGCCGCACCCGAGGTCTCGATAAACCGCTGCATATTGCTCGCGGCGATGCGTTTTGCCGACGGTTGCCAGAGTGGCGTGTTCATCGTTTCGGTGCTTCCTTCAAAGCCAGGCGCGTCGGTATGCAATGTTACAATGCCGCCTCTTGCTTCTGCAGGTCTTGCCCCTTGCAACGAGAAGTCCTCGAGTTCGACGTCGTCATTGTTGGTGCTGGTCCATCCGGCCTGGCTGCAGCTTGCCGCTTAGGTCAGCTCGCGGCGGCCCAGAATCTCGAGCCGAGCATCTGCGTGCTCGAGAAAGGTTCTGAGGTCGGCGCGCATATCATTTCTGGGGCCGTTCTCGAGCCGCGCTCGCTCGACGAGCTCTTTCCTGATTGGCGCGAGCGCGGCGCACCCGTTACGACACCCGTCGAAGCGGAGGCTGTGCACTGGCTCGCCAACGATCGCCGCGCGATTCGCGTGCCGGCCGCCCTGATGCCGCGGGCGATGCGCAACGACGGCAACTACGTGATCAGCCTCGGTCGACTGTGTCGATGGTTAGGCGAGCAAGCCGAAGCATTGGGCGTGCAAATCTTTCCCGGATTCGCTGCGGCTGCAATTTCCTATGACCCGGATGGCCGCGTCACCGGCGTCATTACAGGTGACATGGGCGTAGGGGCGGATGGTCGCCCGAAGCCGAACTATGAGCCTGGCATTGAGCTCAAGGCGCGGCGAGTGGTCTTTGCGGAAGGCTGTCGCGGTAGCCTGGGTAAGGAACTCGAACAACGTTTCGATCTGCGCGCCGAAGCCGATCCACAGCACTACGGTATCGGCATCAAGGAAATTTGGTCGATAGAGCCCAAACGCCACCGGCCCGGCACCGTGGTGCATACGATCGGCTGGCCGCTGGATAACCATACCGAGGGTGGCGGGTTTCTGTACCACGCGGAGGATGGTGAGGTGTACCTCGGGTTCATCGTTGCGCTGGACTATGCCAATCCCTATCTCTCGCCCTTCGAGGAGCTGCAGCGCTGGAAGCAGCATCCTCTTATTCGCAGCGTGCTCGAAGGAGGCAAGCGTGTCGGCTACGGTGCGCGGGTCGTAAACAAAGGCGGCTGGCTGTCTTTGCCAAAAATGACATTCCCGGGCGGCATGCTGGTCGGTTGCGAGGCGGGCTTGCTCAATGGCGCGAAGATCAAAGGCATCCACACCGCGATCAAGTCAGGCATGCTCGCTGCAGAGGCGCTTCAAGCAGAGCTCTACGAGGGGCGAAAGACGGACTATGCTGGCGCGCTCTCGGAATCTTGGGTCGGACGAGAGCTCAAGGCGGCGCGTAACTTCAGCGGCGGCCTGGCGCGCTTCGGTACTCTGCTCGGCGGCGGCCTGGCGTTGCTCGAGCACAATGTTTTACGAGGCCGAATTCCCTATACGTTGCACAATCGAGCGCCGGACCATGCTTCACTCGCGCGCGCCGATCGAGTGGTGCCTATCGCCTACCCGGCGCCCGACGGCGTCATAAGCTTCGATCGACTGTCTTCCGTCTATCTGTCGAATACCAACCACGATGAGAATCAGCCGAATCACTTGCGTCTTGGCGACCCGGACGTGCCGATTCGCGACAACCTGCCCGCGTATGCCGAGCCCGCGCAGCGGTACTGCCCGGCAGCAGTCTACGAGGTCGTCGAATCGGGCGCTGAAGCCCGCTTCCAGATCAATGCCCAGAACTGCGTGCACTGTAAGACCTGTGACATCAAGGATCCCGCGCAGAACATCACCTGGGTACCGCCGGAAGGTGGGGGCGGGCCGAACTACTCTGGCATGTAGAAGAAATATCCATTTTATCAGCACGTTATAGTCATCCCGTCCTCGTATGCCAGTGCCGCGCGAGCTTGTGCAGCGAAGCGGGGTTCTGCTAACGTCGCCAGGCACGCGAAGCGGACACCGCACTGCAATTAAAGGACTAGCCATGGGACCTTCTGGGGACCGGCCGCGCGCCGCGACGAGGCGCCTGCTGGCGCTCTGTGCAATCGCTTTCGCCGCGCCTGTCGGATGGGCGCAGGAGCAGCCGCAAGCGCTGCTCGAGGAGACCGTGCAGGCACAGGCGCAGAGCGATACGGATGCGGTTCGCTCGCAACTTAGAATCAGCCAACTCGCGGATGAGACGACGGATCTGTTGGGCGAGTATCGCCTGGCCGCGCAGCAGCTCGACCGCGTCCGAATTTACAACGACAACCTCGCCGCGCTGATCGCCGATCAGGAGTCGGAGAAGGCCTCGATTCAGCAGCAGCTCGTCGATTTCGTCATTGTCGAGCAGGGCATCGTGCCGCTGATGTTCAGCATGATCGATGCGCTCGAGCAGTTCATCTCGCTCGACCTGCCGTTCCAGACCAGGGAGCGCGTGGATCGGGTCCGGCGACTGCGCGACAACATGGATGTATCGGATGTCACGATCTCCGAGAAATATCGCCAAATCATGGATGCGTATCTCGTCGAAACGGATTTCGGCCGCACGGTCGAGGCCTATATCGGAACGCTGGATCTTGCGGGCGCTCCGGTCCAGGTAGACATCTTGCGCATTGGCCGGGTGCTGCTCGCCTACCAGACTCCCGACCGCGCCGAGACAGGCTATTTCAATCTCGACACGCGGGCCTGGGAGCCGCTGTCTGACGATTATCGGGCTGCAATCACTCAGGGCCTGCGGATTGCGCGGCGTCAGGCTGCACCGGATCTGCTGCGCTTGCCAGTGCATGCGCCGGACGGTCTGCGATGAATACGCTACTCCCCGCTATCGCTGTGCTGCTTCTGGCCGGCAACGTTGCCGCTCAGGATGCGCCTGCGGACTTCGATCAGCTTCTCGACCTCGTTAGATCGGACGCGGCCGCCCGCTCGACCGAGAATGCTGCCCGCGAACAACGGTTTGTTGCCTCGCGCGACGAGCAGCAGACGCTGTTCAATGAAGTTCGCGCCGAGCTCGACCGAGAGAATGCGCGTAGCGAACAACTCAAGCAGCAGTTTGACGCTAACGAGCTCGAGCTTGGCGAATCGACCGAAACGTTGCGGGTTCGCGTCGGCAACATGGGCGAGCTGTTCGGCGTCGTCCGTCAGGTTGCCGGTGACACTAAGGGCATCATCGACACATCGCTGGTGTCCGCGGAGCTGCCTGGCAGGTCCGAGCTCGCCAACCGGCTTGCGCAGGCGCGGGGTCTGCCGTCGATTCAGGACCTGATCGATCTCTACGTGCTGCTGCTCGAGGAAATGGTCGAGAGTGGTAGGGTCGCGCGCTTCGACGCCGAGGTAATCGGTGCCGAGGGACGCGCGAGCATGGAAGAAGTCGTTCGCGTCGGCGTCTTCAACATCATCTCCGGGGATCGGTTTCTGCAATACATTCCGGAAAGCACGAGCCTGCAAACGCTCGCGCGGCAGCCGGCGGGCCGATATCGTTCCCTGGCGGCGGGAGTTTCAGCGGCGACGGTCGGTACCGTGCCGATGGCAATCGATCCGAGCCGCGGTGCCATCCTGGGGCTGCTGATCCAGGCTCCGAGTCTGACGGAACGCATCCAGCAGGGCGGCCTCGTTGGCTATGTGATCATCGTGCTCGGTCTGCTCGGTGTCTTCGTTGCGCTGGAGCGCTTATTCAGTCTGGGCCTCGCGTCACGCGGCATCAAAGCGCAGCTGAAGTCGGCGACCGCCGATCGCGGCAACGCGCTGGGGCGGATACTGGCGGTCTATGAGAGTAACCATTCGGCGGATCACGAAACGCTCGAGCGTAAGCTGGACGAGGCCATTCTGCGCGAGGCGCCGGTGCTGGAACGCTGGCAGGGTTGGATAAAGGTGCTGGCCGCCGTCGCACCGCTACTGGGCCTGCTCGGCACCGTGGTCGGAATGATCCGGACCTTCCAGGCAATTACGCTATTCGGCACCGGTGATCCGAAGCTCATGGCCGGAGGTATTTCCCAGGCGCTCGTGACCACCGTGCTTGGCCTGGTGGTCGCAATTCCACTCGTGCTTCTGCACAGCCTTGTTGTAAGCCGCAGCAGGACACTCGTCGAGATACTCGAGGAGCAGAGCGCCGGCATCATCGCGCGTCATTCGGGTGGCGCGGGCAGGACCTGACGGTCGGAGCAAGCCTTGGGCATCTTCAGTGACGGATTTGCCGCGATACGCAGCTTCTTTGAGGCTGGCGGCGACGTGCTCTGGGCAATCTTCGCGGTCACGACCTTGATGTGGACGTGCATCATCGAGCGCCTGTGGTTTCTGGGTCGAAGCCTGCCCGGCAGGATCGAGCAGAGGCTGCGGGCCTGGCAGGACCTGCCCGAGCTTTCGAATTGGCAGCAGAGCAGTGTGCGACGCCAGTTGATTTCCGAAGTTGCGATCGAAGCGCGCCGCTATCTCGTGCTCATCAAGACGCTCATGGCGGTGCTGCCGCTGCTTGGGTTGCTGGGGACCGTCACTGGCATGATTCAAGTATTCGACGTCATGGCGTTCACCGGCACGGGCAATGCGCGACTCATAGCTGGTGGTGTATCTGCGGCGACAATACCGACGATGTCCGGCCTGGTTGCAGCGTTGTCGGGACTGTATCTGGCAACGTACTTGGAGCAAACGGCTGACCGAAGAGTCCAGCTTGCGGAGGATCTGCTGGTCGATTGACCGGCAGTCGGAGCGGGATAAATGCGCAGACGCTTGCATCGCGGTGACGACGAGGCGCAGATCAACATCACGCCGATGCTCGACATCGTGTTCATCCTGTTGATCTTCTTCATCGTCACGACATCTTTCGTCAAGGAATTCGGCATTGACGTCAATCGGCCTTCCAGTGCGCCGCTGGAAGAGCAGCCACAATCCGAGCTCATTGCTATACGCATCGACGAAAACGATCAGATCTACTTTCAGGACCGGCTCGTAGATATTCGGGCAGTGCGAGCCAATATCGAGAGCGGTCTTGCGGTGCAACCCGATGCTGCGGTCGTCGTCATCGCCGATCGCGCAGCGGATGCCGGTCTGCTCGTGCGCGTCGTCGATCAGGCTCGCGTGGCCGGGGCCGAGCGCGTTTCTCTGGCCACGCGGGCGCGCTGAGCGGCATCCGCCAATGACAGTCCGAAGGCCGCGTGACGAGGAAGATACGGAGATCAATATCACGCCGATGCTCGACATTGTGTTTATCATGCTGATCTTTTTCATCGTTACGACCTCGTTCGTCAAAGAGCCGGGTATTAACCCCCGGCGGCCGACGGCCGCGACTGCGACAGAGAAGGCTCGCGCTAACGTGCTGATTGCGATCGCGCAGACCGGTCAGATCTGGATGGACAAACGCTCCGTCGAACTCAACCAGATCCGCACACTGGTCGAAGCGGCACTGGCTGAGAACCCGGAGTCGAGTGTTGTGATCATTGCTGATGAGCAGGCCGACTCAGGTGTCCTTATCGACCTCATGGATCAGATTCGTCTCGGTGGAATTGCAAACATTGCGATCGCAGCTGAGCCCGACGGCAGCTAGCGACCCCCGCTGGTCAAAGGAGTAGGGAGTGATGCGATTCGTCATAGCAGCCGGAGCAGGCGTCACTGCCGCCTTGTTGCTGTTCTTGCTCATGCACACGCTGATATCCGGTGAGCAGGAATTCTCGAGCACCGACCTGGCCGTCGGGCTGGTCGACTTTATCCGCGTGCGTGAGGACGAGGTCACCCAGTTCAAGGAACGCGTCCAGCCGGAGCAACCGGCGCCGCCGGATCGGCCGCCGCCACCACAAATAACAGTGTCCAAGCAGTCCGATAGGCCGCCGCCCGGATCTCTCGACTTAGAAGTTCCCGCAATCTCGATGTCGGTGTCTACCGGCAACGGGCCCTATATTGGTCAATGGAGTCCCGGCAACCCAGCGGCCGAAGGTGACGTTATCCCGATCGTACGTATCGATCCGCAGTGGCCTCGGGAGGCCCTGCTCGAAGGAACCGAGGGCTGGGTCGAGGTCGAGTTCACGATCCTGCAGGATGGAAGCGTCGAGGATCCTGTTGTGCTGCAGTCCGACCCGCCGCGGCTGTTCGATCGCAATGCGGTGCGCGCGATTCTGCGCTGGAAGTTCAAGCCTCGCATTGTCGATGGTCAGCCCGTCGCGCGCCGCGCCGTGCAGCGGATCGACTTCGTCCTCAATCAGCAGCAGTAGCTGAAGGCTAAGCGCCATGGCTAGATTTTCGGTCCTTGCCAGGCTCGTCGTGGTAGCGCTCCTGCTGCGCGCTCCCGTAGTCCAGGCACAGGACGGCGTGATCGAAGCCGGCACTGCCGAGCGCGAGGAACGCTCGGTGCAGATGTCTGAGAACGTCTACCGCCGCCTCAACGCGATTCACGAGCTGCTCGGTAGTGGCGATCTGGACGGTGCCGTGAGTCGGCTCGATGATCTTGGCGACATGCGCCTGAGCCGCTACGAGGAAGCGCTCGTCTTCCAGAGCTATGGCTTTGCATATGCGCAGCAAGGAGATTACATCCGCGCAACCCAAGCCTTCGAGCGATGCTTGACTTTAGATGCGCTGCCGAACATTGCCAATCAGGAGATGCTGTACTCGCTGGCGGGTCTTTACCAGAACGAGAGCCTGTTCCAGAAAGCGATCGATACGATGAGCATTTGGTTTGGCTACGCAGAGGAGCCAATTCCGAGCGACGCCTACATGCTCGTCGGCTCGAGCTACGCTCAGCTCGAACAACCCGAAAGAGCGCTGCCGTACGTGCAGGAAGCCAATGCCAGAGCCGAGGTGCCCAACGAGTCTTGGCATATGCTCGAGCTGTCCTTCTACTTCGAGGAGATGGACTATGCGAACGCCGTGGGGCTGCTGCGGCGCATGGTTGTGCTTTGGCCGCAGAATGCCCGTTACTGGGAGCTGTTGGCGAGCGCCTATCTGGAGCTCGAGGACGATAGCAGCGCGCTCGCAACACTGATGGTTGCCTATAAGCGGGGTATGGTCGACGAGGAGGCCAAGCTACTGAACCTCGTGCGCCTGAACATGTTCCTGAGCCTGCCCTACGACGCCGGCGCGCTTCTCGAGGCCGAGATGGCCGCCGGAAGGATCGACACGACGGAGGCGAATCTGCAGCTTCTGCTCTCGGCGTGGACTAACGCTCGCGAGTATTTTAAGGCCCTCGAAGTTATCGACAGGCTGGCCCCGCTATCCGACGGTGGCCGCTATTACATGCAGAAGGCACAACTGTTGAGCGAGCAGGGTGACTGGATTGGCGTCGTCGCCTCGACGGAGGAGGCACTTCTCAAAGGGGGGCTCGAGTCACCCGGGCAGACGCTCATTCTCAAAGGCATGGCCTATGCCGAGCTCGGTGAATACGACCAGGCCTTGCAGGTCTTCGGCGCGGCGCGGGAATTCGAGGACTCGGCTCGACGCAACGCCGATGCGTGGATCGAGTATGTCCGCGACCGCCGCGAGGTGGCGCAAACTCGGCCGTGATGAGTGCCGCTTCAGCCCAGATCGGGCTCGCCAAGCTGGTTGAGCAAAATGCCGCGTGCTGCATCCATAAGGCCCTTTGCCGATTCGTAGCCGCCGGGATGGAGCGGCTCGCAGATGTCGATCGCGAGCCTTCCCGGCCCCGGCAGCCAGGTTTGAGCCGGCAACTTTTGGCGTGCGCCCCGAATCACAACGGGCACGAGCGGCAACTGACCTTTCCACGCGGCGCGAAACGCACCTGGCTTGAAAGGCCGCAGGCCGGGCTCGGGCCGGAAAGTACCTTCCGGAAAGAACGCGAGCGCGTCGCCTGAGCGCGCCGCCTTGAATAGCCTCCGCGCCGTTTTTTTTCTGTGCCCGTCGTCGGATCGATCGATGAACTCCGAGCCGATTCTGCGCAGAAAGAAACCCGCGAATGGAAAGTGGGCCATTTCGTGCTTGACCACGAACGTGAAATTCGGTGGCAGGGCCGCCGTGAGGATGATTCCGTCCAGATAGCTCGCATGATTGGCGACGACGACACAGGCATCGCGGGGCATATGGGTGGCGCCGGCGACGCGAATCGGGCTGCCGATGGCATAGAAGAACAGCTTCGCGAACCAGTGGGTGAATCGGCGGCGCGTCCTGCGGCCTGGCACGACGGTGACCAGCACCAGGGCGGGTGCCCCGCAAACGAGCAGTGCCAGCCACGAGTACACGCCGTACCCGCCACGACCCAGGGTCCGCCAATTTGCGGTCGTACGCATAGTTATGTAAATCAGAGTACCGGTCGGGCCAGTCGAATCTCGACGTTTCGGGCGTATTTCTGTGACAAGTGTCTATTTATGTCAACGCCCTCGGGGGTAATGTGAATCTGGTCACGCTGCCTCATACGCTGCTCGCTCATACTCCGATCGACGTCGTAGCCGATGCGCAAGGATGCTGTGGGCTGCGGTAACAATAGGCTGAATTATATATGTTTTCCGTAGATCTTGGTGTGCGCTAGGACGCTGTCACGGTGATGATATTGGCTGCTGCGCAGCGGCTGCCGAACCGGGGACCGCGGAGCGCATGATAAAGAGGCAGAATGGCACATAATTTTTTGCATTCAAGCGCGAACCTGCGGTCTGGCACCGAGCGTGTCAAGGGACCGAAGGAAGTGATCGATCGATTTCTCGATGCGATCTGGATGGAACGCGGACTATCCGAGAACACGCTGGGCGCGTATCGGGCAGATCTACTTGCCTTGAATCAGCGGCTCTCGGATCAGGGACAGGAGCTCGTCTCCGCCGCTAAGTCCGACATCCTCGACTATGTCTCCTGGCGTGTCGAGGGCGGTGCCAAGCCCCGGTCCACGGCCCGGCAACTTTCCAGTTTTCGGCGATTTTTCCGATACATGCTGCGCGAGGGCGTGATCTCTGAGGATCCGACCGCGCAGATCGCGATGCCGAAGATCGGCCGCTCGCTGCCGCAGTCCTTGACGGAGGAAGAGGTGGATTCACTGCTCAGCGCGCCGACCGTCTCCGAGCCTCTCGGACACCGCGATCGAGCGATGCTGGAGCTGCTGTATGCGACCGGCGTGCGCGTCTCCGAGCTCATCAACCTGAAGATGAGCCAACTAAACCTGAACCAGGGCGTGCTGCGGATCATCGGCAAAGGGGATCGGGAACGTCTGATACCGCTTGGCGATGAGGCTCAGGATTGGCTCAGAGATTTCATCGACGGGCCGCGCATGGAGATTCTGCTCGAGCGCCAAAGTGAATACCTGTTCCCGACGCGGCGCGGGGACCGAATGACGCGCCAGGCCTTCTGGCACATCATCAAGCGCTACGCGAAGAAAGCCGGCGTGCACAAGAAGCTCTCTCCGCACACGGTCAGACACGCTTTTGCCACCCATCTCCTTAACAATGGTGCGGACCTGCGCGTGGTCCAGCTACTGCTCGGCCACAGCGACGTGTCGACGACCCAGATCTATACCCATGTGGCCCGCGAGCGCATGAAGGAACTCCACGCGCAGCACCACCCGCGCGGCTAGTCGCGGGGCCGAAATCTGCTAGAATCCTGCCCCAGACACTGAACTAGTATTGCCTCTGGCCGGTCTGACTAGACTGTGAACGCATTAGGCGGCGCCAGAAGGAGAATCCCGTGAATCCCAGATGGATGATCTTTGCGATGAGCTTGGTATGGGTCGCTACCTCGGCCCAGGATCGCTCGGATCTTAGTCGCGAGGAGCTCGCGGCAGAGTTCCCGGGCGTCGACGCAGAGAACGTTCTCGAGGCCGCCGTGCCCGGCATGTACGAAGTCGCCATCGGCTCGTCTGTGGCCTACGTGAGCAAGAACGGCCGGTACATTCTGCAAGGCGACCTTTACGACCTGGATGAGAATGCAAATTTGACGGAGCGGCGCCGCTCGACTGCGCGCGTTGATATGTTGAGTCAAGTTGATCCTGCAACGATGATCGTATTCAGCCCGGGTGGGGATGCGGTCAAGCACACCGTCACGATCTTTACGGACATCGATTGCGGCTACTGCCGCCAGTTCCACCGCGAGATCGCCAAGGTCAATGCCTTGGGTATCGAGGTCCATTACCTGTTTTATCCGCGGACTGGGCCCGATACCGAGTCTTGGTACAAGGCCGAGAAGGTCTGGTGCACCGAGGATCGTAATACCGCGCTAACCGAGGCGAAGCTTGGTGGGCAGGTGCCGGAGGACTCTTGCGAGTCGAACCCCATAGAAAGTCACTACGAGCTTGGCAATCTTGTCGGGGTGCGAGGCACGCCTTCGATTTTCGCCGCGAATGGTGAGCAGCTCGGTGGCTATGTCGCACCGGACGAGCTGCTGAGCTTGCTCGAGGCGATCGAGCCTTAAGACGCGCGTCCCGCAGAGGCTCGGCTATTACGCGCCGTGCATCCCCATCCCTACGTTGTTCTTGAATCGCAGCCTATAGGGCGGTAACGTCCGTGCTCTTCGCGCATGGTTTAGAGGATTCCTTCATGAGAACACTTCCCCGATTAACGTTCCTCGGCCTCCTGGTCAGCTTAACTGCGTATGGCCAAGGACCAGACTGGGCATACCAGTCAGTTACGGAGGAAATTCCGGCGGCCCATCGCGAGGATCCGGACGCTCCGAGGACGGTTCCGGGCAGTTCGCAGAGCTTTACGCAGACGCAGATTGACGACCATTGGAATCCGCCGAACTGGTTCCCCGACCAGACTGGCCCTGTGCCTGAGGTGGTCGCGCACGGCAACGGCCCCGAGGTGCGTGGGTGCGCCGCATGTCATGGTTATACGGGTATGGGCCATCCGGAGTCGGCGCAGCTCGCTGGCTATTCGGCAAATTACATCGTCAATCAGATGGCTGATTTCAAGAGCGGCGCGCGCAAGGATCGCTTTTGGATGAATCGCTTGGCGTCGGGAATATCGGATGAGGAAGTGCGAATTGCGGCTGAGTGGTTTGCTGCGCTCGAGCCTATCGATTGGGTCGTCGAGGTGATCGAGGCCGATACTGTGCCGCGGACCTATATCGGTTCCGGGCGGATGCGGTTTGTGCACCCCGATGGCGGCACTGAGCCGCTTGGCTACAGAATCATCGAGGTGCCCGAGAATCGCGAGCTCGCCACGGCGCGGCATCCGAACTCGGGCTTCATCGCGTATGCGCCCGTGGGCAGCATCGAGCGAGGTAAGGATCTCGTCACAACGGGCGGCTCCGGCAAGACCGTGCCGTGCATGGCTTGCCATGGCATCGATCTCAAGGGGCTCGTGGATGTGCCGGGCATTGCCGGCGGATCGCCCGTGTACAGCATCCGTCAGCTCAACGATTTCAAGACCGGAGATCGTGCCGGCACGATGGCGGCGCTCATGAGGCCGACAGTCGCGAATCTGACGACCGAAGACATGGTCGATATCGTCGCGTATCTCGCGACCCTGGATCCGTAGACCGCGACTTCAACTGGCCCGCGCGTTGCGGTTGCGTGCTGGCCGGTTAGTAGAGATTTCCGTTACGGCGGCCCGGCAGCCACTGCCGCGCCGCCGCTTCGGGACGCATGCGGCACGCATCGACCAGAGGTACCGCAACGTCGCTCGCGCCGAGCAGCAATCCGACTTCGGTGCACCCAGACTGATGCCCTGTGCACCGCAGGCAACGAGCCTCGCAGTCTCGATGGTTTTCGCGACGCGGTGCATCGCCTTCGTGCAGAGCACCAGAAGGCAGCGTCGCTGCGCTCGAGCTGGGTTGGTGTTCCTGCGAGGAGTCGGACGGTCTCATCCCAGCGCTGCGTTTGCTGCAGCGTCTCGATCGCTTGGCAGTTGACGCGGCATGACAGAATTCTTGCCGAGTCTAAGCGACCGAGCTCGGCGTTCACGGTCTCGTTGATGATTTGGTAGCAGGGGATCCTCGACAGCCAGCTCATTCGTCCCAACAGGCCGATCGTCCGCAGGGTGCCGTCACGGACCCGATCAGAAGGCGACCTCGTTGCGCCCTTTGAGGCCGAGCATGCTGCGGGCCTCGTCGGGGGTTGCCGGCTCGAGTGACAGGCCCTCGAGTATCTTGCGAATCATGCGCACCTGCTCGGCACTGGATTCGGCAAGCTGGCCGGGGCCTGCCCACAGCGAGTCCTCGAGCCCGACCCTGACGTTGGCGCCCATCGTTGCGCCGAGCGTTGCAAGCTGGATTTGCTGGCGGCCCGCACCGAGAATCGACCACTGGTAGTCTTTGCCGAATAAACGATCCGCCGTGCGGCGCATGTGCATGAGATCCTCGGGATGGTTGCCGATTCCGCCGAGAATGCCGAACACGCTCTGCACGAATAGCGGCGGCTCAACCAGACCGCGGTCTAGAAAATGCGCGAGATTGTAGAGATGTGAGATGTCATAGCACTCAAATTCAAAGCGTGTTCCGAAGGTCCGGCAGGAGCTCAAGATCAGCTCGATGTCGGCGAAGGTGTTTCGAAACACGAGATCCCGGCTCTTCTCGAGATGCTCGCGCTCCCAGTCGTAGCGGAACTCCTTGAAGCGGCGCAGCATCGGAAACAGCCCGAAGTTCATCGAGCCCATATTCAGCGAGGCAAGCTCCGGTTTGAGCTCCAGCGCCGGCCGGAGCCGCTCCGTGACGGTCATATGCGGGCTGCCGCCGGTCGTGATGTTGATGACTGCGTCCGTCGCTGCGTTGATCTGCGGCAAGAACTGCCTGAAGATCTTCGGATCCTGCCGCGGGTGTCCATCCTCAGGGTCACGTGCGTGCAGATGCAGGATTGCCGCGCCTGCTTGCGCCGCAGCGATTCCGGCGGCAGCGATCTCCGCGGGCGTGACCGGCAGGAAAGGCGACATAGATGGCGTGTGAATGGCACCCGTCGGTGCGCACGTGATGATGACTTTTTTGTTAGGCATGTCTTAACCGCCGAAACGCGGCTCGGGGATGCCGCGGATTCCCAGGCCCGTAATCCGGAATACAGAGCCCGCGCCGAACTGCGGCTTTGCATCAACGCGGAATCTGTCGTGCACAGCGGGATGTTTGACGCGCGCCATCGACGTGACGTAAATCTCATCGAGATTCTCGCCGCCAAACATCACCGACGTGATATTGCGCACCGGCATGCCGATACGCCGCTCGACGTTGCCATCCGGGTCATAGCGCACGAGATCGCCGGAGATGAGCTCGGCATTCCATAAGCAGCCCTCGGCATCGACGGTCGAGCCATCGGGAACGCCGGGGGCATCCTTGGTATTCGCGAACACTCTGCGGTTTGTCACGCGGCCCGACTCGATGTCGTAATCATAGGCCCAGAACTCGTCGACGAACGTGTCTGCGATGTAGAACGTCTTGTCGTCCGGGCTCCAGCACGGCCCGTTGGAGCAAATGATGCCAGCGGCGAGTTTCGTGACCGAGAGGTCCGTGTCGAGGCGCCACAGCCCGCAGATCGCTAGCTCCTCTTTGTCGTCCATGCCGCCGGCGACAAAGCGGCCGCGCCGGTCGACCTTGCCGTCGTTGAGGCGGGTACGAGGCTGGTCTGCGTCGACAAGGCTGATCAGTTCGAGCGCCTGTTTGGCGGGGTCGAAGAAGTAGAAGCCGTCGTCGAGTGCTAGTACCAGACTGCCGTCGCGTCGCACCGCCAATGCCCCGATGTCGTGATCGAGATTCCAGTGATCGACCTTTTTGGACCGAGCATCCAATCGCCAGATCGAGGGATTTCCAACCCGGCGCCCGGTACCGTCGAGCCACCACAGCTGGCCGGACTCCGCATCCCAGACCGGTCCTTCGCCAAGATGATTGCGGCACTCGAGGATATTTTCGATTCGAAATGGCATGCGGGTTGGCCGGGAATTCGCGCTAGTCGTGCCACTTTACCGTGCCGGAGCGGCGGAATGAATCTCAATTGGCAGTGCCCAGGGGAACTGACGCTTGCCTGGCTATATCTAATGCGCGAAACTGACGCCAATTGGTCATACCCTGCGAGGTAAGATAAATGAGTGCGAAGATCCCCGTAAGGCGCGTCGGACGACTGATGCAGGTTCTGTTAGCAGGCGGCTTTGCCGCGACGGCGGGCGTTGTCCTGGCGCATCACGGCGACGCAGGTCGGTTCGAGGAAACCACCGTCACGCTGACCGGAACGGTCGTTGCGCTGCAGCTGATCAATCCCCATTCCAGCATCATCCTCGACATTGCCGACGAGAGCGGCAGTCCCGTCCGCTGGCAGGCGGAGTTCGGCTCCCCCGCACAGCTCGCGCGCAATTTCGGCTGGAACCGCAACACGCTCAAGGCCGGCGATCAGATCACGATCACCGGACGGCCGCTCAAAAGCGGGCAGCCTTACATCAATCTCAGTGAGCGGGCCCGAATCCTCAGAACCGAGACCTGCGAGGAGATTTATCACTCGAGCTCGTTGCCGGAGGAGCCGCCCTCGGGGCCGGCCTGCAACTGATCGCGCACAGACGCCGCGTATAGCTGACTTGACGGCTCGACCGGCGTCGCCGGCCGGGCCGTTGCCTTTTTTGGTCCTGCTTCTCTCACGAGCCGCTCGTGCTCGGTGAGGAGGGGTGGTGCCGGGAGAGGGACTTGAACCCACACTCTGTTGCCAGAACCGGATTTTGAGTCCGGCGCGTCTACCAATTCCGCCATCCCGGCTTTAGGTCGCTAAGTTTGACACAGACCGCCAGTCCGGGAAATTGTGGCCGGGCCGCGAGCCCCGCGATTCCGGCCATTCGCTGGCCGGCTCTGCGGCCGACAGGGCGGCTCCAGACCGAGCTGCCCCGTTTCCGACGCATCCAGGCGAATCCTCACTGCAACCTTTTCGCCGGTTCAGGCATCTAATCTATTGAAACATGGCAACGCACATACCAGAGGCGGATTCCGCGGTGATCGCAGCCGCGCGGGCAGGCGATCCTTCAGCCCATGCGCGTCTCTATGAGCTGTTCGCGCCGCTCGTCTATACGTTGGGGCGGCGGATGCTCGTGTCGCAAGCCTTGGCCGAGGATGTTCTGCAGGAGACCTTTCTGGAAGTGCTCGGCAAGATCGATAGTTTTCGCGGTGACGCGGGCTTTGGTTTCTGGGTTCGACGGATCGCAGTCAACAAGTGCCTGATGCACTTGCGATCGAGCTGGGTCTCCCGCCGCAGCGGCCTGGAGCCGCCGGAGCTGGCGAGCATCGATGACGGCGCCGAGCAGCTCGAGCAACGCGTAGCGCTCGAAACCGCGCTGGCGATGCTGACGCCAACGGCACGCGCGGTTGTCTGGTTGCACGACGTCGAAGGCTATACGCATCGGGAGATTGCCGAGAGCATGGGTAAGACAGCGAGTTTTTCGAAATCACAGCTCGCGCGCGCACACGAGCGCCTGCGCGAGGTATTGGCCCAGCATGCGGCCGAAGATGGAGTGGAGCTATGCGCCCCAGTACTGTAGACCTCCTGCGAATTCGTGACGGCGAGCCAGTCGACGCCTCGGTTCGAGCCGCCGTGGACGCAGACCCTCGGCTCGGCGCGGAGCTCGAAAAGCTGGCCGCGACCCGGCGCGCTCTGCGGGCCCTGCCGAGACTCAATCCGCCGCCGGGGGTCTGGCCGCAGATTGAGGGTCGGCTTATGCGGCAGCGGGATGAGCAACCGCCGGTCTCTCGTCCCGCGTCCCAGCATTGGCCGCTGCGCGCTGCCATTGCGGCTAGTGTCGCTGTTGCTGCTGTGTGGATTGTTGGGCGGGTGCCGGAGGCGCCGTTGCCGGATACTGCCGCGCCGGCGACGATCGTCGCCGACCAGCCCGCTGGGCGAGGGCCGCTGCTTGGCACCCCCGCTTATGCCTCGCTCGTTGCAGAATCCGCGCGGCTTGAGCGCGCGCTGGACGGCCTCAGCAATCGGCCGCGAGTCGTAAGGGTCGGCACGGCCGCGACGATAGCAGAGCTAGAGGATCGCATCGCCTGGATCGACGATCGGCTGACGTTGGCGCGTTCCCTCGGCCTGAGCTCGCAGGAGGCGCAGGCGCTTTATCGCCAACGCGTGGAGCTCCTGAACGCACTCGTGCAGGTTCATTACGCTGACGCGCGACGTTCTACCTTCTAGCCGCATCTTATGCATGAACGAGTGATTAAGGTTCGTATGGAGATCAGCACGTGAGCAACAAATTCATTGCCGTTGGTATCTTGACGCTGTCGCTGTGCGCCGGATTTGCGTCCGCTCAGGACTACGACAGAGATGCCGACTTCGCGCAAGCTCGGCAGCAGCTCGAAGCGGCAGCGCGCAGGATCGCCGAGCTCTCGGTCGGCAGCATGCAGCCGGCACAGGGCCCTGTGCGTGGGCATCACATGACGGCAAGTCCTCGTGCCGTGCTTGGCGTGGGTATCGAGGACGACGAGAACGGTGTGCGTGTAGTTGGCGTCACCCCCGGTGGTGGTGCTGACGAGGCGGGCGTCGAGACCGGCGATATCATCATCGCGATGGACGGTGCCGCATTAGATAGCGGTCAAGGCCGGTCCCCTGCCGATGTCTTGGTTGCGCAGATGGATAACGTCGACCCGGGGAATACCGTCGTGCTGCGGATCTTGCGCGATGGCGACGAACGTGACTTCGAGGTCGAAGCACAGGCGTCGCGGGGTCAGGCTTTCGGCTTGGCGATGCCGCCTGGCGGCCGCGGCGTCGGTCCGGGCATGCCGCCATCGAATTTCGCGCGTCCGATGCGGCGTTGGGCGGACATGGAGCTCGTTGAGCTAAGCCCCGGACTAGGCGCTTATTTCGGCGTCGAGCAGGGCGTGCTAGTCGTGCGTGCCTCACGAGACGCTAGCCTCGAGCTTCAGGACGGTGACGTAATTCTGGAAATTGGCGGGCGGGCGCCCATGGGAGTAAGGCACGCCCTCAGAATTCTCGGCAGCTTCGAACCTGGCGAGCAATTGGAGTTGACGATTATGCGCGAGCAGCGGCGGCGCACTCTGGAAATTGAGATCCCTCGTGCTGAACGCGGCACGGATTGACTATGCCTCCCCCAAGGCAGCTTTTTACCGGCCCTCGTGGCCGGTTTTTTTTGGCGGGTTAGAATCCCGCTGCCATGCGACTCAGCGACTTCGATTATGACCTGCCGCCGGAGCTCATCGCTCAGGCGCCGGCGAGTGAGCGGGCTGCAAGCAGGCTTCTGCAGGTAGCCGGCGGGCAGTGCCGCCTCGATGACCATATTTTTGCCGATCTGCCGTCTCTGCTCGAGCCCGGGGATCTGCTCGTCGTCAACGACACGCGAGTCATTCCAGCCCGCGTGCATGGCCGGAAGTCCAGTGGCGGCCGCATCGAGATGCTGCTCGAGCGTCTGACCGGCCCGCGCACCGGCATGGCGCAGCTGCGGGCCAGCCGCGCTCCGCGTGTCGGCGCGCAGCTGTCGTTTGCCGGCGGCGCCACGGCCGTGGTGGCAGGGCGCCATGGTGCGCTTTTCGAGCTGCGCTTCGATTGCGATCTGGCTGCGTACCTCGAGCAGCATGGTGAGGTGCCGTTGCCGCCGTATATCGATCGGCCGCCGCGGGATGAGGATGCGCAGCGTTACCAGACTGTCTATGCGCAGCATCCCGGCGCGGTGGCCGCACCGACGGCTGGCCTGCATTTCGACGCGGGCTTGCTGGCCGCGCTCGAGGAGCGCGGCATCGGACATGCCAGTTTGACGCTGCACGTCGGGCTCGGCACGTTCGCGCCAGTGCGCTGTGACGACATACGCGAGCATCGTCTGCACGCGGAGGTTGCCATCGTCGGCGACTCACTGTGTGAGCGTGTCGCCGACACCAAGGCACGTGGCGGGCGCGTCGTGGCGGTTGGCACGACGGCGGTCAGGGCGCTGGAGACCGCCGGGCAGCATGGTGCGCTCGAACCCTACACTGGGGAGACTCGGCTGTTCATCTACCCGGGGTTCAAGTTTCGCGTCGTTGACGCCTTGGTTACGAACTTCCATCTGCCACGCTCCTCGCTGCTCATGCTCGTGGCCGCCTTCGTTGGCCATACGTGCATGCTGTCGGCCTACCGGCATGCTGTCATGATGCGCTACCGCTTCTTCAGCTACGGTGACGCGATGCTCGTATGGCCGGCACCGGGTGCACGGGTTCAGACCAATGCAATTTGAGTTGATTGCGACCGACGGCGCGGCGCGGCGCGGGCGTCTCGAGTTCAGGCGCGGCACCGTCCAGACCCCCGCGTTCATGCCCGTGGGTACCTACGGCAGCGTTAAAGCGATGACGCCCGAAGAGCTGCGAGAGGTCGGTTGCGAGATCATTCTCGGCAATACTTTTCATCTTCTGCTGCGTCCCGGCACCGAGGTCATCCGCGCGCACGGTGGGCTGCACGGCTTCATGGGCTGGACGGGGCCGATCCTGACCGATTCAGGCGGATTTCAGGTCTTCAGCCTCGCGTCGCTGCGCAAGCTCAGCGAGGACGGGGTCGAGTTTCGATCGCCGCTGAATGGGGATCTAATCAAGCTCACCCCGGAGGCGTCTATCGCGGTCCAGCACGATCTTTCTGCCGACGTTGTCATGGTTCTCGACGAGTGCGCCCCGTTCGATGTCGACCACGCAGAGTCGCGCCGCGCCATGGAGCTATCGCTGCGCTGGGCGCAGCGCTGTAGGGACGAATTCAGCCGGCTCAAGGACGGTACGGACAGCGATGCGGCGTTGTTCGGAATCGTGCAGGGCGGCGTCTATCCGGACTTGCGGCTCGCATCCCTCGCGGGGCTCGAGCGCATCGGCTTCGACGGCTATGCCGTCGGCGGCTTAGCTGTGGGCGAGCCAGAGGCGGAACGTCTCGCCGTGCTCGAGACGCTCGAGCCTGTGCTTCCCCGACAGCGACCCCGCTACCTCATGGGCGTCGGCACCCCTGCAGACCTGATAAAGGCCGTTGCCCGGGGCATCGACATGTTCGACTGCGTCATGCCCACCCGGCATGGGCGCACGGGGCAGCTGTTCACGAGCGAGGGCACCATCAATATTCGCAACAGCCGCTTTCGCACTGACCTTGATCCGATCGACCCCGCCTGCGACTGTTACGCGTGCCGCGGCTATAGCCGGGCCTATATTAGCCACTTGCATCGCTGCAACGAGATCCTGGGCGCGCGACTGGCGACGCTGCATAACCTCTATTACTACCAACGGCTCATGGCCGACATGCGCGTCGCAATAGTCGAGCGGCGCTTCGAGACCTTTGCGGCGGAGCGCCTGGATCGGCCGTGAGCGCCTCGGCAGGCGGCCGGCGCGGCCGTACTCCACAGAGATTCCCGACGGAGATCTTGAGTGGCGATCTCTAACCTATGCCATAATATCCAGCTGATCCTTCTCACACGAAGCACACGCAGTCATCGATATGGACTATCTCATCACACCAGCCTGGGCGCAGGCGGGCGCGCAAGGCGACCCGATCATGAGCTTCCTGCCTTTGGTCATCATCTTCGTACTGTTCTATTTTCTGCTGATTCGCCCGCAGCAAAAACGCCAAAAAGAACATCGTCAGATGGTCGAGTCCCTAGAGGTCGGCCAGGAGGTCGTCACCGGTGGTGGCGTTCTCGGCAAAGTCACGGATGTCGGTGAGCTCTGGGTGACCGTCGAGGTTGCTAACGGCGTGTCGCTGAAGGTGCAGAGACAAACGGTTGCCGCGCTGATGCCTAAAGACACTATAAAGAGCGCGAAGTAATCCCCGGCAGCTAGGCATGAACCGCTATCCGTTTTGGAAGAACATTCTCGTCATCGGGGTGATCCTGATTGGCGCGATTATCGCTGCGCCTAATCTCTTCGGTGACGACCCAGCGCTGCAGATTACTCGCGAGGACGGCAGCCCGCTGTCTGAGGCTACGATCGGGACGATCACTGCGACACTCGACAACGCGGGTATAGCGTACAACGGTGCCGCTGCCGAGGGCAGCGCGGCGCTCGTTCGGTTTCCGGACGTCGACTCACAGCTCAGGGGCAGCGCCGCAATCGGCGAGGAGTTGCCATTCCATGTCGTTGCCTTGACCCTGGCGCCGCGCACACCGCAGATCTTCCGCATGCTCGGGCTGCGGCCGATGAGCCTCGGACTGGATCTGCGCGGGGGTGTGCATTTCCTTTATCAGGTCGATCTGGAAACGGCTCTGCGCCAGTATCTGCAGACCTACGAGTCGGATCTGCGCGCAGATCTGCGCGAAGCGGGAATTCGTAACCGCGTCAATGTGAACGGCAACCGTATCGAGGTGCCGATCGTCGATCGCGAGCAGCTCGATGCGGCGGAGGATATCGTTCGCGCGCTCGACCCGTTGCTTTTGGTGAGTTCTGCCAACTTCGAGGGTGATCCGGGCTTTAGGATCGAGCTGGCGCCGATTCAGATCACCGAACGGCAGAACTTTGCGATCCAGCAGAACACGATTACGTTGCGTAACCGCGTCAACGAGCTCGGCGTTGCCGAGCCCGTCGTGCAGCGTCAGGGTCTGGACCGGATCGTCGTGCAGCTGCCGGGCGTGCAAGACCCGTCCCAGGCGGAGCGTATCCTCGGTGCGACTGCGACGCTCGAGTTTCGGCTCGTCGACACCGAGAACGATGCGTTCGACGCCGAACGGCGCGGGCGTGCGCCGCTAAACTCGATTCTGCGTCACGACAAGAGTGGAACTCCTCAGCTGCTGCGCAGGGACGTGATCGTCTCGGGTGATCAGCTGGTCGATGCGACGTTCCAGTATATGCAAGGGCAGCCGGCAGTCCGCGTACGACTGAACAATCAGGGCGCGAGCCGCATGCTCGAGACAACCCAAGCGAACTTGAACCGCCCGATGGCGGTGCTGTACATAGAAGAGAAGCCGGAGGTTGTCGAGCGGAACGGTGAGCAGGTTCTGCGGACGAACCGGGAAGAAACGGTAATCAGCGTCGCGACGATTCGTGGCGTATTCTCCAGCAACTTCGAGATCACTGGTATCTCGCCGTTCGAGGGCCAGGACCTGGCGCTGCTGCTGCGCGCCGGCGCGCTGGCGACGCCGATCGTCAAGGTCGAGGAGCGCACGATCGGCCCCAGCTTGGGCCAGGACAACATCGAGCGAGGCCGCCAGGCCGTGATTATCGGATTTCTCCTCGTCGTGATCTTCATGGCGGTTTACTACCGTGTATTCGGAATGATCGCGAATGCGGCGCTGCTTGCGAACCTGGTGCTTATCATCGCTCTATTATCGCTACTGCAGGCCTCGCTGACGCTGCCGGGCATTGCGGGCATCGTGCTGACGGTCGGTATGGCCGTGGATGCGAATGTGCTGATTTTCGAGCGCATTCGTGAAGAGCTGCGTAACGGGAACTCGCCGCAGGCCAGCATTCGAGCGGGCTACGACAAGGCTTTCTCTACGATCGCCGACGCCAACATTACGACCTTGATTGCCGCGATGGTGCTGTTTGCCTTTGGCACCGGCCCGATTAAAGGCTTTGCGGTCACGCTGACCCTCGGAATCATCACTTCCATGTTCACGGCGATTATCGGGACGCGCGCCATCGTCAACTTCATCTATGGCTACCGGCAGGTGCGCAAGTTGTCGATCGGTGGGCAGGCCGCACCAGCATGAGCGTATTCAATCAGGCGCCCAACTTCGATTTCATGGGGAAGCGGCGGCTGGCCGAGATCCTGTCGGCTGTGCTGATTGTTGTTTCACTCGTGTCGATCTTCACGCGAGGGCTCAACCTTGGCATCGACTTTACGGGTGGCGTGCTGCTCGAGGTGGCCTACGCGGAGGCGGCGGATCTCGCCGATATCCGCAACGCGCTGACGGAAGCGGGCTTCGCCGCGCCGCTGGTGCAGAATTTCGGTACGGTCAGCGAGGCGCTGATTAGACTCGCCCCCCAGGAAGGCCAGGATGGCGGCCAGATTCGCGACCGCGTATTGAGCGCGCTGGAGGCACGCGACCCCACTGTGGAGCTGCGCCGCATCGAGTTCGTTGGGCCACAGGTGGGTCAAGACCTTACGGAGCAGGGTAGCCTCGCGATGCTGATCGCGCTAATTCTGATTTTCATCTACGTGATGTTGCGGTTCCGCTGGAAGTTTGCAGCTGGCGCTATCGCTGCCCTCGTGCACGATGTGATCATTCTGATGGGGTTTTTCTCTATCTTCGGTTTCGGTTTTGATTTGACGATCCTCGCGGCCATTCTCGCGACGATCGGCTACTCCTTGAACGATACAATCGTCGTTTTCGATCGCATTCGTGAAAACTTCCGGCTCATGCGTCGTGGCACGCCGGTGGAGATTATCAACTCATCAATCAACCAGATGCTCGCTCGAACGTTGATCACGGCGGTGACGACAGTGCTCGTGTTGGTTTCGTTGTTCGTGCTTGGCGGCGAGAGCGTCTCGGGTTTCGCTCTCGCGCTGATCGTCGGTATTCTCGTGGGAACCTATTCGTCGACCTATATCGCAAGCGCGCTTGCGCTTGCGCTCGATGTCTCACCAGCCGATCTGATACCGCCGAAGCGCGAGGAAGTCGACTCGCTGCCATGAGTCGCGCGCCGCGGCGCGGGCGTTTCGTTTCAGCCCATGGATCGGGCGATCGGTGCGAGCAGCTTCGATAAGGCGGCGTAAATCTTCGGGCTGCCCGCGACGACATTGCCGCTGTCGAGAAAGCCGTCGCCGCCCTCGAAGTCACTGATACGTCCGCCGGCCTCGCGAATCAGCAGGGCCCCGGCAGCGATATCCCAGATATTCAGGCCGAGCTCCCAGAAGCCATCGACGCGTCCCGCAGCGACATAACTGAGGTCGAGCGCCGCAGAGCCGGGGCGCCGGATGCCTGCGCTTTCGTTCATCACGGCCTTGAGCATCTGCAGATACCCGTCGACGTTGTCCTTGCCGAGCCGATACGGGAAGCCCGTGGCAACCAGCGATTCCTGCAAGCGGAGGCGGCGGCTCACGCGGATACGCCGGCCATCGAGTTGTGCACCCTGTCCGCGGCTGGCTGTGAATATTTCCTGACGAAGCGGGTCATACACGACGCCGTGCTCGATCTGATCTTTTAGCCTGACCGCGATGGATACGGAAAACACCGGAAATCCGTGGATGTAGTTGGTCGTCCCATCGAGAGGGTCGATAATCCACTCGTACTCATGCTGACCTTGCTGGCCGCGTTCCTCGGCCAAGATCGCGTGATCGGGGTAATACTCATGGATGATTTCTACGATTGCTTGTTCTGCGCGGTGATCGACCTCGGTGACGAACTCGTTGCGACCCTTCTCCGTCACCTCGAGCGACTCCAGCTGATTCATCTGCCGAATCATCACGTCGCCCGCCCGCCTGGCGGCCCGCACCGCGATATTGATCATTGGGTGCATGTGGTTTCGCTATCCGCTTTCTTGCTGCATGCTTGGCAGGCCGTCCTGCCGGGGACGGGTAGAATACACGCTTGGCACCGACAAATGTCGCTACTGCGCACACGCTGATGCAAGAGCCCCTCGAGATACCGATCCGTATCGTTCTAACCGAGACCTCCCACCCCGGGAATATCGGCGCGAGCGCGCGCGCAATGAAAACCATGGGCGTCAGCGAGCTCGTCCTCGTGGCGCCAAAAGAGTTTCCCAGCGCGGCTGCAACGGCGCGCGCAGCCGGTGCCGACGATCTGCTTGCGGCCGCTCGAACGGTCACCACGCTCGCGGAAGCGATCAGCGATTGCGCGTACGTCGTCGGCGCGAGCGCAAGGCTCAGGAGCCTTCAGTGGCCGACGACCGAGCCGCGCACTTGTGCGCAGCGGCTTTGGGAGCACTTGCCGGCAGGACCCGTCGCTGTAGTTTTCGGACCGGAGCACTCCGGGCTTACCAACGACGATCTGGCGCGTTGCCATGAGCTTGTGCATATTCCGGCGAATCCAGCGTACTCGTCGCTGAATCTGGCCATGGCCGTGCAAGTTATCTGCTATGAGCTGCGTATGGCGCACCCAGGCTCCCTGGCCGCCGGGACGGCAGCTGTTGACGAGGATCGTGAGGCGCCCCTGGCCACGGCCGATGAGCTCGAGGCCTTCCATGTGCACCTCGAGCAGGTCATGTTCCGGTCCGGCTTCCTGAATCCGGACCAGCCGCGGCAGCTCAAGCTCAGGCTTCGAAGGCTATTCAATCGGGCGCGCCTGGATCAGACTGAGATCAACATTTTGCGAGGTATCCTTGCGGCGGTCGATCCGGACAAGCCTGCCGGCGGGCGGCGTTGATGGCCTCGCGTGAAATCTATCTCGACTATGCGGCAACGACGCCCGTCGATGCTGCAGTGGCGCACGCGATGTCGGCATGCCTACAGCACGACAGTGATTTTGCGAATCCATCGTCAGTGCACCGGTTCGGCCGGGCGGCAGCGTGTCTCGTCGAGGCTGCGCGGGTCAAGGTCGCACAGCGCATCGGCGCAGCTGCGGAGTCGGTCGTATTCACGTCAGGGGCAACCGAAGCCGACAACCTGGCGCTGCAAGGCG
The DNA here is from genome assembly GCA_024640695.1 of Rhodospirillaceae bacterium. GTDB lineage: Bacteria > Pseudomonadota > Gammaproteobacteria > Steroidobacterales > Rariloculaceae > JAHEEM01. The sequence goes on along the minus strand of JAHEEM010000002.1, from coordinate 3,512 downwards.
CCATGCGGGCAAATCGCGATCACGGCCGGCATCTGATCACGTCGCGAACGGAACATAAGGCCGTGCTCGATACGGCGGCGGCGTTGCAGCGGCGCGGGTTCGAGGTCAGTTATCTCGGCTGCGACGCCGACGGGCTCATCGACCCCGCGGCACTCGACGCGGCGCTGACGGAGGCGACGACCCTCGTGTCCATCATGCACGTCAACAACGAAACCGGCGTTGTTCAGGATATCCCTGCGCTCGGCGAAAGATGCCGGGCGCGCGGCGTGCTGTTTCACGTCGACGCTGCGCAGAGCGTTGGGAAAGTCGTCGTGCCTGCGTCCGACTGGCCGGTCGACCTGATCTCTCTCACTGCGCATAAGGTGTATGGGCCGAAAGGCGTCGGAGCCTTATACATACGGCCTGGGGTGTCGCTCGAGCCGATCCTCTTCGGCGGGGACCAGGAGCGCGGTCTGCGGCCCGGCACGCTAGCCGTCCATCAGATCGTCGGCATGGGTACGGCGTATGCGCTTGCCGATCCCGACGCCGAAGGGCCCCAGCTCCGTGCGCTCAAGGAACGCCTTTGGAGCCGCCTGGCGACGATTGGCGGTGCGCGTCGGAACGGCTGCGCAGTCCGCAGCGCGCCGCATGTGCTCAACGTCACCTTCCCGGGGGTCAGCGGTGAGAGCCTGCGGCTTGCGATCGATGAGATTGCCGTGTCGGCTGGTTCGGCATGCAATGCGGCTAGCCTCGAGTCCTCGCATGTCCTCAGTGCCATGGGGCTTAGCGATGCGCTCGCCGACAGCTCGGTGCGGTTCAGTGTGGGGCGATACACGACCGCCGAGGAGGTCGATTATGTCACCGGCCGCGTTGCGGCTGCGGTGGCCCAGCTGCGGTCCCTGGCGCCGAGCGCGCCCCAGTGGTGCACGAGCTGATACTGTGCCGTCCCCGTTTACGCTAAACTACTGAGTTCGCAATGGAATACAGCCCCGAGGTTCTGCGGCGCCTGTGCTTGCCGTCGCGCTGCGGGTCGCTGCGTGCGGCGAGCGGCGAGCTAGTGAGCGCTGAGGCCGAGGACAGAACCCTGAACGTTTGGGCCCGTTTCGAGGTCGAATTGACGGGTCGCACGATTCGCTCTGCGAGATTCGAAGCTTACGGGTGTCCGCATTTCGTAGCGGCCGCGGACTGGATCGCCGAGCATCTCGAAGGACAGTCGGCAGAGGCTCTCGGCGATCCGTTTGCGCAAGCGGTACGCGCGGCTCTCGGCGTGCCTACCGAGAAGCTCGGTAAGCTGCTCGTGCTCGAGGACGCGCTCGCTGATTGTCTTCGGGCCGCGGACTCAGCTGGTTGATAATGGTTATGAGGCCTGGTTTGAAAGCAGGTTGGGACGACTAGATGGCAGTGTCACTGACAGAGAGCGCAGCTCATCGCGTGCGCGACTTTCTAAAGCAGCGCGGGCGCGGGCTCGGGCTGCGTGTAGGCATCAAGAAAACGGGCTGTTCCGGCTACGCGTATGTCATCGATTACGCGGATTCGGTAACCGTCGACGATGCCGTGTTCGAGGCCCAAGGAGTCAGAGTTATCGTCGATCAAGACAGCTTGAAACTCATCGACGGTACCGAGGTCGATTTCGTGAAACAGGGCCTCAACGAGGCGTTCAAGTTTCGCAACCCGAATGTCAAAGGCGAATGCGGCTGTGGCGAGAGCTTCAGCGTGTGAGTCTCGGATTAGTGTTTGATTAGCTTAAGGACAAAAAATGGCAACAGAGCGCACCCTATCGATCATTAAACCCGACGGCGTCCAGAAGAATCTCATTGGCGAGGTTTATCGGCGTTTCGAGGCGACGGGCCTTGAAGTTGTCGCGGCGAGAATGATGCGGCTCCGGCAGGATCAGGCAGAGCAGTTTTATGCAGTTCATAAAGAACGACCGTTCTATGCCGACCTCGTTAGATACATGACGTCAGGGCCGGTGGTCGTGCAGGTGCTCGAAGGCGAGGGCGCGATCAACAAGAATCGCGAACTCATGGGCGCAACAGACCCCAAGAAAGCCGCGGCAGGAACGATACGCGCCGACTTCGCCGACTCGATCGAGGAGAACGTCGTGCATGGCTCCGATGGGCCTGACACCGCCGCACAGGAAATTGCGTTCTTTTTTTCCGGAGCGGAGATTTGCCCCAGAACGCGTTGAGCGTGGACATTGCGGACTCAGGCAAGCTGAACTTAATCGGGCTTCCGGCTGCGGAGCTCGAGGAGTTCTTCTGTAGCCTGGAAGAGCGGCCGTTTCGCGCGCGGCAGCTGCTTGCCTGGCTTTATCAGCGCCACACGCTCGACTTCCAGCAGATGACCGATATCAGTCTGCGCTTGCGTAAGCAGCTCGAACTGCTTGCGACGCTGCGTTTGCCAGGGGTTGTCCGCGCGCAAGAATCAGCGGATGGAACTCGCAAGTGGCTCATAGATGTCGGCGGCGGACAAGCGGTAGAGACGGTGTTCATTCCGGAACCCAAGCGCACGACTTTGTGCATCTCCTCACAAGCCGGCTGTGCGATGGACTGCTCGTTCTGCGCGACGGGACAGCAAGGTTTCAATCGAAATCTGAGCGCCACCGAGATTCTCGGGCAAGTGCTGATTGCCAGGCGTGCGCTCGGGCCAGATGTAGCTTTGACGAATGTCGTTTTCATGGGTATGGGCGAGCCGCTGGCCAACTATCGTAACGTTATTCCTGTTGTGCAGCTGCTCCTCGACGACCGAGCCTTCGGGCTGTCGCGGCGCCGGGTCACGATCAGCACCGCTGGTTTAGTTCCGCAGATTCTCAAGCTCTCGAAGGACTGCAACGTGGCGCTTGCCGTGTCCTTGCATGCGCCCAATGATTCGCTGCGCGATCAGCTCGTGCCAATCAACCGGCGTCATCCGATAGCCGAGCTCCTGGATGCATGCTGGGACTACGCTGAGTGTCTCGCATCGCGGCAGATTACCTTCGAATACGCGATGCTGCGCGACGTCAACGACAGCATCAAAGACGCGCGCACGCTGGCCCGGTTGCTGCGTGGCCGGCCGGCCAAGGTCAATCTGATTCCGTTCAACCCGTTCCCAGGCACGCGCTACGAGTGCTCCCGGGACGAGGTCATCGAGGCATTTGTCAGTGAGCTGTGGAGCGCCGGGGTTGTCGCTACAATACGCCGGACCCGTGGCAGCGACATCGCGGCGGCTTGCGGGCAGCTGGCCGGGCAAGTCGATGACCGTACGCGGTCGCGTTTAGGGGCTAAACTAGCCAGGGTTGCGAATCAGTGAGCCAGCCGATGCGAATTTTGATTGCGATAGCGGCGCTGAGCCTCGGTCCGGGCTGCGTATCGACCTCCTCGTCTGTGTACGGCGGGTTGCCTGCCGAGGATGCGGCGATCGCAAATTTGAACCTCGGGGCTGCCTATCTACGCCAGGGCCGGCCGGAGATTGCCCTTGCAAATCTGCAGGAGGCTCTGGAGTACAATCCGCGCCTGGCCGCCGCGCACAGCACGATCGCGATCGCCTACGAACAG
>JAHEEM010000071.1 GCA_024640695.1 Rhodospirillaceae bacterium | reverse complement strand
GACGCGCAGCTGGGATACAGAAATGCACTGAGCTACACTTGGAACCGGTGAACTATTTGCGACGACATTCGTGAGGATACAGGCACACGATCAGCGGTGCTGGCTTGGACTGGCGTTGGTCGCCTTCCTCTGCCGTGCCGTCGTACCCGTGGGCTTCATGCCAGCATCCCTCGATGCCGGCGGGCCGATTATCCTCTGCCCCGGCGGGTCTGCGGGTGCGATCGTTCGGTACCTATCCGAGCGCTCGGCAGACAACCATGCGCATCATACGCAGCACGAGCACGGCTCCGACAGCTACGAGGCGTGGGAGCACTGCCCCACGGGTGCGTCTCTATCGGCCGCCGCGCTGACGGCGACGATCGCTGATTTTGAATTGCCTATTCTCGAGCACGTGCTCGAGGCAATCGAGCCGGCCCGGCTCCTCCCTCGCGTTATCGCGAGCCTCTATAGAGCCCGCGCGCCACCCACGGCGTAATACCCCGCTGGAACCTAGACGGACCTCCTCGTTCGCGGAACGAGTCGAGGCCCTACCCGCTGCCGCCTCGAAGAAGCGTTGGCTGCGGCATCAGTAGCGCGCAATCAATACACTTGCGCCGTGGAGACAAGATGATGAATATCAAAACACTATTAGTTGTGAGTAGCCTAGTGCTGCTCCTAGTAAACAAGATCGCTGCTGCGCAGATTGGCGAGACGCTGCGCCCCGACGAGCATGCACCGCTCGGCATCATGGGCGATCACTACCATGAAGCCGGCGAGGTGATGCTGTCCTACCGTTACATGAGCATGTCGATGGCTGGTAACGCGGACGGATCGAGCACGTTGTCCCCTGAATCGATCGCGACAACCGTCCCGAATCGCTTCTTCGGCATGCCCGGTCAACCTCCGACCTTACGCGTCGTGCCAACGGAGATGACGATGGATATGCACATGTTCGGGATCATGTATGCACCATCGAACCGGGTAACTCTGATGGCCATGCTGAACCACGTCACCAAGGAGATGGAGCACACGACCTTTATGGGACCAGCGGGCACCGCTGTGCTCGGAACCTTCACGACCGAGTCCAGCGGCATCGGCGATACGAGCCTATCGGCGCTGGTAAGGCTACGAGAGGATGCCGAGAGCCGCCTGCACCTGACAGCCGGACTGTCCATTCCGACCGGCGACACGGATGCGGCCGACCAGGTGCTGGCGCCAACCGGAATGCGTCCGACCCTGCGCCTGCCGTATCCGATGCAGCTCGGCTCGGGCACGTATGATCTGTTGGCGGGACTGACCTACTCACGGTTCTATGAACGATCCAGCTGGGGCGCTCAGTGGCGCAGCGTGCTGCGCACGGGTGACAACGACGAGGGCTATGCGCTCGGCGACGAGCATCGTTTTAGCGGCTGGTATAGCTGGCTGCTGAGCCCGAACTTGAGCTGGTCCGCGCGGCTTGAATGGTACGACCGCGGCAACGTCGACGGCATCGACCCGTTGATCGTGGCACCGGTGCAGACAGCCGATCCGCTCAATCAAGCGACTTCGCGGCTCGATGCGGCATTGGGAATCAACTACGCCCGCCCCGGCGGCCACCGCATCGCGTTCGAGCTGGTGAAACCGATCCATCAGGACGTCGATGGGCCGCAGCTGGAGGCCGACTGGCAGCTCGCAGCCGGATATCAATTCAGTTTCTGATCAAGCGGAGCTGACGGTTTCTGATCTTGCGAAGCGGGTAACTCGCGTGACCGCCTTCGGCAACGGAGGCGGTCATCCCGAGCTTGCCGGCAGGCCTTTCGCCGCCGGCTTGATGGGCAGTACGACGTCCGAGGCGACGAGGGCTAACTAGCGGAATAGGTCTTTGACCGGAAGACCACGTTCGACGCCGGTCTTTCGGTCAACGACCCGGCTCGTAGGCCGGATGCTGAGGCAGATCATCCGTGATCTCTTCCCAGCTCGCCTTCGACGTCGCGAAGATATGCGCCATGGGCCGCTCGACGAGCTCCGATTCGATCGTGCCCACGCGGACGCGCACGACCTTAAGGTCAGCGCGATTCTTGCTCAGTATCGGCGAACCACAGGTCCGGCAGAAATGCTTGGTCTTGCCAGGCATCGATTCGTAGCTCGCGAGGCTCTGCGCCCCCTTGGTGAGTTCGAAATCGTCCGCATCGACGATGCCGTTAGCCGCGAACGCACTGCCCTGCGCCTTGCGGCATCGCGAGCAGTGGCAATAGACGATGTTACGGATCGGGCCGGTGATAACGAACCGCACGGCACCGCAGAGACAACCACCCTTGTACATCGCTGCCCCAACCGTGCCTTAATTGCACTCATATATAGCAGCTATGGCGCTCGCTGAACATGGGCGGCACGGATCTGTGAGCGGGCGCGCGAATACTCGGGCCACCGGCACTAGTTTTTCGGGGCCATGAACGAGCGCAAACAAATCGTGCTGACCGGGATCGCCTGCATCGTCGCCGGGGCACCGATTTGCATGATCGCGCTCGATCTCCTCACGAGCTCAGCGCCAGGATCGCACGGATCGTCTTCGCCTGCGTCGCGCTGCTCTGCGCGCTGATGCTGATAGCGGAATTCAAGCACCCGCTGAAGCACATCTCCGAGGATTGAGACGCCGGGCTGGAGCTCGGCGACTCAGGCACTGCGCTCGCCTGCGCCCGTGGCGGGCGACGCGGCGAATGCAACTTACCTCTCACCTCCGATCACAGTACAATCTACCGACAAGCATGCAGGCGCTGCGATCACGACGGCAATAAGGAAGATCGCGCTGGCCGTGATCCGTCGTAACGCCCAGGCGTCAGTTCCTCAAACAACATCAAACCTCGCTGTGGGAGAAAACACATGAAGCAGCTATTGCTTAGAACGGGCCTCATCGCGGCAGCCGCCGCGACGACTTTTGCGGCCTCGGCGCAGACCCTTCCATCCGAGTTCGTCGTCTCCGGCGCGGCCGCCGAACAGATGCTCGACGGCTCACAGATCAATCTTGCCACCGCCGAACGAATAACGATGGCATGCGAGCGTCTAGCAGCCGAACGCGGCGTCGGCATCAGCGTCTATGTTCTCGACAATGACGGTAACCACGTCTACATCCACCGCATGGATGGCCAAGTGTGGACCAATATTGCGACGGCCGAGATGAAAGCAGTGACCGCGTTGCGGTTGCGCGCCCCGAGCAAGCAGATGATGAACGATACCATCCGCAACCCGAACGAAGAATGGAAACAGATGGAGCTCGGGCTATTCTCCAATTCCGGGGGCCTGCCGATCATCGTCGAGAACCAGCTCATCGGCGCGATCGGCGTCGGCGGCTCGGCGCCGCGATTGCCGGAGTGGAGTGACGAGGTTTGCGGACACAAGGCCATGATCGAGGTGCTCGGACCACAACCACCGCTACTTGAGGACATATCGCGCGAACGCCCGCCGCGCACGGCTACGCCGCCGCAGTTCCAGGCAGCCAATCCTCCCGAATCGACGCTGCCGCCAGAGTTCGTCGTATCCGGCGCCGCGGCCGCGCGCATCTTCGACGCCAACCAGATTGCCGGCGATGCAGCCCGCCGTGTTGCGATGACCTGCCGCAACTGGGCCGAGAACCGCGACGAAAGCATGTCGCTGATCATCGTCGATCCGTCCGGGAACGCCGTGCACGGCGAGCGCATGGATGGGCAGGTCTGGCACGACATGCAGACCGCGTCGCTCAAAGCCGAGACCTCGCGCCGCAGCCGCTCGGCAACCTCGGCGCGAAGTGCGGGTGTTGCCAACAACCCGGCTGGATTCCCGCGGGCGGTGATCTTGTTCGACTTCTACGACGAGCCGGGCGGGCTACCGATCGTCGTCGACGGACAGATGATCGGGGCAATCGGCGTCAGCGGCATGGCGAGCGGCGAGGATGAAGCCTGCGCGGTCGAAGGACTGACGGCCGTATTCGGTGACCGGGTGCTTGTGCCGATCTATCCGGAGTAGAGAAACGCCGGGGTCGAGCCGCTGTTGGGCGCTACGTAGCGATACGAATGCGCGGCGTCCTGGAAATGCGCCACGCAAGCCCGCGCCCCGTCAACTCGCAGCTACTGACTCGCAACCGCAGGCGCGTCGAGGTGTTGATGCGCCTGCGGGAACCTGCACGCATACCGCCCGCGTCTTGTGTTTGCCCCCGAATAAGGTATGTTAGTTACCGGTGTCATGAGGCATTGGCGGCGGGCCCCGTGCGGGCTGGGTGTTCGCTGCGCAGACTGCCGATCGAACCAGGACCACGGCGGCGAACGGACCCCAAACCAAGATTATTATTACACCAATTCAGTGAGTTACATGGATACTGACACGCTCGACAGGTGGCCCACTTCTGCCACTGCAATAATTCTGTTCGCAATGGCCTGCACGCTCGGTGCGTGCACCCAGGGTGACAGTGAAGTCGCGATAGCGCAGGCACCGGCCAACGCACCAACCGCCGCAAGCACTGCCAACGCCATGCAAAATTTGCCCGACTGGAGCGGCGTCTGGGCCGAGGTCGGGAACACGGTTTTCGACCACGCCAGCGTCGTGCCACCGGGCGGTAACGCCAACGCAGAAGGCACGCGCGAGTTCCCGCCGCTCACCGAGGAATACGAGCGCAAGTACCAGGCGAACTTGGACCTCAAGTCGCAGGGCCTCTTGCCCGATCCAATCACGAACTGCGGTATACCGGCCGGCTTCCCGCGTCTGATGAACTTGCCAGATGTGTACGAATTCGTCGTCAGGCCCGAGCAGACCTGGATCCTAACCGAGAACGGCCCGAACGTGATGCGTATCTACACCGACGGCCGTGATCACCCGGCGCCTGGAGACCTGTGGCATACGTTCACGGGCGACTCGGTCGGTCACTGGGAAGGCGGCACGCTGGTTTTCTCGACGATCGCGGTGCGCAATGAAGGCACGATCGTCGACCGCACGGGCTTGGTGCTCAGCGACGAGATGACATCCGTCACACGCATGCGCAAGCTCGACAACGGCCTGCTCGAAGCGGAGCTCGTAATCGAGGATCCGCTCGCGCTCACGGAGCCATGGCGCGTCTCGATGCAATACGAGCGCCTGCCGGACGGCACGCGCGTCTACGACTATGCCTGCGCGGAGAACAACCGCAATCCGGTCACGGAAGAAGGCCAGACGATTACTTTGGACTCCGAAGGCAACCCGCTCGATTTCCTATGACGAGTAGAGACCCCTTCGTAATGATAGTTGGAATTTCTGCAAAGCGAGGTTCGTGATGAGAATGCAACCTTTCGACCTTCGTGGTGTTAGCGGATTCAGACTCGCGTGCGTCTCGTTGGCGAGCCTCGGCGCCAGCCTGCTCGCCGGCAACGCGATCGCGCACCACTCCGCAAACATGTTCGACAGCGACCGCACTATCGAGATCAGCGGCACGATCAAGGAGTTCCAGTGGACCAATCCGCACGTGTGGATCCAGGTCACGGTAGAGAACGCCGAAGGCGTAGCCGAGGAATGGAGCATCGAGGGTGGCGGACCGAACTCGCTGTCGCGACGCGGCTGGCGCCCGACGACTTTCAAACCCGGCGATGCCGTCGCATTCAAAGTGCATCCGATGCGTAACGGCGCACCGGCCGGCCTGTTCATCGGCGCACAGCTCGCCGATGGCGCAACGCTCGGCCGCTGGGAAGGCACGCAGGTCACGCAAGGCTACTAGCGCGTCGGCGGGAGGCGCCACGCGCGACCTCCCGCTCCGGCCAGGGGAGCGGCCGGGTGACGGTAACGCGCTCGGCGGCGCCTTACCAACCAGAAATATTTGCCGCGACTACGCTTAAGATTCGCCCGCGCGATCGAACACGCGCGTGATCGTCAGGTCCTTGGCGGACGCGATCTTCACGCTGACGACCCAGTAAAGCCGCGACGCATCGTTGGTATCGAGCCGGAATTCCTCGGTGACCAGCGGACCGTTGGGAATCTGTCGCTCCACGACGTAGCGCCCGCGGCGCCACTGCGCATGCACCGACGCGTTGTCGTCACTCATCGTCTCGCCGTTCCGATAGAGGAACGTGCCGAGGCCGTCGTAGTTCACTCGGACGGAATCGGTCGACTGCAAGATATCGAGCGCGTCGATCGCATCGGTGACGTGACGCGGCGGATCTCGTCCAGTGTTCGCGGTGCGATTGCGCTCCGGCAATAAATCGGTGACGTCACCGACGGGTATGCCGAACACGCTGGCCCCGACGCTGATTGGGCTACCGCTCCTCGTTTCGCGGCTGGCCTCGGTGATCGACTCGAGCTCGTCTGCGGGGTCATCGCTGGACGCCTCGTCGATCAGCCACTCGCCGCTGAGATCGACCAGTCCCATCCCGGCGGGGCCAGCGCTCGACGGGCTGGACGGGGTCGAGGCGCAGCCGACAAGCGCACAGCCAATGACGAGGACCACCGTCGCGGAGCCTTTCAAGTTCATAGTCGTGAATCCTTCCCGTGTCGCCTACCACGTAAGTCCAGCCTAACCGCATATAACGCCGCCGAAGCCTATCCGTTGACCAGCACCCCGCCTCGACAGACCGCCCGCCCGCGGACTCGGTCGGGTGCGTAGTTTGCCGTTAGACTATGCGCGCGGGCGCCGAGTTTCATCGTCTGCGCAAGACTTGACCGAAGCGGGCCCTTCAAGGGACCGGTAAACAATAGGAATTGAGGCCATGGGAAGACTCTCGAGCGCGCTGCGAGGCTGGATAACGCTGCTGGCGGCTGGCGCATGCGTAGCCTGCACGGAGCAGGCGCCGGCAACGATCGAGCCCGCAGAACAGCCCGCTGCCGAGACCCCCGCGGCAGATGACGCTTCGGCGGCTATTCATGCGGCCGCGCTGACCCTGGATACCCACGTCGATATCGACTTGGACTATGCAACCGATGCGGTCGACCCACTCGACGCCGACCTGCAGGTCAATCTCGAGAAAATGCAGGCCGGCGAGCTCGACGCGGCTTTCTTCATTGTCTACGTGGGCCAGGCCGAGCGGACGGAAGAAAATTATGCGCAGGCACAAGCCGATGCGCTGACTAAGTTCGATGCCATCCATCGCATGACGGACGAGCTCTACCCCGATCGGATCGGGCTCGCCTACCGCGCGGCGGATGTCGAGCGTCTCATTAGCGAGGGTAAGCTCGCCGCGGCAATCGGGATCGAGAACGGCTACGTGATCGGCACCGATCTGACCTTGCTCGATCGCTATTACGAGCTAGGCGCGCGCTACATGACCTTGGTCCACAATGGCCACAACGCTATCGCGGACTCGGCAAGCCCGAGCGAGCGGCTCGGCGACGAGCCGGTCGAGCACAATGGGGTCAGCGACTTCGGCGCCGCGGTCATTCGCCGCATGAACGAGCTCGGCATCATGGTCGACATCTCGCACGCCTCCAAGCAGACGGCACTCGATGCGATTGCGTTGTCGCAGGCCCCCGTCATCGCCTCGCACTCGAGCGTGCGCGCGCTCGGCGATCACGTTCGCAATCTCGACGACGAGACCCTGCTGGCGCTACGCGCCAACGGCGGCGTCGTGCAGATTGTCGCCTTCGACATCTATCTCAACGTCCGGCCGCCGGAATTCTTCGATGCGCGGCGCGAGCTGGCGCAACGTCTCGGCCTCAATGGCGGCCGCGTCGATCCCGACGATCTCGATGCAGCGACGCGGGCCGCGTATCTCAGCGGTGTGGCCGATATCGATGCCCAGTGGCAGCCGAGCAACGTGACCGCGTTCGTCGATCATATCGATCACGCGGTCGAGCTCATCGGCATCGATCACGTTGGGATCAGCTCGGACTTCGGCGGTGGCGGCGGCATCCTCGGCTGGTCCGACGCAACCGAGACGCCGAACGTTACCACCGAGCTCGTGCGCAGGGGCTACACCGCGACGGAGATCGACAAGATCTGGAGCGGCAACTTGCTGCGCGTCTGGCGCGAGGTCGAAACGGTCGCCGAACGACTTTAGAGTCGCCGGCAGCGCGCAGCGCTGTGCGCCACTACTCTCTGGTTACCAGCGCCTCCGGCTGGTCAGCGAAACCACCGCGGGCGAGCTCCGTTTTGATCTCGTAAGTCTGACCGGCGCGCAGCGCGAGCTCCGTCTCGAACGATTCGTAGCCTGGCAGGGCGATAGTGAACCGGTAGGTGCCAGCTTTCAGTCGCATGCCGCCAAACCCGTTGAACCGGTCGACGTGGCCGACGAAATTGTCATCAACGAAAATCGCGGCGTCCTCGGGCTCGATCAGGATGCGCACTTTTGCCGTTTCGGCTTTGTCCGGATAGGTCAGATCCTGCTCCTCGAGCATGGCGACCCGATACCGGACTTTCTCGCCGGGATCGACAACAATCGATTGACTGAGGTCCTGATAACCGACGAGCTTGAAAATGAACTCATGCTCTCCCGGCACGAGCACGAGCTTGCCCCGACCGCGCAGATTCTTAACGTAGCCGACGTACTGACCGTCTACCCAGACACCAGCAAGATTTTCCAAGCGGGTTGCAGGAAGGACTTCGATCTCACCAAGCACCGGATTAGCGGCCTCGGCCCCGATCGCCATGCCCAGAAAAATGCCTGCGAGAAGAATTCGTTGCATGCTCATCATTAGTCTCCGTTCAGCTCTAAGACTTAAGCGACTGATAGTATGGATTATGGTAACTGCAGTGGCACAGCGAGAATAGCGGTCTAGTTCACGTTTCGACGCGCTCGTGCTGTCGCAAAATACCGACACTAGCGCCCTTGGGCGACTGCGCTCTGGAAATCAGCACACACTCAATTGTTGTCCGCGGATTCGGTCATCGGATCAAAGCCGTAGACACGCTGGCTCTGGAACAAGGGCACGGATGCAGACCGTAGCCCGACAACTCCCCGCTTGGACGCCGACTACCGCAGCCGTTCGGCGAGATTTTCCATTGTCCGGGCGAACTCGATAAATCGCTTGCGGGTCGGCTCACTGTAATCGCCCGCGGCTGGCCAGAGCGACGCCGCGAGCTCGTCGAGCATGCCGGCAGTTGCAGCGTCGGCTGCGATGCGCTCGCGAGGCGACCCAGCGCGCGGTCGAGCGCGGCCGTCAATGCGTCTGCTTGCGCGGCTGCACATCGCTGCAAACGAGTTGATTCACGTAGGCCTTGGCGACAACTGGCTCAGCGGGCCAGACGTGGCGGCGCTGCTGCTGCGGGTTGAATATATCAGGCCCACCGAGCGACGCCGAGACGAGTCGACCGAGCAAGCAGCAAGCATGCAAAAAAAAGGGGCCGATGGCCCCTTTTTTCGTATGATGCGCCTGAAGAAACTCAGTCTGTACGAGAGCTCAACGCGGCGCAGGCACGCTACCAGCGGCCTCCACCACCCCCGCCGGACCTCTTCTCCTGGGGTTTGGCTTCGTTGACCTTCATCGGACGACCGTCATAGTCGACTCCGTTGAGCTTGTCGATTGCCGCCTGAGCTTCCGCATCGGTAGCCATCTCGATGAAGCCGAAGCCCTTACTCTGGCCGGTGTCACGATCCGTTATCAGCTTGCATGATTCCACTGTGCCGAATTCTGTGAATTTGTCCGACAGAGCGCTCTCGGTTGCCGAATACGGTAAATTTCCTACGTAAAGTTTCCTACCCATGATTCCTCCTAAGAATTGGGATCCGCTTAAGAAGATACGGGCACCACACCTGTGGACTCGCTAGAAGCGGTGGAGTTAGCGGCGCTATTGTACCCCGGTCTGCATCGCCATGGAAAATCTTCGGTGCCGCTTGAAACGTACTCACCAAGCCACTGTCAGTCTGTCGAGGCCCAGCCGAACCCGGGCTGCGACCCTCGCTGTACCGACACACATGACCGGATCGGCGCCCCAGTGAATCTCCGGCTCGGGCGTCTAGCCGAGCTAAACCGGAGCGAGCCCCTGCGCTGACGCTGCACCGCGAGGATGTTGGCCGAACGTGTGCGATCAGAACACTGTATAGTCAAGTTACTGACGAGGTGCGCATAGCGTTCGCGTCGATCTCTTCGCAGCGCCCTAGTGTCTTAGTTAGAGCCATCTAAACTCCCTGGCTCGGCGGCTGCACCCCCTCCTCCATTCGTCTACACGCGACCGAGATCTCAGCGGGAAGGTAATATGAGTCAAGTAAAAGATCTAATAGAACAATTGTTTCCCGCATCGGGTGCCGCTAATGGCTCCGGCGGTGGTCCCGGAAGACCAACTCAGCCGACCGGCCCGGGCGCAGGCAAGATCGCCATTCTCGCCGGAGCCCTGCTCTTGGCCTGGACCGCGATGAGCTCCTTCTACACAGTGCAGCCGGAGGAGCGTGCTGTGGTCAAGCGCTTCGGCCGCGTCATCGGAATTACGGATCCCGGCTTGCACTTCAAACTGCCGCTCGGCCTTGACGCTGTGCAGCTCGTGGCGACTGAACGCGTGCTGAAGCAGGAATTCGGTTTTCGCACTGAGGACAGCTCTCCATCGGAGCGCACGCGCTACGTCGATCAGGACTTTCCGAGCGAATCGCTAATGCTGACAGGCGATTTAAACATTATCCAAGTCGAATGGGTCGTGCAGTATCGAATCGGCGATCCCATACGATATCTGTACGGCATGCGGGAACCCACCGGAACGCTGCGCGACCTGTCGGAGTCGGTCATGCGCCGCGTAGTCGGTAACCGCATTGGTAGTGAGGTGCTGACTATCGGCCGGGTCGAGATCGCCAATACCGCGCGCGACGAAATCCAGGCTGCTATGGACAAATACGATAACGGCATCCGCATTATTACCGTGGAGTTGCAGGACGTGGTTCCGCCCCCTCTGGTTCAGCCGGCCTTCAATGAGGTCAATGAAGCGCGCCAGGAACTCGAGCGCATGATCAACGAAGCGACGATGCAGGCTAATCAGGAGATACCCCGAGCACGAGGGACAGCCAACCGCATTGTTTCCGAAGCCGAAGGTTACGCGACCGAACGGGTCAACCGTTCACTTGGCGAAGCGGCGCGGTTCACCGCTGTCTTGTCCGAGTACCGCAGCGTGCCGGAGGTCACTCGCTCGCGCTTGTATCTGGAAACTCTAACTGAGGCGCTGCCGCAGGTCGGCTCCGTGCTGATCGTGCAAGAAAATCAGATTCCCCCCTTACCGTTGCTCAATCTGCCTGGGGCACAACGCGCACTAAACTTGGAAGCCAGCCGATGATTAAACTGACCGTCCCAGCAGCCATCGCACTCGTGGCATTATTTGTCGCATTCAATGCCGCGTTCATTATCGACCAAGCCGAGCAAGGCATTGTCGTACAGTTCGGCGAGCCGATAGGCGAGGTCATCACAGAACCCGGCCTGCACTGGCGAGTACCGTTCATCCAGGAGATACGGCGTTTCGACAAGCGTCTGCTGGACTGGGACGGAGATGTCAGTCAGATTCCGACGCTCGGCCGCGAGTTCATCATCGTAGATACCACGGCGCGCTGGCGCATCTCCAATCCGCTGCAGTTTCTGCGCTCCGTGCGTGACGAAACCGGCGCCCGGACACGCCTCGACAACATCCTCGATTCGGCGACCAGAGACATCGTCTCGGGGACCGAGCTGGAGGAGATCGTTCGCTCAGCCGACTGGGAGGTCGACATGGCGGAGCTCGACGAGGAGGAACGTAATGCGCTTGGTGAAACCAATCTGGAGCGGCCAACCAAAGGACGCGTGCAACTCGAGCAAGAAATGCTAGCCGCGGCATCGCGGCTGATGCCAGAGCTCGGCATTGAGCTCGTAGATGTGCGAATCAAGCGGATCATTTATATAGATTCGGTCCGTGTGCAGGTCGAGAGCCGGATGATCTCCGAGCGGCAGAGCATCGCGGCGCGGTTCCGCTCCGAGGGCCAAGGACGCAGCGAGGAAATCCTCGGCGATATGGGGCGCCAGCTACGCCAGATCAACTCCGAAGCCGAGCGCAAGGCCCAGGAAATCATCGGCAAGGCCGATGCTGAAGCGACCCGCATCTACGGAGCCGCGTATGGTGCTGATCCCGAGTTCTATACCTTTTCAAAGACCTTGGAGAGTTATCGCGCACTCGGCAGCAACACAACGTTGATGATCAAAGCGGATTCGGATTTTTTCCGTTATCTGCAATCCACAGCGCGACCCTGAAGATCGGTCGCTCGACGATAGCATTCGCATGCGAGAAGCGCCCGAACGGCGCGTGGGTGAGTTGCCTAGAGGCAGGAACGGCGGCGTATTCAACGCCGCCGTTCCTGTTTTAGTGAGTCACGAAACTCTTTCGACACTCCATTGTAGAAGCCTGACCCGGCGCTCTTTGAGCCACGGTTAAGCGGCTCTCGAGCGCCTTTTTTCAGTCAGGGTCAGATCGCGTCGAAGCGATCGAGGGTCATCACCTTGGTCCATGCATCAACGAAGTCACGCACGAACGTCTCCCGTGCGTCGTCAGCGGCATAGAATTCAGCCACGGCTCGCAGCTCCGTATTCGAACCAAAGATAAGGTCAACGGGCGTGGCCGTCCATTTGGTCGCCCCTGTGGCACGCTCACGACCCTCGTAAACGCCCTCGGTGGATGACCTCGTCCACTGCACTGACATGTCGAGCAGGTTCACGAAGAAATCGTTGCTAAGCGTTCCGGGCCGGTCGGTGAATACACCGTGCTCAGCTCCTCCGACATTTGCATCCAGTGCTCGCATTCCGCCGATCAGAGCGGTCATCTCGGGAACCGTCAGAGTCAGCAGGTTCGCGCGCTCGACGAGCATGTCCGCCGGCGATCTGCGGTTACCTTGACCAAAGTAATTGCGAAACCCGTCTGCGGTCGGCTGGAGCACGGCAAAGGACTGCACATCGGTCTGATCTTGCGATGCATCCGTGCGACCCGGCGTAAAGGGAACCTCCACGTCGTACCCGGCTTCGCTTGCGGCCCGCTCGATGGCTGCAGCTCCGCCCAGAACGATCAGATCGGCAAGCGATACTCTTTTGCCGCGCGATTGCGAGCCATTGAAGTCTTCCTGGATCGTTTCCAGGGTCTCCAACACGTTCGCCAGTTCAGCCGGATTGTTAACCGCCCAATCCTTCTGCGGCGCAAGGCGAATGCGCGCGCCGTTCGCCCCACCGCGCATGTCGGTGCCGCGGAAGGTGGAGGCCGAGGCCCAGGCAGTCCGAACCAGCTCTGGAACGCTCAGACCCGAAGCCAGGATCTCAGACTTCAGCCGAGCAATGTCTCGTGCGTTAATCAACGGATGATCGACCGCGGGAACGGGGTCCTGCCAAAGCAAGACTTCGTCAGGCACCTGCGCGCCGACATAGCGCGCACGCGGTCCCATGTCACGGTGAGTCAGCTTGAACCAGGCCTTGGCGAAAGCGAGTTCGAACTCCTCAGGATTCTCCAGCCAACGCATCGTAATTCGCCGGTATTCCGGATCGACTTTGAGTGCGAGGTCGGTTGTGAACATGATTGGCGCATGCCGCTGCGACGGGTCGTGGGCATCCGGCACCAGGGTAGATGCGGCCCCCATGGCAGGAACCCACTGAGTTGCGCCGGCAGGGCTCTTCGTCTGCACCCATTCGTAAGTGTAGAGATTGACGAGATAGCTGTTGGTCCAGGCAACCGGGTTCACCGACCATGCGCCTTCGAGGCCACTGGTGATCGTGTCGCCGGCCTTGCCGCTGCCGCAGCTGCTCGTCCAGCCAAAGCCCTGCTCCTCGATGGCTGCAGCGGCGGGCTCGGGACCCACGCAATCAGCCGGAGGTGCCGCACCATGGGCCTTTCCGAAGGTGTGACCACCGGCGATTAGCGCAGCAGTCTCTTCGTCGTTCATCGCCATGCGGCCAAAGGTCTCGCGAATATCCCGAGCTGCGGCCAGCGGATCCGGGTTGCCGTTCGGACCCTCCGGATTCACGTAGATCAGGCCCATCTGAACCGCGGCCAGCGGGTTCTCGAGATCTCGGTCGCCACTGTAGCGCTCGTCGGCGAGAAACTCGGTCTCAGGCCCCCAGTAGACCATGTCCGGCTCCCAGTCGTCCTCGCGCCCGCCTGCAAAACCGAAGGTCTCGAAGCCCATTGATTCCAGCGCGACGTTCCCCGTCAGCACCATCAGATCGGCCCATGAAACCGACCGGCCGTATTTCTGCTTGATCGGCCACAGCAGCC
>JAHEEM010000275.1:2620-3962 GCA_024640695.1 Rhodospirillaceae bacterium | reverse complement strand
CTGAGCAGCCCGTCTGGGAGAACGTTACGAAGGGCACCCTGCCACATGTGCCTGTGCGTATCGATTAAACCCGGCATGACGATCATGTCCGAGGCGTCGATCACCTGTGCTGAGGTCTCGAGATCGGGGCCGACCGCCGCGATTCTCGAGCCCTCGATCAGTACGTCGGCCGTGTCGAAATCTCCGACGTTGGGGTCCATGGAGATTACCGTACCGGTCTTGAGGACGAAGCTGTCACCGGTCGGTGCGGTCGAACTGAGGCCCGGCTGGCTGGCGCCGCGAGGTCGGCACCCGAATATCCCGCCTGCAAGCGAGCCGGCAGCGAGAACGACGCTACCCGATAACAATGAGCGGCGAGAAATTGAGCTCAACGGTTGATTTTCCTGTAATCCCAGAGAATAAGATGGATTGGCCTTCCTTCGTTAGGGCCGAAATCAATTTCTCCGGTATCCAACGATGAGACCGATAAGCTCGCCGAGAACGCCTCCGGCAATCCCGCCACCGATCTGACCCGCTGGAGATCCGAGGAAAAAGATCCCGACGGTCGCTCCGATGAAGACGCCTGCCAGCAGCCCTAGAAAGTGATCTCTACCGAAGAACGGGACTCTCTTGCTCACAACGACTTCGGCCGGTGGATCATCATCGCTAGGGAACCTACCGGTAGCAAGATACGCTAGCTCATTGGTGTCCGTGGAGGTAACGCTCTGCCTCGCTTGGTGCGCGAACGTCTTAGGGACGACTACGCGGAACCGATCATCCAGGCCGGGGAGCGGACTAATCCGCTCTATCTGCGCCGGGACGCCGTCGAGCTGCAATCGGCAAGCTAGCGCTTCTGCGGATGCTTGATCTCCAATGTCTTCAAATTTTTGCCAGGTCCTGGTCACAGCTCGTAAGCGTCAAAATCTAGCGGAAGCTCTACGCGCAGCAGATCGCATTCGCCACCGCATGCCTGCCGCTAGCCCACACACTGCTCCGACGACCGCGAACGCGCCCAATAACCACGTAATCAGTTTAAGAAACCCTAGATACTCTTGACCGACGAACGATGTGAGAAACACTCCGAGACCAAGCAGCGCCGTCAACACTGACGCAGTGCCAAGGAGGAACTTGGCGAGCAGATCGTCGAAACCGTTGAAGTCATGGCGGGGCGCTCTTGGCTTGCGCAAAGCAGGTTTCTTCACGACGACAGCGTCCTCCTACACTCGATACCGAGAATATATCACTGGGACTTCAGGTTGCTCCGTGACCCAGCAGCTTAACTTTTCATCCTGTCGCTTGTCCTGCGAGACCACGGCTCCCGCACCGCGGATCAAAAGGCTGCGAAAGTACGAGTCGCCGCACT
>JAHEEM010000275.1:0-2610 GCA_024640695.1 Rhodospirillaceae bacterium | reverse complement strand
GCAAATTCTTTCCCCCAGTGCCATGATGCCTCGGCGTTAAACCCAGTGATGCAGCCGCCTGTCGTGCGCACCTCCATCCCAACTTCACAGCCCGGCTCGAGCTTCTCGTTCAGCACCTGCAGCCAGCTCAATCGCTTCAGCTGACGCTTGAGAACTTGTTGACCTCTCAAATCAACACCGTGTGCCTGAAAAACGTTCTTTGCCAAGCCAACGCCAACACGGGTAATCTGCATCTCGGACTCTTTCTCATCCTGTTACTGGGAATATGCTTCACCAGTTTGGCGCATCGCGATGCCGTCAAAGGTTAGGAGGAGTCCATCCCATGGCTTTCGGCCAGAAATGGATGTTCATCGTCGTTGATATTTCTTCACGAGAGCCTGGAAGTCAGTCCTATCTCGGACGGGATCCAGCCGGGGGTCCGGTAGCAGACCTTCGATACTGAACAGGCTGGGTTGCGAAAGCAGAGCATCGAGCTCTCTCATGGCTATCTCATAAGCTCTCGCCGGCAGAAAGACGCGAAAGATCGTGCTTCGTCTCACATCCTCAGCCAGTAGTGCATCCTTGCTAGTCGGCATCGATTCCAGAACTCGCCGGCCCAACGCGACGGCCCCCTCGGCGTCGTGCAACCCCGCAAGTGCTTGCGCTAGAAATACAGGAATCCAGTAGTCCTCCGGGCTAGCGGCAAGCGATTCGCGCAAGTAGCTGCGGGCCGTTTCAAAATGCTGCTGTGCGCGCTCGAGCTGTCCAGCGAGACGGTAAGTCTCTCCAAGATACAGCGACTTTGGTGCGCCTGCGAACTCATCCATATCCCAGGCATCTAGGTCTGCCAACGCCTGTGCATAATTTCGGTCATAGATCGAGACGAGCCATCCCGAGTCCTCCCAGAGCGAGCCATGATCAATCGATGGCCGTCCCATGATCACCTTCAACGGCGCGACATCGCCGTCGCTCCACAGCGCCTGCAGTGCCCGGGATTGTCTGAGAAATGCATTATCGGGCGAAATTTCCAGCGCACGATCAATTAGCCGTGTCGCCCTCATGTAGTCGTGGAGCCGCGCGTACGTAGCAGCCTGGCTGATGAGCTGGTCCGTATTTCTGGGGTCGAGTTCGATGGCGCGAGCTCGATAGCTCAACGCCTCGTCCCAGCGGCCCATCCGTCGATAAAGGCCCGCTAACTGATTGAATACTTCAGCTGAACCGGGCATCGCACGGCGAGCCAATTCGAATTCGCGTAATGCAGCCTCATTGTCGAATAAAACTAAATAGTTGTAGCGGGCCAGCGCGGCGCGCACTTCGGGAGCATCGGGTTCGAGAGCAACGGCACGCTGTACCGCTGTCTCTGCACGTCGGCGGCGTTCGTCGGTCGGATCTCCGCCGAAACGATAAAGCTCCGAATGTGCTTGCGAGAGCTCGGCCCAAGCCCGAGCGAAATTTGGGTCTTCTGCTACCGCTTGCTCGAAAGCCTCGATGGCCAAAGGCATGTTAGCAGCCTCGTTCGGTCGGCCTGCGTAGTCCCTGCCGGTGAGGTAATGGTCATAGGCCTTCCCGCTCAGGGTCGGAACCTCCTGTAACCGATCCAATTCCGTGGGTGTAAGCGTCGCGCGCAGAGCTGTGGCGATAGATGTTGCCATCTCAGTTTGAATTGCAAAAAGGCTATCGGCCGTGAGAGAACGATCGTAGAACTCAGCCCACAGATGCTCGTCTGTCTGCGCATCGATGAGCTGCACATTGACGCGCACCATTTCTCCGGAACGTTGAACGCTACCCTCGAGAATGGCGCCAACGCCAAGCTCTCGCCCGATCTCTCGCAGGTTTCTCGGGCGGTTCGTGTACTCCAAAACGGACGTACGGGAGATCACCGTCAAGCTGCTGATCTTGGATAGGCTAGTCAGTAGATCATTGTGGATTCCCGCTGCAAAGTAAGCAACTTCAGCGTTGGGACTGAGTTTCTCGAACGGCAATACGGCGATCGACGGCGCCGCTGCTGCGCCTAAGTGATCGGGCGACTCCTTAACGCTCAAGAGTGCAACCGTTGGAACAGTGATCACAGTCAATACGGCCAACAATGCGATTACGGTTTTGTAACCGAGAGCTGAAATGATCAGAGCCTGTGAGCTAACGCGCTCCACGGGGGCAATTAGACGATAGCCACGTTTCGGAATGGTCTCTAGATAGCGAGGAGTTTCTCGATCGTCGCCCAACGCTTTTCGCAGGTGGTTAATCGCAAAATACACCGATCCGTCGCCGACTGCGCGACCGCTCCATACATCGGAGATTAGAGTTTCCGTGGTCACCGTCTGGCCAACGTGGTCGGCCAGGTAGACGAGCACATCCATGGCCCGCGGTTCGATTCGAAGCAACTGGCCGCGGCGCTCAAGCTGATTTAGAGCTGGCTCGACCGTCCAGTCGCCAAGTCTAAAATGTGACTGCTCCCCCACAGCTGCCCTCGTCGTTACGGAGGCCATTTGGTCGACACCAATTGGCATAAACTTCCTAAGGCATTGATTTTCTGATGCCTACGGCGTCCCTAAGAAAAGTATAAGTCCAGCCTGAGGACGGCGGCAAACGACGCTGCATATAGTTAAGTCGATTTCAAACTTAGGAGAATTC
>JAHEEM010000070.1 GCA_024640695.1 Rhodospirillaceae bacterium | reverse complement strand
AGTGGAGCTTTGGCGATATCGAAGCCGGCTTCGCGGCAGCCGCGCTGGTTCTCGACGAGACCTTCGTGACCGCGGGGGTCTCTCATCACAGCATGGAGCCGCGCACCGCGATGGCCTACTGGCAGAACGGTAAGTGCTACCTGCACGGATCGACGCAGAGTCAGACGGCTGTCATGCCCGACCTGCCAAAACTGCTCGGCGTCGGGCTCGAGGATATCGTCTACGTGGCCGAGTTCTGTGGTGGAGGATTCGGTTCGAAGGGGCGCGCTTATCCGGTCATGGCTATTCCGGCGCTGATGTCCAAGAAGACACAGCGACCCGTGAGCATGCGCATCAGCAGAGCAGAGGAATACTACGTAGGCTCGGCACGACCAGGCTTCCAGGGGCGAGTCCGCATCGGATTCCGCGCCGACGGCCGAGTGACGGCAGTCGATCTTTACGTCGTCCAGGAGAACGGTCCCTACGCGGGCTTCGATGATTTCGACGCGGCCGCCTCGGCCGTGACACTGCTGTATCAACCCTTGGCCATGCGCTTCCGTGCCGTGCCCGTCGAGACGAACACACCGCCGCGCGGTGCCATGCGAGGGCCGGGTGAGAACCAGATCGCAGTCGCCGTGGAGCCGCTGCTCGACAAGGCCGCAGCGCAGCTCGGGCTGGATCGACTTGCAATCCGTCGTGTCAACGCGGCCGATAACAACGCCAAATACTATGCTGATCAGGGTCCAGTCACGAGCGCCTATCAGCGTGAGGCGCTGGCTAAGGGCGCCGAGACCATCGACTGGGACGCACTCAGTGCGCGCAGCGGTCAGCGCAACGGTTCCAAGGTCATCGGTGTTGGCGTCGGGCAGGCGTTCCATCCGGCGGGGCGTAATGGCTATGACGGCCTCGTGCGTTTGACACCGGACGGCAAGCTCCATATCCACAGCGGCGCGGGCAATCTCGGTACCTATTCGCATACGGGCACCGCTCGCGTGGCCGCAGAGGTGCTGAAGTGCGGCTGGGAAAACTGCGTCATTCAACGTGGCGATAGCCGCAAGCATTTGCCGTGGAGCCCGACGCAAAGCGGTAGCAATACCTCGTTCACAATGACGCGGCAGTGCTATGTCGCTGCGGTGGATGCCCTCCAGAAGCTCAAGGAGATCGCGGCGATCGATCTTGGCGGTACGGCTGAGGACTACGACATCGGGGATGAGAAGGTTTTCCGAGTCTCCGATCCGAGCCAGGCGCTGACCTATGCTGCCGCCGCGCAGCGCGCGATCGATCTCGGCGGAAAATTCACGGGGCAGGAGATGCCCGACGACATCCACGAGATTACCCGCACGGCGGTCGAAGGACTCGCGGGCACCGGGCTTGTCGGCGTTGCGAAAGACAACATCGCCCGCAATGGCCTCGTCGCCGGCATCAGTGTCGGTTTCATCGAGATCGAGCTCGATCTGGAGACGGGCAAGTATGAGATCCTGCGCTACCTCGGTGTTTGCGATTGCGGCACGGTATTGCACCCGCAGAGCCTGGCGACGCAGATCAAGGGCGGTGCCGTGCAGGGCTTTGGCATGGCCGGCAGCGAGCGGCATATCTATGACCCTCAGAACGGCCTGCCCGGCAATATCGGCCTGTTGCAGTGCAAGCCGCCCTCGTATCTCGATGTGCCGGCCGTCATGGAGGCAACCGCCGTCGAGCTCGTCGATCCGCAGAATCCCGTCGGTGCCAAAGGCATGGGTGAGCCCCCGCTCGGCTGCGCGGCCGCGGCGCTGGTATGCGCGATCTCCGATGCGATGGGTGGGCACTACTTCAATCGCACGCCGATCGTGCCCGACATGGTCGTCAACGTCCGCGCCGGTCGCGCGCAATCGCACCGACCGCTGCAGGTCAATACTGCCTGAATGAGGAAGGCCAGCAAGTGCGCTGGCGCGACCATAGTCAATGAAGCTGCCGCCGCTGCCGGACTACCCAACTGTTCAGATCGACGGATCGGTGCAACGCTTCCCGGTGCACCGCATCTACTGCGTGGGCTGGAACTATGCGGAGCATGTTCGGGAGATGGGTTTCACTCCCGAGCGCGAGCCACCGATCTTTTTTATGAAGCCGCTCGATGCCATCGTGCCGAGCGGCGGCAAGGTCCCATATCCGGCGCAGACCGGGAATCTGCATTACGAGATCGAGCTCGTCGTTGCGATCGGTCGGGGTGGCGTAACGATCGACAAGCGCAAGGCCCTCGATCATGTCTGGGGCTATGGCGTCGGGATCGACATGACGCGCCGCGATCTGCAGGCGCACGCCAAGCAGCGAGGGCAACCTTGGGAAATTTCAAAGGCCTTCGACCATGCGGCTCCGTTGAGCGATCTGCGGCCCGTGGAGCAGGTCGGGCACCCGAGCGAGGGTCGTATTTGGCTGTCGGTCAACGGGGAGCTGCGGCAGAACGGCGATCTGCGCCAGCAGATATGGACTGTGCCTGAGATCATTCAGCACCTGTCGGGTTACTTCATGCTGGCACCCGGAGATCTGATCTACACGGGCACGCCAGCAGGCGTCGGCCCGGTCGTGACCGGTGACGTGCTCGAGGGTGGCGTGGACGGTGTCGCCACTATCGGGATCGAAATCGTTTAGCCGCGCAGGCTTGGGCTACAATGTTGTTCCTTACATAGCTGCGGAGAGTACCTATGCGCACGACGCGTATCGCGTTGACGATTGCCAGCCTGATTGTCTTGGCGACCGCATCCCCGGCGCGGGCGGCCGAGGTCAGCAGCACTTACTCGGTAAGTGAATCGGCTGCGGCTAGCCCGGCCCTCGGAATGCGAATTCCGCCGGGATTTGAGGCGACCGTGTTCGCCGATGTCGAAGGCTACGCCCGGCATGTCGCCGTTCGCGATGACGGCACGGTGTACCTTGCGCTGACGGTGCGCATGGGCCGCGGCAGCAATATGGGCGTCGTCGCGATGCGGGACACCGACGGCGATCGAGTCGCTGACGTCATCGAGCAGTTCGCGACCGACATTCCGGCGACGGAGCTCGTGTTCTTTGAAGGAGATCTCTACGTTGGCGCGAACACCGCGGTCTATCGCTTTAGCTTCGACGGCGATGAGCTAGTTCCGTCGGCAGCGCCTGCGGTAGTCGTAAACGGGTTCCCCGAGCAGCGGCTGCACGAGGCGAAGACCTTCGCCATCGACGACGACGGCAATATGTATGTCAACGTTGGCGCACCCTCGAACGCGTGCATGCAAGAGTTCCGGACCCGCGGCTCACCCGGGCAGCGGCCATGCCCGCAGCTCGATCTGCAAGGCGGCATCTGGCGCTATGACGCACGGGCCTTGAATCAAACTCAGGCTCGTGACGGGGAGCGCTATGCAACCGGTGTGCGCAACGCCGTCGCGATCGAGTACAACGCCACGCAGAACCAGGTCTATTTCCTGAGCCACGGTCGCGACGCGCTGTTCACGCTGTTTCCGGAGTACTACACGGCAGAGCAGAGCGCGGAGCTGCCCTCGGAGGAGATGCACGTTCTCGTTGCAGGCGGCAATTACGGCTGGCCCTATACGTATTACGACCACGTCCAAGGCAAGCGGCTCGTCGCGCCTGAGTACGGCGGCGACGGCAAAATGGTGTCGGAGGCGGGTTTGTATCGTGATCCTGCGGCGACATTTCCGGGCCATTGGGCACCGAACGACCTGATGTTCTATTCCGGACGACAGCTCCCTGCACATTACCAGGGCGGAGCATTCATCGTGTTTCATGGCTCCTGGAATCGCGCGCCCTTGCCACAGGAGGGTTACAAGATCGTATTCCGGCCGTTCGAGGACGGTCGGCCGGCGCGGGACTGGGAGGTCTTCGCGGACGGTTTCAAGGGCGCTGAGGTGCTCGCAAATCCGGCCGATGCCGTGCACCGGCCCATGTCGATTGCCCAGGGCGCCGACGGTGAGCTGTACGTATCCAGCACCGTCAGCGGTCGTGTTTGGCGTATCGATTACGTCGGCAACTGAGGTATTTCGTGAGACGGCGTCTGCGAGCCGCGTGCCCGATGCTGCTCACCGGTCTGCTTCTGACCGGCTGCGCTTCCGTCGTGCCGCCCGAGCCGGTGGCCGCCGTCGATGGCCGTGAGATCTACGTGCGCGATTGTCTGGCCTGCCACATGACCGACGGCCGCGGCGTCCCCGGCATGAACCCGCCGCTCGTCGGCAGCCCGTGGGTTGCAGGGCCGCCCGACGCGCTCGCTGGTTTCGTGCTGACGGGCGGTTACGGTCCTGACATCTTGATGGCGCGGTTCGATTATCTGACCGATGACGAGCTCGCGGCGCTCCTGAGCTACATCCGCGCCGAGTTTGCGGGGCTCGGCGAGCCGGTGATTGCGGCACAGGTTGCGCGGATGCGCAGCCAGCTGCAGTAGCTCCAAGGCAGGGATCATTGGCACGATGGAAGTAACAGACGTTTAGGAGATTCGCATGAGCACTGTATTCGAGTTGACCACCCCGACAGTCGAGATCGCCGGCCGATCCGAGCGTTATCCGGTCCGCCGCATCTACTGCGTGGGCAGAAATTACGCAGAACATGCTCGCGAGATGGGCCACGATCCCGATCGGGACCCGCCGTTCTTTTTCATGAAGCCCGCTGATGCTGTGGTTGCCAGTGGCAACAACGTTCACTATCCACCCGCCACCTCGAATTTCCATTTCGAGATGGAGCTCGTCGTCGCAATCGGTAAGTCCGGCGCGAAGATCAGTCAGGACCGCGCGAACGATCACATCTGGGGCTATGGCGTCGGGATCGACTTCACCCGCCGCGACCTGCAGCAAAAAGCGAAGGACATGGGCCGGCCTTGGGACGCCGGCAAAGGCTTCGACGAGTCCGCACCGATCAGCGCGCTGCACTCGGCTGCAGATATCGGGCATCCGCAAGCCGGGCGTATCTGGCTCGAGGTCAACGGTGAGATCAAGCAGGACTCGGACATCGCGAAGCTGATCTGGAGCGTGCCGGAGGTCATCGAGCATCTGTCGGGCCTGTTCACTCTGGAGCCAGGCGACCTGATCTACACGGGCACCCCCGCAGGCGTCGGACCGGTCGCAGCCGGCGACCGGGTAACCGGCGGTGTCGATGGCGTTGACACGATCGCGATTGGTGTGGTCTAGAGGGGGGCTCCCGCCGTCCCGAGCGCTGCGGGGACGGGACGCATGGCGATAGCACAACATCGGTCTTGTCGCCGCGGGGGGCTGGTCGCAAATGCTGTTTGCTCAGCGGTTCGGGTGCGGGTAACCTCGCTGTTAGAAAAATTCGAAGACCCTTGTGTTATTCGATGGGTGTCCGAAAAATACAATAGGTAACAGAGGTCAAGCACGCGACGCGCGTCAGGTGGGCGGCGGACACCATCCACCGCGGTGCCCGCAGATCGCGAGTCAGGCCTTAGGAGCTGTCGTCGTCGCCAACCAGAGACTAGTAAAACTACAAGAGGGGAAAGCCGAATGTCTTCCAGCAATCTGAGATGGGCCGTTGCGTCCGCATTAGGGATCGCCAGCACGGCGGTGATGAGCCCGTCCGTGCATGCGCAGCAGGCAGGCGCGCGCCAGGCGCTCGAGGAAATCGTCGTCACGGCGCGGCGCCGCGAGGAATCCGTCCAAGACCTGCCGATGTCGATCGCGACCTTCAGCGAGGACCAGATGGAGTTACGCGGCCTCGAATCCGGGCGAGATCTCAACGTGCTCGTGCCGAATGTGGTCGTTGCTGGTGCCGGAGCGGGACAGTCGAGCGCTACGATTGTCATGCGCGGTATTCCGGGGGTTGGCGTGTACGTCGATGGCGTATGGCAAGCCGATCGTGGCGTGCTGCAGACGAACTTCGTCGAAATGGAGCGTATCGAAGTGCTGCGCGGGCCGCAGGGCACTCTGTTCGGCCGGAACACGAACGGCGGCGCGATCCAGTACGTCACCAAGCTGCCGGCCGAGGAGTTTGGCGCAAGCTTCGACGTCGCGATTGGTCAATACAATCGCACCGACATTAAAGGTTCGGTCGATCTACCGCTGAGCGATACGCTGTTGACGAAAATTTCTGCCGCGCGTCTCGAGCGCGACGGCTATATCGACAGCATAGCCGTGAACAGCCCGGACACGAGCTACGGTGGTCAGGATGACACGTTGCTTCGCGGGGATATCCTATGGCGTCCCTCGGATACGTTCCAGGCTCGCTTCGTAATCAGCACTGGCGATCAGCTCAGCACGGATGCGCGCCAAGTGCGTTTCACCAACCCTAACAACCGCCATATTTTGGCCTATAACGCACTGCTGACGAACCCGGCCTACGCGGCGATGATTCCGGGCGGACCATTCACGGCGGCCGAATACGAGCCGCTGCAGGGGACTGTTGGTGAGTGGCAGAGCCGCTCGAGCATGCCCGAGGACGGTATCTTTCAGGACACCGAGGACTACACACTGACCATCGAGTGGGACATCAACGACAACCTGCACTTGCGCTCGATCACGGCCGACCGCAGCCGCCAGAGCCGTCAGCTTTCGGACTGGGATTCGATGGAGGCGGTGCTGTCGTTCACGGATGATCGAAACTACGACGACAGCTTGTTCTCGCAGGAATTCCATCTGCAGGGGGATGCTATGGACGGCCGCTTGACCTGGCTGGCCGGCATGTACTATTCGGATGAAGAGAACAAGTTCCGCCAGTATCGCTGGGCGCAGGTCGAGATGCACGAGCTCGACGCAACTGGCAATGTCGTCGTCAACACCGAGATGCGCGACTTCATCCGAGCCTACGGCACGACTAATAGTATTGCTGCCTTGGAGAATTATTCACCGCTGACGCAGGTTTACGGTGTCAACCGCGTCTGGACGCTCGACGACGTGCAGGACACGGCATTGTTCGGCGAGATCAGCTATGACGTGACCGAGCGTTTGAACGTAACGCTCGGTTTGCGCATCAGCGAGCGCGACTCGAAAACCTTGAACTACAGCGCCGATCCGACGGTTGGCGCGTTCTTGCTGACTCCGCCGGAGAATGGCGGCGGTCACGGGCCCGGTGATATCTATACGGGCTCCTTGACCTCGACCGATACGCTGCCGAACTTCGGCTCACAGGATACGCCAAAGCTGTCCCTGGCTTATGACTGGACGGACACGGTCATGGTTTATGGCAGCTACTCCGAAGGCTATACGCAGGGTGACGTGAGCTTCAGCCAGTTCAACAACCGCTTTATCGAGCTCGGACCGGAGATCGTCTCAACGACCGAGATCGGCCTGCGTTCGGAGTGGCTCGATGGCCGGCTATTGATCAACGCGAACTATTTCACCAGCGATTGGGACGGGTTGCGGGTGCCGATTCTGCCAATCGACCCCGTGACCGGAGAGCAATTACCGTTCCCCTATAACACAGATGACGGTAAGGCCGAGACCAGCGGTTTCGAGGCAGAGATCATGTGGCTTCTGGCCGACGACTGGCAGCTCAATGGGAGCATCGGCCTGCTCGACACCAAGTATCTTGCTGTCGGTGACCCGGACTCCTCGCCACTGCGCGTCGGCGCGCCGTTCCAGTATGCACCGGACTCGAGCTACTCGGTCGGCCTGCAATACAACACGACGCTCGCTGGCGGAGCGGATCTGACGATCCGTGGCGACTACGGCTGGATGGACGAGTACGAGCGCGATGCGGCCGAGCAGCGGCAGCCGGTCCGCGGGCCTGAGCCCGCGTATGGCTTGCTGAGCCTGCGCGCTAAATACACGGCGCCGGACGGCAGCTGGAGCGCATCGGTCTTTGGCAGTAATCTGACCGACGAGCGGTATGTCAACGGTGGATTCGATGCCCGCAATCCGTTTGGCCTAGACTTCATCGTCGTGGGCCGGCCGCGCGAGATCGGCGCCAGCCTGCAGTTCAACTTCGATTGAGCTAGATCCTTAGACCGGGCAGCAGCCGCGATGGCTGCTGCCCGGATCTTTTAGGTGTAAACTGCGTTTGTAAAGGTCACAGAGTTGCGGAGATCGGAGATGGCATCGGCGGCCCCGAACATCGCAAGCAGATCGGCATCGGCTGATTTGACCCAGCGCGTTGAGCGCGATCGGCTTGTACCACTCTGGAATTTCTTCAACGACTGGTTCACGCCCGTCCCCAAAGTCTCGGCGCAGCCATATCTGTGGCACTACGACCGCATTCGGCCAGCCGTCATCGAATCGGCGGACGTCATCAGCGCCAAGGAAGCGGAGCGCAGGGTGCTCGTGCTCGAGAATCCCGGCCTGATCGGCAAGCACCTGATCACCGATACACTGTATGCAGGCCTGCAGCTCATCACGCCAGGCGAGATTGCTCCCGCGCATCGCCATTCGCCGGTCGCGCTGCGATTCGTCATCGAGGGTAAGGGCGGCTACACGGCGGTCGCCGGCGAGCGCACCTGGATGGAGCCGGGCGATTTCGTCGTCACGCCATCGTGGGCCTGGCACGACCATGGTCATGAGGGCGAAGGCCCGTTCGTCTGGATGGATGTTCTAGATGTGCCGCTGATTCGTTTTCTGGGCGCGAACTTCACCGAGCACTATCCCGAGGAGCGCTTTCCGGAAGGGCCGCCCGTCAACGACAGCTTGCATCGCTACGGCAGCAACATGCTTCCGGTAGGCTACGAGCGAAAGGCGCTCGCCTCACCAATTTTCAGTTACCCATACTCGCGCACGCGTGAAGCGCTCGAGCGGCTCAAGCAGCAAGACGAGTGGGACCCGCATCACGGGCTCAAAATGGAGTACATCGATCCGACCACGGGCGGGCCGGCAATTCCGACGATCTCGACGTTCATTCAACTGTTGCCGCAGGGCTTCACGACGGAGCCGTACCGCAGCACCGACGGTGGCGTGTACTGCGTTGCCGAAGGATCGGGAACCGTGAAGATCGGTGAGGGCGAGGCGGCGCAGACTTTCGAGTACTCCAAGCGCGATATCTTCGCCGTGCCTTGCTGGCATCCGTATTCGATTCAGGCGAAAGAAGAGTCCGTGATCTTCAGCGCGACGGATCGGATCGTACAAACCAAGCTCGGCGTGTGGAGGGAGCAGCGCCAGTAAGCAGTTCGACCGGCGCGCGAGAGTCAGACATGTCATTGAAGCTCTACACTTACTTTCGCAGCTCGGCTGCTTATCGCGTTCGGCTTGCGCTCAATTACAAAGGCCTGACGTACGACTCCGCTAGCGTGCACCTGCGCCGCGAGGAACATCGCAGTGACGCGTACCGCGAGCTGAACCCGCAAGCTTTGGTCCCGGCCCTCGAAACGGATGGAGTGGTCATTCCCCAGTCGCTCGCGATCATCGAGTATCTCGAGGAGACGCAGCCGGAGCCGGCCTTGCTACCATCTGCTGCACAAGACCGTGCGATCGTGCGTTCGATGGCGCAGCTCGTCGCCTCTGAGATGCATCCCTTGTGTAACCTGCGAATACTCATCTATCTGAAGGATCGGCTGGGCCAGGACGAAGCGAGCGTCAACGCGTGGTACCAGCATTGGGTCGCCGAGGGGTTTGGCTCTCTCGAGCGCATGGCCGAACGATATAGCGGTGATGGCAGGCATTGTTTCGGAAGCTCGGTAACGATGGCGGACGTTTGCCTCGTGCCGCAGATGCATAACGCACGCCGTTTCAACTGCGACTTGAAGGGGTATCCGACGCTGGTCGCTATCGACGAGTCCCTAGGGCAACTGGCGTCGTTCGCCGCCGCTCACCCTTCCAAGCAGCCCGACGCGGAGTAGTCGCAACGTGACAGACTTCCGGTATCAATTCGATGGCAAGCAAGCTATATCGCATCTGCGCTGTAACCCGGGTCGGCGAGCATTCAACGCTGCGCGGATGGTTGCGGTGTTTTTGATCGGCTCCTCAGTTGCGTGGTCACAAACCGGCTCAACGGGCAAGCCCGACCTTGCCGGGTTCTGGGATCCAGATACCTGTACACCGGACGGGGAATGCCCATGGTTTCAGGAGCTGCCGATGAGCGACTGGGGCAGGGCATCTCTCGAGGCGTTCATCGAGTTTGCCTCGCCGAAGTACGACTGCGTACCCGCTACGTCGCCGAGCATTCTCTTCGATCCATACTTCTTCGAGATCGAGCAGCTCGATGATAGGGTCATGATTCGCTACGAGAAGGACGACGTCGTGCGCACCGTCTGGATGGATGGCCGTGCGCATCCGGAATTTGGCAAGGACTTCACCTGGCAAGGTCACGCAATAGGTTGGTACGAGAACGGCGAGCTCGTCGTGGACACTACGAACTTTCTCCCGGATCCGATTGGCATCGAAGACTTCCTCGGCCTGGGCTCGTCGGCGCAGAAGCACGTCGTGGAACGCTACGGTCTCAAGGGCGATCGGCTTTACGCTGATGTCGAGGTCGAAGATCCGATCTTCTTGAGTGAGCCGGCGCGAGCGCATTTCGAGTGGATACGCGCGCCCGGGGGTTATGAGGCAATTCCGTACGACTGCGCGCCCGATATGGCGCGCCAGCCGCTGCAGCATGCGGATCCGAGTCGCGGGACGGGCCTGCTGGATTACGGTGGCCGTAATGATGGCGGATTCGGAAACTGACCGCGAGGGTCGCGGCGCGTGCTCAAATAGATAGAATTGGGCCGATAATTAGAAATGGAGGCACAGGGATGATCGGAAGTAACAGGCAGGATCTCTCGGCGAGCCGGGGCCTTCGTCCCGCTCTGACCGCGTTGTGGACCTTATGCGTTGCGTTGCCGGGCATGGAGCTCGCCGCTCAGGAAGGTCTGCCGTCAGGGCCTCCGCCGGCACCGGACCTGACCGGACGCTACGCGCCACTCACCTGCGCGCCGAACGGTGCGAACTGCCCGTTCATAGTCGACGACATCAAGCTGACGTCAGTCGGTAGGAAGATGTGGGACGCGTATGAGGAGGTCATCGGTCCGAAATTCGATTGTGCTCAGGCGACCCCACCCTCGTTGTTTGCTGATCCCTACCGATGGGCAATTCATCAGCTGACCGATCGTGTCATCTTCGAGTACGAAAAAGACGACATTATTCGGACTATCTGGCTGGAGGGATGGCCCCATGCGGAGCCCGGCGCGTATGACGCGTCTTGGCAAGGCCACTCGCATGGGCATTACGAGGGTGACGAGCTCGTCGTCGTAACGACGCGTTATCAATACGACCCGCACGGGATCGAGGATTTCGGTGGCATCCCGTCGTCGACGCAGAAGCGCGTCACGGAGCGCTACCGTCGCGAGGATGATCGCTTGTACTCGCGCGTGCTCACAGAGGATCCGCTGATCCTCGCGGAGCCGATCTATTTCGAGTTCGAGTATCTGGCTGGCCCGGACCCGCTGATCCTACCGTACGGTTGTGAGCTCGATCAGGCGCGTTTCCCGACCCAGTACGCAGATCCGGAGAGAGGTACGAGCCTTGCGGATTTCGGCGGTAGGGATCCGGATCTCGTGCCGGTGGGTGTGCGCGAGCTGGAACGCCGCGAGCGCGAACAGCGTAATTAGAATCGGTTTGGAGCGAATGAACGAGCTTCTTGGTAGCTCGAGGAGAAAGACCACATGAGGATGCAGTTTTTGATTAGTGGAGTCGCGGCGCTACTGTTAAGCGCGTCGCTTTCCGCGCACCACGCACAGGCCCCGTTTTTCGATCAGAGCACGGAAGTGGAGATCGAGGGGGTCGTGACACGATTCGACTTCCGTAATCCGCATCCGGTGCTATACGTCGACGTGACCAACGACTCGGGCGAAGTCGAGGAGTGGCAGATCCAGTTCGGCAACGCGACCGGGCTGCGCCGCAGGGGCTGGCACAAGGACATCATCGGTCCCGGCGAGAAGATTCGGGCCCGCGGTCATCCGTCCTGGAA
Organism: Rhodospirillaceae bacterium; assembly: GCA_024640695.1. Lineage (GTDB taxonomy): Bacteria > Pseudomonadota > Gammaproteobacteria > Steroidobacterales > Rariloculaceae > JAHEEM01. Next base: position 2,276 of record JAHEEM010000070.1, on the reverse strand, counting down.
CCAGGAAACGCACGGTATGCAGGGCGCCCAGGTTGTGAAAGAGGATGGCAGCGTTCTCGGCGCATCGGTCGCAGACTAGCCCAACGCTTCAACAAAAAGGCGCCGCGCAGCGGCTAATGAGCCCCTGTCTGCCTCAGTGGGCACCGCCGCGATAGCGAGCCTGGATGAGCTGGGCGAGGATCGCGACAGCGATCTCGGCGGGTGAACGGCCGCCGAGGTCCAGGCCGACAGGGCCGGCGACCCGGTGGAGCGTTGCGGCGTCGAAGCCCAGTGCCTCCAAGCGCGCGAGCCGCCCGGCGTGGTTCTTGCGGCTGCCCAGGGCGCCGATAAAAAAGGCTTCCGAATTTAATGCCGCGGCAAGCGCGGGCTCGTCGATCTTGGGATCATGGCTCAGCGTAACGACCGCGCTGCGGCTGGTCAGCGCAAGCCTGGGCATCACGTCCTGCGGCCACTCACTGAAGACCTCCACATCCGGAAAGCGCTCCTGGGTCGCGAATGCCGGTCGCGGGTCGATGAGGACGGTGGCGTACCCCGCAGTTTGCGCCATCGGAATGAGCGCCTGCGCGATATGCACGGCGCCGATGACGATCAAGCGATAAGGCGGAGATAAGGTCTGTATCAGGTAGGACTTGCCGTCCGACTCGATCACGGAAGCGCCGTCGCACTTTAGCGCGGCCTCACACAGACTCCGCAGCTCGTCGGACAGACCTGCCAGCGTCGCCGGGTCAGCCGTCGGGTCAAACAGCCATTGATCAGCAGTATCGACGCTGCGCAGGAGCACCACGGGCCGCTTCTGTTGTTGTGCGCTGACCGCTGCGCTGAGCAGGGCTGATTTCACTCGACGCGCTCCACGAGGATCTGAATTTGCCCGCCGCACGCAAGACCGACAGCCCAGGCCTCGTCGTTCGTGACCCCGTACTCAAGCAGCTGCTGCCGACCGGTCTTAATCGTCTCAAGTCCGGCCTCGATGACCGCACCTTCGACGCAGCCCGCGGACACGGAGCCCTCGAAGCGGCCGTCGTCAGCAACGACGAGATTGCTTCCTGCCGGTCGCGGCGACGATCCCCAGGTCTTGACGACCGTGGCGAGTGCCACACCTCGGCCCGAGTTGCGCCATTCGAGCGCGAGGCCCAGTATATCGCCGGGCGCGTATTCTTTAATCACCGCGTCGCTCATGGCATTCGGATCCCTTGGCAGACTTCGACTCCGATAGCAGTCTAACGCCGGTCGACCGGATCCGCCTAGGCCCGGACGTCGTATCCCCTTCAGGGTCCGACGATGTTAGTAAGCAATCATTCGATGGCGTCAGTCACACAACGCTACCGACCGAACGATAATCGAGGGGAGGCAAAATGTTGCTCATGAAGTTTACCGCGCTCGTTACGCTGGCAGCGGTTGCGCTGACGTTCGTATTCAGCGGCAAGGTGGGCATGATGCGGCGACGCTACGGCGTCGAAGCGCCGGCAATTACGGGGCATATCGAGTTCGAGAAGGCCAATCGCATTCACTACAACACTATCGAGCAGCTCGTTCTTTTCATTCCGCTGCTTTGGCTCGGATCGAGCGTCATCGGCGATGTTCCCGCTGCGGGGCTCGGGGTCGTCTGGCTGGTCGGCCGCTTAATCTATGCGTCGGGCTACCAGCGCGGTGCCGATAAACGCGGGCCTGGGATGATAATCACCATGCTTGCCTCTTTCGGGCTCTTCCTGGCTGTAGTTTGGGGCATCATCGGTGAGCTCATAGCCTGAGCCGTCTCGATGCCGGACCTGTGCCTGCGCGGGAACCGATTGCCGGCCGCGTGGGCACGGCATCCTTCTCGTTTGTAAATGAGATAGCGGCTGAGCGGGCGGCCCGCCAAGCGACCCAAGCCGAGCCGCGTTGCGGTTTTTTCCCCGCCCGACGGATGCAGTTAGAATTATCGCGCCGGCGTCGGCTCAGGTTCTGAATATCACAGAGGAGTTCACGTGCAGAAGCTATCGCGATTATCCGTCTTAACCGTTCTGGCGGGGCTTGCCTCGGGCGGTGGGCTCGCCCAGGACACTGCTATGAGTTTTTTCATTACGAGCGTCGGGTCCGGCAAGGGCGGCGACCTCGGTGGCCTGACCGGCGCGGACGCGCATTGCCAGGCCTTGGCGCAGGCGGCGGGCGCCGGCGCGAAGACGTGGCGCGCCTACTTGAGCACGAGTGGCGGTGAGGGCCGTCAGCAGGTCGAGGCGCGGAGCCGTATCGGCAACGGGCCTTGGTATAACGCCAAGGGTGTCCTGATCGCGCAGGAC
>JAHEEM010000274.1 GCA_024640695.1 Rhodospirillaceae bacterium | reverse complement strand
CGTGGCTCAATTGCGGTCTGGATTTGCGCATCGCGGAGTAAGTTTCGCACGAACGCCGTGGATCTCCCTAGGCCGCATGTCTCGCCGGCGCCTCCGCATGGCCCCAATGAAGGTTCACGCGCTCGATCGCAATGCAGCAACCGCCCGGTGTGAATTGCTGTGTACGCCTTCCCCTGGCTGCGCTCATACTCGAGAATCGCAGCATGGCTTCGTCTCGATCTCGTCCAGCGTTATCCAGCGGTTTCCCGCCTGTCGCGCGCCGCGATGCGCGCGTGCTGATTCTCGGCAGCCTGCCAGGGGTGCGTTCGATTCAGGAGCAGCAGTACTATGCGCAGCCGCGGAATGCGTTCTGGCGCATCATGGGCGAGCTTGCTGGCGCAGGCCCAAGGCTCGGCTATGCTGCCCGGCTTTCGCAGCTTAAGAGACACCGCATCGCGCTATGGGATGTCGCGGCCGCGGCGGTGCGCCCGGGCAGTCTGGATTCCGCCATCGTGCATGCGAGCGTCGAGGCCAACGACTTTGGTGCGTTCCTCGCCGCGCACCGGCGTATCGAGCTCATCTGCTTCAACGGCGCGAAGGCGGCCGAGCTCTTTCGGCGGCTCGTGCTGCCCGCGCTCGGGGAGCCGTTTGCATCCATACCGTCGCAGCGCATGCCCTCCACGAGCCCCGCGCACGCGGGAATGCCGTATGCGCGCAAGCTCGAGGCGTGGTCGGCTATTGCAGCTTATCTGGGGTCCGAAGCGGCGATCGCCGGCGGCAAGTAGTTACCGCCGGCGATCCTGTCGGAGCATGCCGTGCTTAGAGCGGGCGCAGCTTGAGGTTGCGGAAGCGCACGGTGCCGGCGCTCCACTGGAAGGCAATCGGGCCGTTCGCGAACGTCGCATCGTTGGTGTCGACCATCAGGGTGCCGTTCATCGTGACCATGAGATGGTCGCCTTCCATGACGATGTCGAACGTATTCCACTGATCGGCCGCATCGATCTGCGCCATCGGCTCGGCAAATTCGACGATGCCGCCCGTGCGGTAGGCCTGATCCGGGCGCTGATCGAAGATGTTGACCTCATAACAGCTTGCCGCGCCGATGTTTGCCGGATCCTGGCAGCGCATGAAGATACCGCTGTTGGCGTCGGGGCTCGTCCAGAATTCGGCCATGACCTGCACGTCACCGTACTGGCCGCGCGTGACGAGAAAGCCGGGCTCGCCGCTCGTAGCTTCCACGGCGTCGCCGCTGATCTGCCAATTCGCGCCGCCGACAACGTTGAATTGGTCGAGATCCTGTCCGGCGAAGATGTTGACCCACGTCGGTTCGTTGATCAGCGAGTAGGTCACCGTGTTCATCGGCGCGGCGGCGGGCGCAGCCGGCATTGCTGCAGGTGCCGCGGCGGGCGCCGGTGCTGGCGTCGAGGCCTGCTCGCCGCCCATGTCTCCGCTGGGTTGGCAGGCCGCAAGCGCGAAGCTTGTCAGCAATCCGAGAGCAATCTTAATCGTTTTCATCGTGTATCCCCTTGATGCATTCCGTGAGTTCGTTGAGCCCGTTTTTGTTTACGGTGCTGGTCGCAAGTAATAGTTGAATCCCCGGCCAAGCGTGTTGGCGTTGCCCCAGAGCAGATACATGCCCTCGACGATGCGCGCGTAGCGCAGCGGTCCGAGATCGATCGGTTCGAGGTTCATACCCGCTACGAGCGCAACGACCTTCGCCTTGGCTGCCTCGTCGTCGCCGACGATCGGTACGCTGACCGGCCCGCCCGTCGCCTCCGGGTCCACCATTGTGCGCCAGTTCATCGTGTTGAGCGCCTTGACGACCCGCGCGCCCGGCGCCAGTCCTTGGATGATCTCGGCGTTGGAGCTGTCGACCGCCCAGTTGCGCAAGCCGTCGTCGCCGATGATGCGCGGATTGGTCAGGTCGATCACGATCTTGCCGGAGAGGTTGCCGAGACCACGCACGACGGTCTCGACGGCATCCCACGGCACGGCGACCATGACGATGTCGGCATCCGCCGCCGCCTCGGCCGGTGTCGTCGCGCCCGCGCCCGCACCCGTCTTGGCGACGAGCTCGCGCACGTCGTCGCGATCCGGGTTGCGCGAGCCGAAGACGATCTCGTGCCCCTGCGCCGTGAGCATTGGCCCGATGGCGTTGGCAACCGCGCCGGTGCCGATGATCGCGATCGTGTCGGCGAGCGCTGTGCCGACGGCCGTCGCGGTCAGCAGGACGCTCAAGAATAGCTGATAGACATACTTCACTGATTGGGCCCCCGTGACTTGTCAGGCATCGTTATTGCCGAAGGCGTGCTAATCATACCGAGCTTGCAGCCTAACAGCACGGGGGTTGGCTGCGGACGACCGATTCCCGAGGGAGGCGGGGGCCAAAGGACGGTCGGCATCGCCTCAGGGGCGGCCGGGCGACAGCTCGAGCTCACAGCGTTTCGCCCGAATCGGGCACCGTTTTTTGGGGTCTGGCGGGGCCGGGGCCTGCCAGCTTTAGAGCCTAAGAAAGGATGGGCCTTCGCGCGCGAATAGCCCGGGATTTCTATTGCGGCCCCGCCGCGCGGGCGTCACTACGTTCGGCACAAGCTGTCGCCCGGCCACCCTTGACGGTTATCGTGCTGTCAGCCTCGCGGTGAGCATTTGGCGCTCTAACCCCGCGCATATGTCGATCCGCACGCCCATGCGGTGAGCCGAGGTCGAGCTTGAGGGACTCGCCGCTGACGGTGATCGCGCGGGCAGCCGGGGTCGGTTCCTGCGAACGGACTGACGCCCGCACCGCGGGGCCGCAAGCGTGGCGGTGCCCGACATCGCTGGCGATATGTCTGTAATCAACGATGCTCCGGAGCGCTGGCACCAGCAGGCCCCGCTTGGCTGACAGCAGCGCGAATCGATTCAGGCGGAGCGTGATGAGCAGGAACCGACCCCGGCTGGCCCAAGCGCGGCTGCGACGTTGGCAAGAGCCGCCGCCACGAACGGGCCGATATCACGATGAACCGACTCGGCGGAGCGCAGTGAGCAGGAACTGGCCCCGGCGCGGCCGCGACTTTGTGCAGAAGGATTCCCGATTAGCCCGGCAGCAGACCCTTATCGGCGAGCGTGCGCTCGAGCGATGCGAGCCAGTGCTCGTAGTAGCCGGGTGCGTTGGGGTCGGGGTGGTCCGGTGACTCGCCGCTCGCGGCAATCGAGCCGATCAGGTGCGCCCGAAACTCGTCCCAGACAAAGTGCTCTTGCTCGCACAGTGCAACAGCAAGCGCGAACGCGCGCCGCTCCCAATCGTGGTGGAACACCAGCTCGCCGCTCCTGCGCGGCAGTGCGCCGGGGCCGACCATGTCGGCGATTGCGGGGGCGGCATGGCGAGGCTTGCTCATCGCGCCGAGCCCGGCGCCGCGATCTTGGCGACCCCGATCATTGCATCGCGCGTGACGAGCGCGGCAAGCGTTGCCTCGTCCATGCCGTCGACGCCAGACGGCGGCTCGGGCAGCACGAGATAGCGGATCTCGGCGCTCGAATCCCAGACGCGCACCTCGACGTTGTTCGGAAGCTCGAGGCCGAAGTCTGCGAGCACGCCGCGCGGATCGATGACGACGCGCGAACGGTAGGGCGGGCTCTTGTACCAGGCCGGCGGCAGGCCGAGCACCGGCCAAGGGTAGCACGAGCACAACGTGCAAACCACGACGTTGTGAACGGACGGCGTGTTCTCGACGACGACCATGTGCTCGCCCTGCAATCCCGAGTAGCCGAGCTCGGCAATCGCGGCGGTGGCGTTGTCGAGCAGACGTCGCTTGTAGTCTGGATCTACCCATGCGCGTGCGACGACGCGCGCGCCGTTCATCGGCCCGATATCGCGCTCGTAGACGGCAGCGACGTGATCGAGCGTCTCGCGGCTGACGATGCCCTTGTCCGTCAGCAGCTTCTCGAGTCTTGCGACGCGCGCCTCGAGGGCCTGCGTCTCGGTGTCGCTGCGGCGCGGCTCGAGGTAAGGATTCGGCGGCGCCTTGT
>JAHEEM010000273.1 GCA_024640695.1 Rhodospirillaceae bacterium | reverse complement strand
TCGCCGGAGAACCCGGGCATCGAGTTCGAGTGCGACAGCGTCTCTGGTCTGTTCTTCGAGCTGCTGCCGGATCCGCTCGCTTCGGGCGGCTCGCCGCGTTTCATTAACCAGTCTCGCGTCGAGAACGAGTCGATCGGCATCTTCGGTCACTTGACCTATCAGATCAACGACATGTGGAGCCTCGACGCGGGTGCCCGCTGGACGGAGGACGACCGGAACTTCTGGAACATGGAAGGGCTGGACTCTGTCTGTAATTCCGGCATCTCGGCGCCTGGTGTGCAGACCCTTGGCGATCCGAGCACAACGGGTAACACGAGCCTCTGTGATCTGAGCTTGACGGTCAACTTCGATAATACGGTCGGTGGTGGGTTCTTTAACGAAGCCTCGAAGAAATTCGATGAAATTACACCGATGATCAGCATTAGCCGACAGCTTGCCGGTGGTGGCGTGCTCGATGATGGCATGATCTATGCGCTGTACTCAGAGGGCTTCCTCACGGGCGGGTTCAACACTGAGCTGAACTCCAACGTGCCGACCATCGCCCAGTTTCTGACCTACGATCCCGAGAGCGTCAAGAACTATGAGTTCGGCTTCAAGGGCACGTTCGCCGATGGGCGTGTGCGGATCATGGCCGACATCTTTATGATGGACTATAGCAACAAGCAGGAGTCGATTAGCATCGCGAACCCGGATGGTGCGTTCGGAATCGATGACGTGCTCGGTGTTGTAACGAACGTCTCGTCAGTCGACATCTCTGGCGTCGAGCTCGAGCTGCGTGCGAGTCCGTGGGACGGTGGTTTCGTATCGGTTGACTTCGGCTACCTCAACAATGAGTACGCTGAGTTCTCATATCCCGATCCGGATGGCACGGGTGGTTCGATCGACCAGAGCAATACGGCGGTTTCCGATCTGACGCCGGACTGGACCTTGAACCTTGGTATCGAGCATGAATTCCAGCTTGGCAACGGTGCTACGCTTACGCCGCGATTGAATATCTACTCGGCTGATGAGTACGACTTCAACGCGGAGGCCCAGGACGCTCCACTGTCACCTTGTGGGCAGAAGGCGTATACCAAGCTCGGGGCGCGTATGACCTACGTTCCGGCCGAGGGTAACTGGCAGGCGTCGATCTTCGGTCAGAACATCACTGACGAGAAGATCCTCGAGGCCTGCGGTACTTCGCGCGGTGTGTACCGTTACCGTCACGAGCGCCCGGCGTTCTGGGGTGTCGAGTTCCAGGCCCGCTGGGGTGCTGGCGCCTAGTTGAGCCAGGGTGTATCGCTGCGGCTTGACCGGCCGCGGCACGGCTTAAGTTCCTAAGAGGTCAAGCGCGGCATCTCTTCTGAGGTGCCGCGTTTTTTTTGTCTTGACGCCGTGCTGCCAAGGGCTTCAGGGTTTACCGTCGTTTGTTTTGGCGGTCCCCTTGCAGCGCGGGGTAACAATAGGGCGCCCCTTGGTGGCCGCCCTAATTTTCGCGTACTGTTGCCGCTGCGCCCCGCGATATCGGGGTGTTGGATAATGCAAACGTCGAGGGGCTTGATTCGCTGGTCGGTTGGACTGGGTCGCGGTCATGGAAATTCGTAGGGAAAACAATATGTTGCGAGCACGCTGGCTGGCGGCCTTCGGTGCCGTCTTGGGGCTGTTTACCGGGGCTGCGATGGCGCAGCAGGAGGGCACCCTCATCGTCGCAAACCGCGCTGGCGGCAGCATCTCGCTCATTGATCTGCCGACGGGGCTAGAGATCGCGCGTCTGCCGATCGGGCCCACGATTCCTCACGAGACAGCCGTCTCGGCCGACGGGCGCTTCGCATTGACCGCCGAGTATGGGCCCAATAGCGCGCCGGGCCGGCATGTGGTGCTCATCGATGTCGTCGGTGCGGAGATCGTCGCGCGTATCGACCTCGGCCCAAACTCGCGACCCCATTCGGTTCTATTCCATCCGGACGGTCGGCATGCGGTTGCAACGATGCAGGATTCCGACCAGATCGCGGTGATCGATCTGACGTCGTTGCGGGTCGTACAGACCTATCCGACCGGCGGTCGCGAGGGGCACATGGTCCGTCTGAGCCCGGACGGCAGCCGTGCCTATGTTACGAGCCGTGGCGCGCAGGGAACCCTTTCGGTGATTTTCCTCGACGCGGATCGCCCACCGGTCGTTATCGACACCGGACTCGGGGCCGAAGGCATATCCGTGAGCCCCGATGGCCGCGAAGTCTGGGTGGCTAATCGGCAGGAGGAGACGATCTCGGTGATCGACACCGAAAGCCTGAAAGTCGTCGCCGAGATTCCCTCACGGCCGTATGCAGGCCGCGTAGAGATCGGTGCCAATGGCCTTGCAGTTGCCCCTAACGGTGGCGGCGGTGGCGAGCCTGTGCCTCAGTACTTAAGAATGTTCGATGTCGCCAAGCGCGCGTTCGTAGCGGAAGTGGCTTTGCACGACACGCCCGGCGACGGCAACTTCGGTGTGCTGATTCACGGCAATTGGGCATTCGTCGGCGATCCGGACGACCGCACAATTCGGCTATTTAATATGACTAATCTGCAGGAGCCTCCCGTGGTGCTGGCAACGGCACACGAGAGTCCGGACGGATTGGCATGGTCGCCACTGCGTGTCGGCGTAATGACAATGGAGTCAAATTAAATGCGTAATTTCATATATTTAGAAGCTCTTCGTTCAAGTATTTCTAGAGTCTTAGCGTGGACGTCCGCCATGCTGACTTTGGCCGTGGCGGTGCTGTTCATGCCGACGACTGCGCTCGCGCAGGACAACGTCTCGCAGCCTCGCTACGGCATGATCTTCGAAGAGGACGTGCCGATCCGCGTCCGAGATGGCACCGTGCTGCGCGCCGACGTCTATCGGCCAGACACCCCGGGCAGCGAGCGCTTTCCCGTGCTCTTGAGCCTCAGCGCGTATCAAAAGGCCATGGACCGGATCCTGCCGCACGAGGCGCCGTTTACGCATGTCGAGCGGCCGGAGCCCGACTGGTGGACAGCGCGCGGTTATGTCGTCGTGTTCGTGGACACGCGCGGCACGGGCACCTCACCGGGCCAGTCGGATATCTGGTCGATGCAGGAAGCGCGCGACTACTACGATGCGATCGAGTGGGCGGCCGATCAGAATTGGAGCTCAGGGAAAGTTGGTCTCGTCGGTGTGTCCTATTACGCGATTACGCAGTGGAACGTTGCGAGCCTGCAGCCGCCGTCGCTGACGACGATCGTGCCGTGGGAAGGTTGGGCGGACATGTACCGTGACTCGGTCTTTCACGGCGGGGTGTTCAATCAGGGCTTCTATGGCAACTGGTGGCTGGATGTGCGCGGTAAGCAACTGCTGGAGAACACGCGTGCCCACAATTCGGCCGCGATGGACGAGGATCTGATCTACAACTTCCTCGCGCACCACATGGATAGCGCCTGGTGGGACGAGGTCAAGGCGCGCGCGCAGTTCGATCAGATCACGGTGCCGCTTTACAGCTCCGGTAATTGGGAGGGCTGGAACCATCACATGCGTGGCAACATCGACGGCTACGCGCGTTCGGCGTCGACCGCGAAGAAATTGCAGATGCACACCGGTGGCCATACCGACGCGTTCTATGCCGAAGAGGGTAAGCACGAGCTGCTGCGCTGGTACGACTACTGGCTCAAGGACATCGACACCGGCATCATGGACGAGCCGCCCGTGAAGCTCTGCATTCGCACAGGTGCCGAGGAGTGCACTTGGCGCTTCGAGAACGAATGGCCGCTCGCGCGGACTCAATACACCACGTATTACCTGACCTCGGAGCGCGCCGGCGTCGTCGATGATGCGATTCACGACGTGCGCCTGAGCACGAGCGCGCCGCGCCGCGCAGGCGAGCTGACGTACGCGGCTGGCCCCGAGGCCGATCGTCGCGCAAACCGCAGGCTGCCGACGGTCAGCTTTACGACCGAGCCGCTGACTGCCGATGTCGAGATCACAGGTCATATCAATCTCGTGATGTGGGTGTCCT
>JAHEEM010000272.1 GCA_024640695.1 Rhodospirillaceae bacterium | reverse complement strand
CCATTTCTGGAAGGCGCCACGGGAGTCACCGGCCTTGACCATGTCGTGAACCGCCTTGCCCCATTCGCTCTTCAACAGTTCGGGGTGCGACTCGGCGATAAAAGGCGCGAGGCCCAGGTTCTCGGCATGGTCGGCGACCACGAGGAAATCCAGGGGATGGATCAGGCGAACCCGTTCCCCGTGTGAAGTCAGGACCTCCTCGCCGCGGGCAAAGCGGTACGCCTCTTCAGGCCCCAGCTTGTTGCCCATCATCCCGGCATCGGTCGAATACGACGTATGCAGGTGCGTGTCGCCCCAGTAGACCCCCTCGGCGAGGTTCGAATCCGCAGTCGTGCGTTCGACATACGGCGAGTAGATCTTTGGCGGCGCCACCACGTCCTCCGGACCACCCGCATCGGTCTGCGCGAAGGCTGTGCTCGTGGTGACCATGAACGTCACCAAACATCCGATGGCCGGGGCCGTTAGTGCCCTGAGGTTCAATTCATTCATGCTTGGTACCGTCCCCATTTCCGAATAGTTGATTGCCAGTGATGTGCAGCCTGCTCCGCGGGCCGGGCACTCTGGTCACCGATGCTCAGGCGGATCCGGCACCTGCTTTCGATACAATGTCGATGTGCGGCCTGTCGCCCATTGGTGGCCGTATAGCGTAGAGATCCACACGCGCGTGATTGCATCCACCACCGGCTGCGGCCGGCTGCGCGGCCTGTGCCCGAATTTCCGAACATACATAGCGGCATCGACCCGATTCAGCGCGGTCGCGACCGGGCGGGGATCGAAGGCTTCGATCAAGCCGAGTTCCTGGTCCGCAGTAATGCGCTCGATCACGGCATCGTCGAACCGATCCAGGAGCCAGTTCCACTCGTCTTCCACCTCTGCGTTAGTCCCCGCAGCGTCGCTGACTGCCTTGATGAACGGTCCATACCGATAGCCGATTTGCACCTCGGTCGCGAGACTCTCGTGTAACAAGGCGACCGGATCGCCGTCGTCCGAAAACCAGCGGCTGGCGCCTTCGAGAATCTCGGTCTCCAGTCTCTTCAGCATCTCCGCCATGAGTACATGGATATCATCGAAATGCTTGTAAAAAACGGTCCGGCTCTGCGGAATCATCGCCATCAGGGCATTCACCGTCATGTCCCGAAACGGGCGAGACCACAGGAAATCAAACGCCGCATCCAGTATTTCGGCACGCGTGCGCTCCGCCTGGCCGATCCTGGCTACCGGCTCCGGCTCGACAACAGGGCGCCTCTGTGATTTGCTAGGTGACATCGTGTCACACGTTAGTTACGTCACGTCACTACGTCAAGTCTGGTGCCGGCTGGATCAGGCGTCCTCATTCTTATCGTCGTCATCCTTTCGACCCCGTACGCCATCGCGCACCTCATCCTGTTTGCACTCGCGCTTGTCCTTCCGGTCATCCCGGTCCGAAGAACTCGTCGCACTCATCGAGGAGCAGCTCGGAGAGTAGTCGCGGCCCACCCCACCACTGCGGCATCGCTACATGCTGCAGTCAGGTCGCTTGTAGGCGATAATCCGCTCCATGAACTCGCTAATAACTGAACTCAGGCGCCGCAACGTCTTCCGCGTTGCTGCGACCTATGCCGTAGTCGCCTGGATCATCATCGAGGCGGGCTCGGTGCTGTTGCCGACCTTCGGCGCATCTGAATTGGCGTTCCAGATCTACGTCATTGTCGTCGTGATCGGCTTCGTCGTGGCACTGGTACTGGCCTGGATCTACGAACTCACGCCCGAAGGGGTCAAGCTCGAGAAAGACGTCGACCGGTCGAAGTCGATTACCAGACAGACCGGCCGCAAGATGGACCTCGTCTTCATTGTCTTGCTCGTGATTGCGCTCGGGGTGTCGGTCACTCTAAACATCACCGGCATGCGGGATGCTCCGGAGGCACCGGCGGTGGACAGCCTGTCAGTCGCCGTACTGCCGTTCACGAGTCGCAGCACGGACCCGGAGAACCAGTTGTTCGCCGATGGCATCCATGACGACCTGCTGACCCGTCTTGCGAATATCGGCGCGCTGAAAGTGATCTCTCGCACATCGGTGATGGAATACCGGGTTACCACCAAGAACCTGAGACAGATCGCACAGGAACTTGGCGTCGGGACGGTCCTCGAAGGCGCGGTGCAACGTGCGGGCGATAGCGTTCGGATCACTGCTCAGCTGATCGATGCGTCAACCGACGAACACATCTGGGCGAATTCGTACGACCGGCAACTCAGCGCGGTCAATCTGTTCGCGATTCAAAGCGAGATTTCGGAGGAGATTGCAAGCGCGCTGCAAGCAACGCTCACCGACGAAGAGCAGTCGCGTCTTGCGAATATTCCGACCGCCAGCCTGGCCGCGTACAACCTCTTTACGCAGGGCCGGGACAACCTTTACAAGCGGCGCCTGGATACACTGCAACTGGCGCGCGAGCAGTTCGAACAGGCGATATCTCTGGACCCTGGCTATGCTGACGCCTATGCGGGTCTCGCAGAGAGTGTGCTGCTGCTCCTGAACAATCACCAGGCGATTCCGGCTGACGAAGCCTTTGCTCTCGCCGAGGAATCGCTGGACAAAGCGCTGTCGCTGAACCCGAATATTTCGCAGGCGCACGCCGCTGTCGGTTTGTTGAACTCCGTGGCCTGGCGGGAAGATCGCGGCGACTCCGGGCTCGAGGAAGCGGAGGCCGCCCTGGTCAGGGCGCTGGACCTCAACCCGAACAATGCGAGCGCCTATATGTGGTTTGCAACCGTCCGGAGTGCGGAGAATCGAATCGAAGAGGCGATTGATCTCTATCATCAGTCGCTTCGCGTGGACCCGCTCGGCAAGATTCCTTACGCCAATCTCCCGGGGCTATACGCCCAGCGCGGACAGAATGAGGAAGCGCTCGACCTTTATATTAAGGCGGTCGACATTCACCCGGGATGGCCAACGGGCTACCAGAACCTGGCGCAGCAGCTGCAGGGCCTCGGCCGCATGGACGAAGCGATTGCATGGGGCCGGAAAGCCATGGAACTTAGTGCGGACCCGCTCGGCGGCGCGCCCATGGTTGGCGCGTACCTCGAGTTTGGCGACTACGAAAAGATCCGGAGTCTCTTTACCAATGTAACAGCCGGCCATCCAATGTACGAGTATGGTCTCGGCATGGAGAAGGCGATGCTGGGCGATTTCGCCGGCGCCGCCGACATCGTCGAACGTTCTATCGAAGGCGTCGAGAATCCGAGGCAATTCCAATTAAGCCTGATCACCACGTTTGCCATGTTTGCCGGCGACTTCGACAGAGCACGCAAGTACGCCGAGCTTCATGATCCGGACTTTGTGGCGGACGCGGACCCGGAGGTCAGGGCAGACAACGTTTCCGATCTGATCCGCTACGCATTCATTCTGCAAAACCAGGGTGAGAACACGCGTGCGAAAGCACTGCTCGACTCAGCACTGGTTGTCGTTCGAGCACTGCCCCGTGTCGGGCTCTTCGGACACGGCATACGGGACGTGCAAATCCTGGCACTGCTGGGAAAGACGCGCGAGGCGCTTGACGCGTTCCGGGATGCGATCGATGAGGGATTCCGCGGCACCGTAGCCTCGAACGGCTGGCCATTGGCACTCGATCCCTACCTGAACTCTCTACGAGGTCAACCCGGTTTCGAGGCAATGGTCGGCGAACTTGACGACGCCGTCACCCAGATGCAGCAACGCGTTGCCCAGGCAGAGGAAAGCGGCGACTGGGATGAGCTCAGGTCGCTCCTCGAAAGTGGTCAAGGGACCACGGAAATCTAGCGGTAATAGTAGCAACCAACTCAGCGACGCCGATTGGGAAGCTGATGTCTTACCAGTAGATCTACCGCGACGTTTCGAATGGCGTCTTCGTTCCGCTCAGGCAGACGGGCTATGCGTCGAGACCGGATCGCAAAATCGCAGCGGAGCGTTCGTCCGGGCGCCCATTGAACCACACCCGCTTTTCAGGGAGTTAGCTCTCATCTACGCCCAAGTGAGCATAAAAGTGAGAGTAC
>JAHEEM010000069.1 GCA_024640695.1 Rhodospirillaceae bacterium | reverse complement strand
CCTCCGCATATGGCCGAGGAACTCATCGCTGCAGTCGCGCACGAAGATGCGCCGTTCGCCAAACAGATCCTCGCGCGTTTTGTCCGGCGGTATCGCTCCTAAGGTTTTCTACCCTTGAGGTTAGCGGATACCGGATCTGGTATAAGAAGGGCCGAGACCCGCGTCGAACAAGAGGCTCGACATGAACATACGGATTGCGCACGTCTTGATCGCGCTACTCGCGCTGTCACCCATCTTTGCCATACGAGCACAGGTCGCCGATCCTCTGCCGGAGCCGGTGGAGAAACGCGGCCTGACGGTGCGTATCGAGGAAGTCGCGCGGTTGCCGGACACGCGCCGGCTGCGTCCTGCCGATGAGGATGTGAATCCAGCAAGCTACGCGCGCGTGAGCTTCGTGCGCGATCTGCCGGACGGGCGCCGCTTCGCTAACGATTCGCGCGGTCTGCTGTATCTGCTCGAAGGTGACGTATCCTCAGTCTACGCGGACATCGGCGCGGCGTTCCCGTATGCGATTTACAGTCGTAACGAGAGTGGCATCATCGGATTCGCTTTCCATCCGGATTTTGCCCGCAATGGCTTGTTCTACACGGTGCATGGCGAGGTCGCGGCCGGCAACCCGGGAACTCTGGATTTCATCCCGCCGGGGTTCTCCAAGGCGGGTGTTCTGCATCACGACGTCATCACCGAGTGGCGCGCGAACGATCCGGCGGCGCGCAGCTTCGCCGGCGCTCGGCGCGAGCTGCTGCGCGTCGGTCAGGTCGTCACCAACTTGGCACATCCGTTGGGCTACCTCGGGTTCAACCCGACCTCCCGGCCCGGCGAGCCAGACTATGGGCTTCTGTACACGAGCGGCAGCGATTTAGGTTTTAGCAACGGTCGTGGGCCTAATTCCGAGAATCCCGGTCAGACCCAGCGCCTCGACACGATCGTCACGGCCATTCTGCGGATCGATCCGCGCAGTCCCTCGGAATCGCAGGGTACCAAGGGGCTCGGCGATTACACGATCCCACCGAGCAATCCGTTTGCGTCCGACGACGACCCGAAGACACTCGGCGAGATCTATGCCTATGGCTTTCGCAACGCGCATCGCTTGTCGTGGGATCTCACGGACGGGACGATGTTCGCCTCCGATATCGGCATGAGCAATATCGAGGAAATCAACATCGTTCGCGCCGGTGCCAATTACGGCTGGATGACGCGCGAAGGTTACTGGGAGAATGGTATTAATCGTCCGGGAGGTGGTTTAAATCAGCTCTTCGAGCTCCCAGCCGACGTGCTCGATGGACGGGTCAAGGACCAGTTCACCTATCCCGTCGCAATCTACGACCACAACGACGGTCAGGCGGTCACGGCGGGTTTCGCCTACCACGGTCGCATCGAGGCATTGCGCGGTAAGTTCGTTTTTGGCGATCTGGTGCGGGGCAGGCTCTTCGCCGCTGATCTCGACGCGATGCATGCAGCCGACGACGGCATTCCTCACACGGTGGCGCCGGTCGAAGAGATCCAGCTCTACGAGCACGACGCGAACGATCGTCGTATCTATGTCTCTTTCCGTGAGCTCATCGAGCGCGCCAACGGCGCAACGGCACCGCGCGCCGATATGCATTTGAGTCAGAGCGGTAGCGGGGAGATTTTCGTGACCTCGCGTATGGACGGAACGATTCGCATGCTGGTCCCAGACGGGGGCTGATTAGCGGCGGGCGGAGAGGGTCGCGTTCAGCAGCGCTGCGCGAGTGCTTGGCAGTCCCGAGCGACTGGAGTGATTGGTGAGCTGGTGGCGCGCGGTCGTGTTTGGCTGGCCGGCTAGCCTGTCGGCATTCGCATTGTCTGTCCTGGTCATAGCCAGGAGTAAAGCTTCTCTATTGGTCGCCTCGGCGGTGATCTAGATAAGGATCCAGCTGCATAGCCGCGCTATTGTATTCAGAAAAACAGTAGCTGCTGGGATTGCAGGATGCCTGTCAGCGTTAACGGCCACTGCGGAGCAAATTCTGTCGCGGCTGTCAGCTCGAATTCTACGCCTTCCAGGCGTCTGCTAACGGTGAGAAGCCTTCGTCTAGTTGGGCCGATAAGCGACGGCCTCCTTAGCGTCAGCTATTCTTGGATTTGGAAGATTCTTTTTTTGATTTCTTCGCTGCCTTCCGTTCTTTTGGCGTCATCGTAGGTTGTTTCTTGCCTTCTTTCTTTGTGTTGCGTTCTTTGGCCATGGTGTTTGCTTCCTATCCGTTACGGTTCCGAGGTTCATCCCGCTGCATACTAGACCTATTAGCGGAAGGCTGCTATCGGTCGTGAGACCTCGGCTGTTAACGCTCCGAAGCGTGATGCGCGCGACCGTCGTCTAGACTGCACGGCCCCCGCTCTATTTATATCTAAAGTGAGGTCTCGGCCGAAGAACAGATTTGCAGATGCAAGGTTTTGAAAAGCTGTCTGTAAATTCGACCGTGGCGCTTAGCCCGGCCGGGTTCTGTCTCCGGAGCGTCCTTCCGTGCTTGCCGGATGAGAGAGCGCAATTGCTGGGCGTCGGTACCCGGAAACTTCGCAATCCACTGCTCCAACATTCCGTCATCGGCGATGAGAGCATCGCGCCACTGTTCGGCCTGATGAAGGAGCTTCGCCTTCTTCGCTGTTTGCCCATGCTCGACGCGCAGCGCTCCAAGCACTGCCTCGAGCGCCTCGGGCTCTAGCCGGCGCAGCATTTTGCCGACGAGTTTCGTCTGGCGGCGTCTTGCTCCGACCTTGGTCATCCGCTTTGCGTCGAAAATCGCCTCCTCTAGTGCCTCCGGCAGGTGCAGTTCTGTAATCAGATGCTCTGGCAGCATGAGCAGTTGTTGACCGATTTTTTGCAATTTTTCGCTGGCGTTCTTGAGTTCGGTACGGCTCGGCGCACCACGCTCCTGCAATTCGCTGTGGGCCGCGAGAACGAACTCGCCGTTGACGTAATAGCCTTTGTGGGGTTTGCGAGACATGGTATCCAACTATATACCTCAGCGATGCGTGGGCAGACTCCGCAACCCAAAGCGGCGGAGCTGGGTTACCGCTATATGCTCCACTCTCTGGGCCCTAGCATGACATTCAATCGATTCGGCTGGTTGTCGATGATACGCGGCACTTAGCTGCGCATATTACCTCTTGACCGCGGTCGCAGTCGGCCAATAGACATACTGGCCCTTGCATACTCCTGGTTTTGACAATGACAGACCCGCCATCGTTGTTGGGCTGGGGTCAAGGATGCGGATCGTGCTACTCGTTCTTGCGCATCGAACGTTATTCAAAGAGCCGAAGGCCTGTTAGCCGGTCATCGTTCTCGTCGTGACAGCTTAATATCCGTATAGTTATATCCGTCCACTATCAGAAGCGGACACAACAATAAGAACCGACGGTTCGCCAGACGCAAGCGCGCGGCCGTCCAGGGTCGAGCAGGAGAGACGGGGAAAGAGCCCGCGCAACCGTTCGCGAAGAGCTCGAATAACAATGATAAGAACCTACGCAGCGGGGGTCGGGTTTCTCGCGATATTGGCGAGCGGGCTGGTGCACTCACCGGCGCTTGAATATCTCAGCTGGAAGCCTGCCGCCGCGGTGCCCACGGCCACGGTCACCGACGTTCCGCCTCCGAGCGAGGCGACGAGCGACGCCGAAACGGCGCAGACCTCCGAGCGCCAGCGCTACGAACGCGACGTCGATGCAATGCGGACCTACCGGCCGGGTTATCGGTTCTGGCGTCAGGTCTTCACTGTCTCAAACGGCCGGATCGCTTTTGGCAGCGCTGCCGACGGGCGGCTACTCGCGACATTTCCGGTTAAAGGCGACTGGATACGGGGGGCTCGTTGGGAGAAAAGCTCGATCGCCGATCTGCTCGCCGGTCGGCCATTCCGCGGTGGGCTCGCCGCGTTCGCCGACCTGCTCGCTGGTCGGCCGTTCGATGGTGAGCTCGCCGCGCAGCACGAAGACACCGTGCGTCTGCTCGAGCGGGCGGCCGGTCCCGTCATTTACCATAAGACTCACGGATCCTTCATCGCGGAGGGCGTCGAGCGATACGGCGATTTTCTGTCCGAGTGGGGCGCCATCTTCGAGCGTTTCGGCGTGCCGGCCGAGATCGGCCTCGCCCAGGGTCTGGTGGAGTCGGGCCTGAGAGGCCGAGTCCGTTCCGAGGCGCAGGCCGTTGGCTTCTGCCAATGGTTGCCGCAGAACTGGGAGCGGCTTCAGCAGCTCTCCCCGGTCGTGATCGAGGCTTACAACCAGACTACCCAGATGCCTTACTGTGCGGCGCACCTCGCTGTTCTCGCGGCCAAATACGGCAGCTTCATCCCCGCCCTGTCCGAGCACCACGCCGGCGGCGTGAACGTCGGTAGAGCGATCATCAGCGGCCAGTTCGCCGGTGGGAACGACATTCGCGAACGCTACTTTCTCGGCGCCGAACTCACGTTGCTCGTCAGGCAGATTCGCCCGCCCGGTTATCGAGAGGTCGTCGGCGGCTACGGCTTGCGCTCTTTTCGCTACGCCGAGATGGTTTTCGGCAACACGTCCACGGTTGTCGAATGGCAAGCCGCAAAGCCGCAAAAGCGGATCTTCGCGATGCGTCCGGACCGCTCGATTCCGCTGGATGAGATCACGCGCCGGACGGGTCTGTCGGTCGATGAGGTACGCCGCTTCAATCCGGCTCTGATCCATAGGGTCCCGGCCGGCGCAAATCTGTACCTGCCGTTTCACATGGATGACTTCGGTGACAGCATGGCGTTCTGGCATCGGGCCCCCAGCCCCGAGTATGCGGCGGTGCTGGACGAGTTTCTGAGCCTCGAGGAGCGTTACGCGGCTGAGGAATGGAACGACGGCTCCCTGTTCGAGACATTGCGTGCGTTCCAGGCGCGCTTCCGCGCAACGGGCACAGAGGAGGGCATGGTCATGGCGATCGTGCTTGGCTACGAGCTCGACGAGCTCGCCGAGGGTCAGCGGATGCAGATCCTGACGAATTTCCGCAGCAGCGACCGCGTGCTTCGTCTGCTCGAGCAGGGCGTTCGGGAACGGGAGGCAATGCTCCCGACAACCGAGATCCGCAGCGGGTGGACGCGTCGCAATGCCTTGCTGACGACGGCGAGCATGAGCTGGCGGTAGTCGGCGCCGCGCAGCGGAGGGCAGCCGCGCGCTCGCTGTTGGCTGCCGAGCGCAGGTGTTCGTTTAAGAAATCCGGGTAATAGGGTCGGCTGCCTGGCCGTCAGCTACAGGGTCACCGTGGTACTGCGTACGGCTGCCGTAAGCAGATACTCGGAGCCTTCGAGGGAAGCGTCTACGCATCACCCTGATTGCTATGGTTATTGCCAATTTTTTGCTTGGATTGCTATGGCACACGGCGTTCGACGTGCGTATCCCGAGCTACGTCAGTGGCCTGATCGCAGGTTTATGTGCTCCGGCGACTTGGAAATTTCTTCGGTCCGGATAGCAACCATGGGGTTGCATTAGTGCTGGCTTCTGGCTGATGGTAGGCATCCAGGAAGACAATATCGTTCACGATCTTAGATCACCACGGAGAAGATGATGCCTAGAGTTGTAGTTATGGCGCAGGTCGAGGACTCGGCGGATTGGGAGAAGAGCTTTCGAACCCACGGGAAGCTCTTCACCGAGTATTCGGCCACCGCCGTTAGTTTTGCCACAACGGACGACAACGAGGTGGCAATTTGCTTCGATGTCGAAGACCTACAAACATATTTAGAACAGATGGCTTCACCGGAGACTGAAGCAGCGATGGCGCAAGACGGCGTGAAGCGAGAGACTGTGAAAGTCTTTGTGCTGAATAGGGCAATCGGCCTATAGAACTGCTGCACGACCAGTCCGCGACGCTAATCCGGCATATGCTGGCGCCGCTGAATTGCGGTCGCTTATGGCGGCTTCTGGTCGGAACCTGCTATTCAGCAGGCAGAGTCCGTCCTTTGGTAGCCTAGGCCTCGACACGTATGTACCCTTCGCTCAGGAGGATCTGGTAGCATGGATCCTCTCTGAAAAAAAAAGAACGACTGATGTTATTCCGAAGCCTCAAAAAGTCGCCAAATCTAGTGCTCAAGTCTGTGTCCACCGCGGCCAGGTTTTCGGAGCAATCCGAGAGTCTGGCTGCCAAGTACGAGGCGCAGGTTGCCTGGATGGATGAAAAAGGAATAGTCGGGAGTTTAAGTGAAGCCGACAGGCTGCCGCCACGCCGCACCCCCAACGCTACCCGAGAGGACGGCGATCAATAAATAGTTGGCAAGCTTGGCAATTGTGTTTGCAATGTTAGCTCTGTCAGCGTGAGTGCCTAGCCGAAAGCAGGTGGTCAACTTCATCGTAACGCTATGCTGATCAGAGGCCTGCCTAGGCCCGCATCCGGCATAGTTTGCCGCTGAGTCAGAACCTCGGCCGATCTAGGACTGCGCTATTGAGACTTGTGCCACATTTCTCTCGGTTACCAGCTGGCAGGATCAGAACAAGAGCCTGATCCAAATGGAGGTGTCCCATGAATAGGATGATCCTAATTCCACTGATTCTGCTGGCCCAACCGGCAGTTGCGCAGAGCTTGCGAGAACGAATAGAAGCGGAAGCGACAGAGCTGGTGGTCGAGATTCTGTCGGAGACGATTGAAACGACATTAATTTCTGAAGGCCGTGGGCCTGATTTCGCTACATGCGTTGGGGAATTTGTTGCCAAGTCTTTCAAGGACGCTACCGATGAGCAACGACAGAACGGTATGCGCTATTGGATAGATGATGGCAAACGCAACTGTGATTTAGTCGTAGCTTCGGCGGCTTCTTCGTAGGCTCCTCTGCAATAATGACGAAAAGAATTCTCTCGCTGGCGGTTTGCCACGCATAGCAGACATTTGCGCGGCGTCCGACCGCCAGATCTGCTCTCCTGTTCAGCAGCTACATCTGCTCGGTGTCGGCCGGCACGCCACAACCAGTGATTGTGCCTAAGCGAGCGATGCAGGACGCATACCTTAGCAGGATCACAGGTGCCCGAATTGCCAGTTCGCGAGCTGGGTAACGAGATTAGGTGGACGGGCGGTTGCCTGACCGCGCTGGGTGTCAGCATGGGCGGGGCGAGCGCCGCAGTTTCGTCTCTGCCAGGGGCGCAGCTCACAAGCTCAACGCCCTTCAATAAGATAGGGGTGGCCCTGGCCTGGGTCGGTGTAGCCGTTATCTGATCTCAGCGAGCTCGAAGGGCGCGGAAGTCAACGTTGTGTTATGCCCGCCGCGATCCTAGACTGCCGCGTCTTTGGGCGAACAGATGTTTAAGAACCTGCGCTTCCATCGATTGACGGGTCCTTGGCCGGAATCCGAACAAGAACTTTCCGCCGCGCTCTCTGGCGCTAGGTTCGAGCCATGCGGGCCCCTGACCGAGAAGACTTCGGGTTGGGAAGCGCCGGCTGCGGATCCTGCTGGTACGTTGTGCCGGCGGGTCGCCGGCATCGACCTATTGCAGTTGCGTAGCCAAAGTCGCCTGCTGCCTCCCGCTGCCATTAATGAGGCCCTTGAAGTGCGCCTCGACGAGTATCGTGATCGCATGGGTCAAGAAGCGGGTGGTAGGGAGAAACGACGCCTCAAGGAGCAAACTCGAGAAAGCCTAATGTCGCGAGCGCTGCTCAGATCCGAGCGCACAAAGGGCTTCATGTTCCTTTCCGAGCGGATTCTCGGAATCGATGCCGCAACACCAGCAAAGGCCGAGCGATTTTTGGAGTACTTGCCAGCCCCGTTGAGAAGCGTCGAGATTGTCCCGCTTGCTTTCCAACGCCCTGTTAGCGATTTGCTTACACGGACGTTTCTCGGTGATGCGCCCAGTGGCATACAAATGGGGAACGAGTGCTGGATGCAAGATCCATCTGACAGTCGCGCAAGAGTTCACTGGATCAATGCGGATTTGACTGACACGAGCATACGTAAGCACGTTCGAGAGGGTATGAAACTGACTCATTTGGGTATAGAAGTCGGCAGCCTCATGAGCTGCGTGCTCGATGAGACTGGGGCGCTCAGTAAGGTACGGCTTCTTGGGATGGACGCTAAAGAAGAAATCGAGAGCGAAGAGCCACTGGCTCGATTCGATGCCGAGCTTGTGCTGCTGGCCGGCACCTTGCGTCAATTGATCGATCTGCTGTCAAAATCGCTCGGAGGCCTGAAATCAGGCAGCTGAGTGGCCGGTGCCGCACGCCGCAATTATTTTTTATAATCTGAGAATGTGTGGTAGACAATTGTCGTGCGCGGCGCAGTTGCACTCGTATTATCAGACTCGAGATAGTGAAGAACGAGGTCGATAAGCTGCTAGAACGGCACAAGCTGCTCGTTCATTCTGAGCGTAAGCGCGTTGTTTCTCACGCCCAACGGAGAACGGGGGGCTGGATAGTCAACACGGTGATGCTCGAAGAATACTCGGTCCCTTTTAGATTCAAGCGCAAAACACCGTACAAGAATCTCAAGGGCATGTTTGTCAATCTGACGTACTATCCAAATACTGAGCTTGTCGCCGGAATTGCTGTGGAAGTGATGAACGTCGTGCGCATAAGAACGTCGTGAAGTGAGGCCAGAAATAATGATTCGACTGCTAATAAAACGACTGTGCCTTCTAGCGCTGGTCTCGTGTATCGCGCTCGCAGCTGGCGCCCAGGAGACGCTTCCCGCGGATGTGTACTCGGATTCGCGGAGCAGGCTACCGACGCTTGGTCCCGATGCGCCCACCGGCGTCGCCGGCATCACTGCCCACGGATCCGGCGCTCTGGTGCGCTGGGAGTTTGCGCTTGGGCGTCGATTGTCGGAGCTCGCAATCCTGACCGTCGCGCGCGAGCTCGACCAGCCCTATGAGTGGTCGTTGCATGAGCTCGAAGCCTTGGCGGTCGGCTTGGAGCCTCGCGTCATCGACATCGTCAGAAACAGACTCCCGCTTACCGGACTTAGTGAAAACGAAGCGGTGATAATTCAAACGGGCCGCGAGATATTCGGGGAGCGCAAGCTGTCGCCGGAGACCTACGCGCGTGCGGAGACCCTGTTAGGCAAAACCAATCTGGTAGATGTTGTCATGTTGATGGGCGAATACGCCGAGGACGGTGTGCGGTTAACGGCGTTTAATCAGCACATGCCGCCTGGCTGGCGGCAGTTCCTGCCGCTGCCGTTCACGCAGCCTGATGATCTGCACTCGGATAGCAGAAGCCGTCTGCCTTACCTCCGTAACGAAGTTCGCAGCGCATCGGCGACGCCCTCGCTCTATGGTCGCGGTCTGGCGCCGGAAGGCACCGGCCCCGGCCAGATCATGCGCCGCGCCCAGGGGCTGGAGTCCCTGCAGGCCAGCGTCGGCCCGCGTCTCGTTCGTTTGGCGAGCCTCGTCGCAGCCCGCGAGATGAACGACGTATACCAGTGGACGATGAACGAGATCGCAGCTCGCGAAAACGAACTGGAGCCCGCGATAATCGACCTCGTCCGGCAGAGAGCGTCGGTTGCGCCCCTTGCGGAGGAGAACGCGGTCCTGATCCAGTTCGGGCGCGAGCTGCTGACCGGGCACATGGTTACAACGCCGACCTATGCTCGTGCGTTAGAGTTGTTCGGCGAGACAGATCTTGTTGGTTTTGTAAATCTGTTCGCGAAGCAGGCCAGTGACGCGACATTGCTGATAGCCTTCGAACAACACTTACCGGCGAATCAGGAACCACTGCTACGAGTCCCTTGAGGAGCCTCGCGGATTTGCGGAGAGGCTATGCGCCGGGTGAACGTCAAGTTGAGTTGCCGGCAGCGAGAATCTTCTCCCGCTTACCGCAGTTAGTGGAGAAAGGCCGGCAGCCGCCGCGCCGCGAACTGTACGCACGGCATTTCCCGCCGGCGCAGATAGACTCGGTTGATCGTGCTGGTGATGGTAGTGGTAGTGTTGAGGGGGCTGCGTCGGCCAGGTTTGGCGCGAGGTGGTCAGGTTCTCGCGAAGCGTCGGCGCGATGACGATGTAGGCGGCTTGATCACTCGCCGCGAGTGGTTTAGCTTGATCCCAGGATTTCACTGCAGTGAACGATTCATGAACGTGCCGACATTCGCGCGGCAATACAAAAGAGGTTAACTATCATATGGTTACACGAACAAGATCACTGGGTTTAGTGATCGGCTTGCTTGCCGGGCTCCTAACAAGCGCGCACGCTGTCGCGCCGGACTTCATGGAAAAACTCGCCGCGGACGCACGACCGGCCGAAGACAAGGCCCGTGACGGTTCCCGCCGCCCTTATCAGGTCATGCAACTGCTCGATGTTCAGGAAGGCATGACGGTCGTGGATGTCGCGGCCGGCGGAGGTTGGTATACCGAGGTATTGTCGGCCGCGGTGGGACCCCGCGGGAAGGTGTTCGCTCAGTTCGGGCCGCGGGGTGATGACGACGATCGTGCCAGGGCGGCGCGCCTCGGCAATGTCGAGGGCGTCTTCGAGGGTGTGCCGACGATCGGCGCAAACATCGCCGACCGTGCTGTGACTGCGTTGACCCTGCACCACAGGGATACGGCATTCCTGCGAGAGATCTACGACGTGCTGAAGCCCGGTGGGATGGCGATTGTCATCGATCACGAAGGCAGCGCTGGCATGAACAACGAAGAGCTGCATCGGGGCGTCAAGGCCGACGCTCGACGGATGATTCAGGAGGCCGGCTTCGAGATCGTCGAGGACTCCGACTTGCTGCATACCACGGCCGATGATCACAGCCTGCATATCATGGCACCGGAGCTCGGCCGCGACACCGATCGCTTTCTGTTCCTGGTCAGGAAACCTGCCGGCAACTAGCGGGTTCGCCGGACCCGGCTGACGGGGACATTCGCAGAGAAAGGCGCAGGCCTCACAAGCGTATTCGTGAGGCCTGCTGCCGTTTAGCTTAATGGCAGTCGCGACCCGCGACCCAGACGCGAGATAGTGCCGCCGCAGGACTATCGCTCCATCTCAATCTGAACCGTCAAACCGCCTCATGCTGCGCCAGCGCATGACTCCATCCGCGGTAGGCCTCTGCATGCCGCGGCACGTCGTGCACGCGCAAGATATCGACGCCCTGTGCGCAGAGCGCGAGCGACGCTCCGAGCGTTACGATATCCCGGTCGCTCGCTGGCGCATCCGTGAGCTTGTTCAAAAACGATTTGCGAGAGTGTCCGACGAGGACTCGCAGGCCGTGCTGCCTCAGTCGCGAGGCATTTCGCAGCAGCTCGATCGACTGTAACGGATCCTTGCCGAAGCCGATGCCCGGGTCGACGATGATCCGGTTGAGATCGATTCCGGCCTTCGTCCAGCGCTCGAGTTGACCGAGCAGCCATGCGTTGACTGCGGCGGAGGCACTCTCACCCGGAGCTAACGTTGCATCCTTATCGACGGGCAAGCTCAAGCTGTGCATTGCGATCCAGTCCGCACGGCCATCCACGGCAAGCTCGATCATTGCGGGATTCGTAAGCCCGCTGACGTCGTTAATGATCTCGGCACCGCGATCGAGCGCGAGCCGCGCCGTTTCCGGGTGGTAGGTATCGACGCTGACGAGTGGCCGCAGCAAGTCCGCGGTCAAACGCTCCTGCAATTGATCGAGCACGGGCTCGAGTCGTCGCCATTCCTCAGTCGCCGTGATCGGCGCCGCGCCTGGCCGCGTCGATTCGGCACCGAGATCGATAATATGCACGCCGGCCTCGAGCATCGCGTCGATCTGAGACGTAACGGCAGCCCATTCCATGTAGCGGCCGCCATCGGAGAACGAGTCTGGCGTCAGGTTGATGATACCCATCCACAGGGGGATGTGGCCCGGTGCAGTCGCCGACCATTCGAGCAGCATCTTCTCTGGCCGACCAGGCAACCTCAGGCGCGGCTCCAAGGCAATCAGCGGTGCCAGCACGAAGCTGCGCGTGTGCGTATACGCATGCGGAATCCTGAGCGTGTCAGTCGCAATCTGTTGATCACCCCAGAGCAGAATGTCGATATCGATCGGTCGCGGTGACCAGTGCCCGGCGCCTGACCGGCCGAAGCTCAGCTCTATTGTCTTGATGACTTGCCTGAGCTCCTCGGGCTCATAATCGGTATCGCAATCGATGACGAGATTCAAAAACGGCAGATTCCAGTCCGCCGGCGCGTCGGGTGGCAGAAGCGCAGGCGACTCGACGACTGGCGAGATTCGTCGAACGCGCACATGAGCCCGTTCAAGCTCCGTAATGCCACGGCGAAGATGCTCGCGCCGGTTGCCGAGGTTTGAGCCGAGTCCCAGATAGATCTGCATATCGTCGTTCGCGATGTTGGCGCGCTGCCGCGGCGGGTTGCTAGTATAAGCCTCAGGTCGTTGAGTAGATTGTCGCGCAAGGGGAAATCATGAAGGCAAGAGCTGCTGTGGCGTGGGAAGCGGGTCGGCCGCTGTCGATCGAAGAGGTCGAGGTTGCCGGTCCCAAGGCCGGCGAAGCGCTCGTTAGGATCGTCGCGACCGGTGTTTGCCACACGGACGCTTACACGCTGTCGGGCAGCGACCCTGAAGGCGCTTTTCCGGCGATACTCGGTCATGAAGGTGGCGGTATCGTTGAGGAGATTGGCCCGGGTGTGACTACCGTTAAGCCCGGCGATCACGTTATTCCTCTGTACACGCCCGAATGCCGTGAGTGCAAGTTCTGCAAGTCGGGCAAGACCAACTTGTGCCAGGCGATACGCGTGACGCAGGGTCAGGGCCTCATGCCGGACGGTACGAGCCGGTTCTCCCTGAACGGGAAGCCGCTATTGCACTTCATGGGCACCTCAACCTTTTCCGAGTACACGGTTCTGCCCGAGATCGCACTTGCCAAGATTGCCCCAGCCGCTCCATTGGAGAAGGTGTGCCTGCTCGGCTGCGGCATCACGACGGGTATCGGCGCGGTGCTCAACACTGCCAAGGTGGAGCCCGGATCGAGCGTTGCCGTATTCGGTCTCGGCGGAGTTGGCTTGAGCGTGATCCAGGGTGCCGTCATGGCAAAGGCTGGGCGCATCATCGCCGTCGACGTTAATGTAGATAAGGAACAGATGGCGCGCCAACTCGGCGCGACCGATTTCGTCAATCCAAAAGACTACGATCGACCGATTCAAGAGGTCATCGTCGATCTGACCGACGGCGGCGTGGATTATTCCTTCGAGGCCATCGGTAACGTGGACCTGATGCGCGCGGCGCTCGAGTGCTGTCACAAGGGCTGGGGCGAGTCGACGATCATCGGCGTCGCCGGCGCTGGGCAGGAGATTTGTACGCGCCCTTTTCAGCTAGTCACGGGTCGAGTCTGGCGGGGCAGTGCGTTTGGCGGCGTCAGGGGCCGCAGCGAGTTGCCCGGGCTCGTCGATCAGTACATGGCGGGCAAGGTCAAAGTCGACGAGATGATCACCCACACGATGGGTCTCGAGGACATCAACCGCGCCTTCGACTTAATGCACGAGGGGGAAAGCATCCGCTCGGTCATTCATTTCTGAGACCGGTCCGACGCCGAGCTTGTGCGGGCGGCTAGCGGAAGTCGTAGCGCAGCTCGATACCGGCGTAGACGTTACGGCCAGGGCCTGGCTCGAAGTACCGTCCGCCGAATGCGTTGATGCGCAGGTTTGAGTTGTACTCTTCGTCGAAGAGATTGTTAATGCCGAGGAAGGGCGAGGCGACGAAGGGCCCGATCGACGTATCCAGACCCATGCGCAGGTTCGCGAGCTGATAGCCTTCACTGATCGCCGTATTGGCGTTGTTGGCATACAGGTCGTCGGCGTAGAGGAAATCGAGCGCGCTGAACCAGCCTCGAGGATGCTGGTAGCTGATTTCGCCGAACACGAGATGCTCGGGCGTTCCGGGGATTTCGTTGCCGGAGAAATTGTTGCCGTCATTGTCGATGAACTGCTTGAACGCGAAATCGGAATAAGTGTAGCTCAGGAGCAAGCTGATACGATCGGTCGGGTCCGACTCGATCGAGAACTCGATACCCGTGCGGTCCGATTCGCCGGCGTTGGCGAAGAACTCACGCCCTAATGTCTCGAAAGGGATCAGCTCATCCTGAACGTCGATCGAGAAGACCGCGAGTTCGTAGTGGCTTCTCTGCCCCAAGTCAGCGCGCAGCCCGATCTCGAGGTTGGCCGCGGTTTGCGGCTCGAGACTCAGGTTGAAGCCGCCGGCGCCGCTGGGATCGGCGAACTCCGTCGTCGTCGGGGTCTCGAAGGCGGTAGAGATCGTGCTGTAGAGAGTGAGCGACGGCGTGAGATCCACTACAATGCCGAGCATTGGGCTTACGCCGTCGAGCGTCCGCGATCCGGAGTCGTCGCCGTCGCTC
>JAHEEM010000271.1 GCA_024640695.1 Rhodospirillaceae bacterium | reverse complement strand
CAGGGCTTGCCCGATGACGGCTGCGAGACGCTCGCCGCGCAGATGAATAGCACGGGGCTCGGGTAGATAATCGGACAGTGAGATCTCCGTCACCGGCCCAGGCTCGCCGCCTGCAATCTGTAGTAGCAATGCCGTTGCCCGCTCGATCGCCCTGACCTGTCCCTGAGGATCCACGCCGCGCTCGAACCGCATCGAGGCGTCTGTATGCAAGCCGAAGCGGCGCGCCCTCCCCGCAATCGCGTGCGGAGAAAAGTAGGCCGCTTCCAGATAAATGTCCACAGAGTCTTCCCCGACCCCAGTGCTGGCCCCGCCCATGATGCCAGCAAGACCGATCGCGCCAGACCGGTCCGCGATGACAAGCATATCCGCGGCGAGATCGATCTCACGGCCGTCGAGTAATCTCAGTCGCTCGCCGGCCGCAGCCCAGCGGACAACGATCTCGCCGTCGAGCTTGCCGAGATCGTAGCCGTGGAGGGGCTGACCCAGTTCCAACATGACATAGTTGGTCACGTCGACTACCGGGTGTATTGCGCGCAGACCCGCTCTGCGGAGGCGCTCGACGAGCCACAGCGGCGATACAGCACCGACCGCCACATTTCTGATCACGCGACCGACAAACCGCGGGCATCCCTCACCGGCCTCCAATTGCAGCTCGAAGCGATCATCCCGCACGGGAACCACCGGGTCGGCCACGGGATCCTGCAGCAGGACACCTTTCGCTGCGCAGACTTCCCGCGCAATGCCGACTACGCTGAAGCAATCCCCGCGATTAGGGCTCAGATCAATGTCCAGAACGTGATCGTCGAGCGCCATATACGTCCGCAGATCCGTTCCGATTGGTGCATCGGCCGGCAGCTCAATGAGGCCCGCGGGATCATCGCTGATACCGAGCTCGGCTGCCGAGCACAACATGCCTTCTGAGCTGACGCCGCGTAGAGAGGCAACCCGAATCTTCCGTGAATCGGGTAATTCAGCCCCGACACGTGCGAATGCGGCCTTGAGCCCCTGGCGCGCATTGGGCGCACCACAGACCACCGTGCTGGTCTTCGAACCGTCATCGACCTGGCAGACCCTCAATCGCTCAGCGTCGGGGTGCGGCTCGCAGGCGACGATCTGGGCGACGATCACACCACTGAATGCGCCGGCGACTGGCGCCACAGCATCGACCTCCAGACCTGCGGTCGTAAGCAGCTCCGCCAATGCCGGAGGATCGAGCTCCGGCTCGACCCAGTCGCGCAGCCAATCGATATTCACCCGCACCGCTCAGAACTGCCTGAGAAAACGCAGATCGCTTTCGAAAAACAGCCGCAGATCGTCGACCCCATAGCGGAGCATCGCAAGCCGCTCGACGCCCATCCCAAACGCGTAACCCTGGAAATGCTCGGGGTCTATGCCAGCGTTCCTCAAGACGTTCGGGTGCACCATTCCGCAGCCAAGCACCTCGAGCCATCGCCCCGACTCAGAACGCACGTCGACCTCGGCGGACGGCTCGGTAAACGGAAAATAGGACGGCCGAAACCGAAGCTCGACCTGCCGCTCGAAAAAATTGGAGAGAAACTCGTACAGCAAACACTTTAGATTAGCGAAACTGATGCTGCGGTCCACGGCCAGTCCTTCGACCTGCGTAAACATGGGCGTATGCGTCAAGTCCGAATCGCACCGATAAACGCGGCCAGGCGCGATCAATCGGAGTGGGGCGCCCTGCATCTGCATCGCCCGAATCTGGACCGGTGAAGTGTGCGTACGCAGCAATCGGCCAGATTCGAGGTAAAACGTGTCGTGCATGGCCCGAGCAGGATGATCGTCGGGAATATTCAGGGCTGTAAAATTGTAATACTCGTCTTCTATTTCGGGTCCCGTCCGGACCTCGAATCCGGCACGCTCGAAGATTCGGCGCATTCGCCGCAGCGTGCGAGTGATCGGGTGCAGACTTCCGGGGCTCTGGCCGCGGCCCGCCAGAGTGACATCGAGCGCGTCCTGCCGCAGCTGATTCTCGAGCTCTTTCGCCTCCAGAGCCGCCCGACGTGCGGCAATCGCGGCAGTTAGCTCACGCTTGGCATCGTTGATCGCCTTACCGGCTCCGGGGCGCTCACTTTCGGGAAGGCGTCCGAGTTCTTTGAGCGCGGTGGTCAGGCTGCCCTTACGACCAAGAAGGCTGACCCTCAATGCATCGAGATCGGCTAAGCCCATCGCCGCGCCGACAGCAGCAAGCCCCTCGTCGCGCAGCGCCTCGATGCCAGTCATCTTCGCAGCCTAGGGGGAGTGGTTCGGCGAATACGAGACAATAAATATCCCGCGCGCGACGGGCTCGTTACGCTCAACAACACAATGGCCTCTGGCCAGAATGAGTTAGGCGGCCAAGGCTTCTTTCGCCGCAGACACGATCGCAGCAAACGCCTCCGAATCGTAGACGGCAATGTCTGCCAGAACCTTCCGATCAACCTCGATCTCGGCTCGACTGAGGCCGTGTATCAGTTGGCTATACGACAAGCCATGCATCCGGGCTGCTGCGTTGATACGCGTAATCCAGAGCGATCGAAACTGACGCTTACGCTGCGATAGGCGTATTGGCCGGCCTTGATGACAGCCTGCTTCGCGACTCTGAAAACCTTGCTGCGCGCGCCGTAGTAACCCTTGGCTTCTTTCAGAACTTTTTTGTGGCGGGCCCTGGCTGCGACTCCGCGTTTAACTCTAGCCATGCCTCACTCCTTACCCGTATGGAAGCATCTTGCGAACAGCTTTGACATCGGCATCGGCAACTTGGCAAATTACGCCGAGCTGCCGCTTCCGCTTCGAGCTCTTCTTCGTCAAGATATGTCTCAAGTGGGACTGACCCCGCTTGAAACCACCCTTACCGGTGCGGCTAAACCGCTTGGCGGCTCCGCGATTGCTTTTCATCTTTGGCATAGCTAACTGCTCCTATTGCTATAGCCTGATCGAGAGCAACATGGCCTCGTCAGGCGGCTCGTCGCGGACCCGACCCCGGACCACACGACTCGCACTTCTTGTTTCATGACCCGCTCAGCCAGCAGGTCGCTTCTTCGGCGCGATGACCATAATCATCTGACGCCCTTCGAGCTGTGGATGCTGCTCCACAATTCCGACTTCCTCGAGATCCTTCTGCACGCGTTTCAGTAGCTCCACCCCCAATTCCTGGTGAGCCATCTCGCGGCCGCGAAACCGCAACGTAACCTTAGTCTTGTCGCCCACCGATAAGAATCGCGTCAGATTTCGTAACTTAATCTGGTAATCGCCTTCCTCGGTACCGGGCCGAAATTTGATCTCCTTTACGTGCGTCTGCTTCTGCTTTCGCCGCGCCGATTGCGCCTTCTTGTTTTGCTCGAAGACGAACTTGCCGTAGTCCATGACTCGGCAAACCGGAGGGTCCGAATTTGGAGCGACTTCCACGAGGTCCAGATCAGATTCCCGTGCCCGGGCCAAAGCATCCGTGATAGACATGACGCCTACCTGTTCGCCGCTAGCTCCAATGACGCGTACTTGCGGCGTCGTGATCTCATCGTTGCGCCTTACACGCTTACCTTGAACGATATTTCGCTCCTTCTCCCCGTACTCGACCAAGCACTGTCCGCACGCTCTGCGCGACAATCCCCAAAATAAAAAAAACCCGCGCGTTGGGGTCGATAGCTCCCCTCGCGACGCCAGCCAGCGTCACCGCTGACCGCAAGCGAGCAGAATTGTAAGCGGCCTGGAACGACGACACAAGCATGGCCAGCCGCCAAACATCTTTATTTTCAGAGGCTTCCCCGACCCATAAGCGGCGTTTCCGCGGCTGCCAACGGCCGATACGAGGCGGGGGCATGGCCCCCGACCACGGAGTTGGTAGGCGCGAGTGGGATCGAACCACCGACCCCCACCATGTCAAGGTGGTGCTCTACCACTGAGCTACGCGCCTGGAAGGGGCGCAACAATACCGACTAAGGCCCCTTCGACTCAAGTACTTGCCGCTACATCGCCTTTGCTAGCGGCCCCACGGGCCGGAAGCTCGAAGCCACTCTGGCGCA
>JAHEEM010000068.1 GCA_024640695.1 Rhodospirillaceae bacterium | reverse complement strand
TCCTGATTCGCACACTCATCTGCATTTGTGCATGCGGTGCGCTTTCCGCGCCGGGTTGGGCGGTCGAGATCAAGCTCGCGACCGTGGCACCCGATGGATCCAGCTGGATGCGAGAAATGCGCGCCGGCGGCGATGAAATCCGGCAGCGCACCGAGGGCCGTGTTGACTTCAAATTCTATCCCGGCGGCGTTATGGGCAGCGATGCGCAGGTTCTGCGCAAGATCAGGGTCGGGCAGCTGCACGGCGGAGCGTTCACGGGCGCTGGATTGGCCCCGCG
The DNA here is from genome assembly GCA_024640695.1 of Rhodospirillaceae bacterium. Classification (GTDB taxonomy): domain Bacteria; phylum Pseudomonadota; class Gammaproteobacteria; order Steroidobacterales; family Rariloculaceae; genus JAHEEM01. Next base: position 14,017 of record JAHEEM010000068.1, on the reverse strand, counting down.
ATATTCGGGCATGAATCTCTACGGTATCCCGCTGCTGTTTCAATCTCTCGAAGAGGTTGATTTCGTGCGCGAGCGTATCGATCCTATTCTTGCCGAGGGGCTCGAAGCCTCTGGCTTCGTGAGCTTCGGCTTCATCGAGGGTGGCTTTGCGCAGATCATGGCCAATGAGCCCATCCGCACGGTCGAAGACATGCGCCGACGTAAAGTCTGGAATCCCGAAGGCGACCCCATCAGCATCATGGTGCTCGAGGCTATGGGCCTGTCGCCGGTAGTTTTGCCACCGACGGATGTGCTTACGGGGCTGCAGACAGGCCTCATCGATGTCGTCGCAGCATCGCCGGTCGTCGCGCTTGTGCTGCAATGGCACACGAAAACCCGTTTCATCACCGAATTGCCGATCGCCTACAGCGTCGGGATTCTCGCAATCGATAAGAGAGCTTTCTCCAGTGTATCTGCCGATGATCAATCGGTTGTTAATGAGGTCATGGGCCGAGTTGTTATGGATCTCGATTTGAGTGCCCGCGAAGACAACCGCGAAGCACAGGGAGTCTTGCGTAACTCGGGTCTCGAGTTCGTGCCTGTCGATGCGAGCGACGTCCCCGGTTGGCGTACGACGATCGAGGGCCTGTACCCGGCCTTGCGGGCCCGTGACGATATCGAGTCCCAGGTGTTCGATCGCCTGCTTGGCGCGCTAACGCAGTACCGCGGAGAAACCGTCGCTCGGTCGCAGTTTCTGCCCTGACGCGCCCGTGAGCATCGAATTTTGAGCCCAAGCCGGCGTCATGGGCTCGAGCTCGTAGAGCGATGGGCAAAGCGGCTCGAGAACGCTTTGCTCGTTATGCTGCTCTCGGTGCTAGTGTTACTCGCGAGCTCTCAGATTGTTCTTCGTAACGTGTTTTCATCGGGGCTGGCCTGGGGCGATGAGCTCGTGCGCCTACTGGTGCTGTGGCTCGCGCTCATCGGCGCCATCGCGGCGAGCAGAGATGGCCGGCAAATTCGGGTCGACTTGCTCTCGCGGCTGGTGCCGCAGCGCTTAACTTGGATACCTGACAGTATTGCGATGGCCTTCACGGCCGTAATCTGCGGCCTCCTGAGCTGGCAGTCGGCTCGATTCGTTGCGGATTCTAGGGCGTTCGGCGATCTTCTGTTGGGCAACACGCCCGCGTGGTTGCTTCAGCTCATTCTCCCGGTCGGTTTCGCCATCATGGCGTATCGATATGCCGTTCGTACGCTAATAGTCATCATCGGCGGAAGGCAGTGACATGTTGCTAACTTCGTTGCTGCTGATCGTTTTCGCGGTGCTGGGCGCGCCGCTGTTTGCCATTATTGCGGCCAGCGCGATGCTGGGATTTTATCATGCCGAGATCGATCTCTCGCTCGTGGCAATCGAGTTTTTCGGGCTCGCGGAAACGCCTATTCTAGTGGCGATACCGCTATTTACTTTTGCAGGTTTCGTCCTCAGTGAGAGCCGCGCTCCGCATCGGCTCGTCAACTTATCGCAGGCTTTGCTCGGTTGGCTGCCGGGCGGTTTGGCGATTATCTGCTTGGTGGTGTGTGCGCTTTTCACCGCGTTTACCGGCGCATCGGGTGTGACGATCATCGCGCTCGGCGCGCTGTTCTATCCGGCTCTGCGCGATGCAGGCTACCGCGATCAGTTCAGCCTCGGCCTGATCACGACGTCGGGAAGTCTGGGATTGCTCTTTGCACCCTCGCTGCCGCTAATTTTATATGGCGTCGTTGCCGGCGCATCGATTGATGATCTGTTCCTTGCCGGACTCTTGCCCGGAATGTTGCTCGTCTTCGTGCTCGCCATCTACAGCTACTGGGCCAACAGGGCGCTACGAGTACCGTGGACGCCCTCATCGGGTGCCGAACTCTGCGGCGCATTTAAAGAATCCCTCTGGGAGCTGCCGCTGCCGGTGCTCGTTCTGGGTGGTATCTATAGCGGTTACTTCGCCGTGTCCGAAGCGGCCGCGGTCACCGTAATCTATGTTTTCTTTGTCGAGGTGCTGGTCCTGCGCGAGATACCGTGGCACCGGTTACCCGGAATCATACGTGAGTCGATGGTCCTGGTTGGCGCGATTTTCATGATTCTAGGGATGTCGCTGGCGTCCACAAACTACATGATTGATATTGGCGTTCCGGAGCGTCTGTTCAACCTCGTTGACACATATGTCTACGGACAAGCCTCATTCCTTTTCGCGCTCATTGTTTTTCTGCTTTGTCTAGGCGCTATTCTGGACATTTTCTCGGCGCTCGTGCTCGTTGTGCCCCTGATTACGCCGGTTGCGACGCGCTATGGGATCGACCCGATTCATCTCGGAATCCTATTCCTTGCCACGATGGAGCTGGGCTACCTCACGCCGCCGGTCGGCTTGAACTTGTTCATCTCGAGTTTTCGTTTTGAGCGCAGCATTGTTTCGATCTACCGATCTACGCTGCCGTTTTTCTTGGTGTTATTGTGTGCGGTGTTTCTGCTGGCCTACATACCGTGGCTTTCATTGGTCCTGGTTCGATGAGCGCGTCGACGCAACACACTTGTTCAGCCGCGTAGAAACGCGCCCCCGGAGGATATGTACGATATGAATGTTTTCGGTTGGTTGAAGAGATCGATTGGCTGGATATGGCGGATTCTGGAAGGCATGAGCAGGGTCTTCTCGATACTGTTCGTGCTCATCTTTTTGATGATTGTGTTTGCAAGCTTTGCGCCGGAGGCGCCGCAGGTGCCGGAGACCGGCGCGTTGATCTTGGCGCCTGAAGGTACCCTGGTGGACCAGCTATCTGGCGATCCGTTGGACCAGGCGCTCGCGCGCGCCAGAGGGCTGCCCGTTCAGGAGACATTACTCAAGGACCTCATCGATGCAGTCCGTTACGCAACAGACGACGACCGGATCAAGGTGCTCGTCTTGCGACTGGATGGGCTCGCGGCGACGGGTCTGAGTAAGCTCCAGGAGCTAGCTGACGAGATTCTGCTATTCAAGGAGAGCGGCAAACCGGTGGTCGCAGTTGCCGACACCTACTCGAGAAACCAGTACTATTTGGCCGCGTATGCCGATGAGATATACATGCACCCCATGGGCTATGTGTACATTGACGGCTACAGTAGATTTCAACCCTACTTCCGCGGCGCGATCGATAAGTTGTTGATCGATTTCCACGTCTGGCGCGTCGGTGAGTACAAGTCCTACGTCGAGCCGATTACGCGCGACAGCATGTCGGATGAGGATCGGGAGTCGGCCAGCGAGTATCTGGGCGCGCTATGGGATGCGTATCAGTCTGATGTGACTGCCGCGCGCGGTCTTCCTCAAGACGCGCTGCAGGACTATGCCAACAATGCCGTTCAGCTGCTCGGCGAGGCTGGAGGTGACAGCGGTCAGCTCGCGTTGGGCCAGCGGCTCGTGGATGAGCTTCTTCCACGTGATCAGATAGACGCGCGCGTTAAAGCGCTCATCGGCGCCGGCACTGACGATGCTGAGGATTATCCGCGGGTAGGTCACGCTACTTATCTTCGTGCAGTACGTCGAGATGAGTCCGACGCAACCAAGGGTGACACGGTCGCCGTGCTGGTCGCCTCGGGTACGATTCTGGATGGCGATCAGCCGCCCGGTACCGTCGGCGGCGAATCGACTGCGGCGCTTATTCGGAATGCTGCCGATGACGAGGAAGTGAAGGCGCTCGTCCTGCGAGTCGATAGCCCCGGCGGCAGCGCATTTGCATCCGAGCTGATACTGCGCGAGCTAGAGCTTTTCCAGCAAAGTGGACGGCCGCTCGTCGTCTCGATGGGGAGTGTTGCGGCCTCGGGTGGCTACTGGATTTCAATGAGCGCAGATGAAATCTGGGCGAGCCCAGCGACTTTGACCGGGTCGATCGGTATAGGGGCAACGCTGCCCACGCTGCCTCGTACCCTCGACGCGCTGGGAATCCACGTCGATGGCGTGGGGACGACCGAGCTCGCTGGCCAGCTCAGTCTGGGGCGCCCATTGGGTACGGATATAGCCGATCTCATCGGCCAGGCCATCGAGTTTGGCTACAATCAATTCATTGCCAAAGTTGCCCAGCACCGCGAGCAGTCGGTTGCCGCGATCGATGCGGTTGCACGCGGACGTGTATGGAGTGCCGGCGATGCACTGGATCATGATCTGATCGATCGTATCGGTGGTATGGAGGACGCGATCGCGTCCGCCGGGGAACTCGCAGGCTTGGCCGAAGGCGAATATGCAATTCGCTATATCGAAAAAGAGCAGGGCTTCGCAGAGCGATTAGCGCTCGAGTTCATGGCATCTGCCGAGCCCGTGCTGCGCTCCCTGAGATTTCGGCCGCAGTTTTCGGTGCGGTTCCAGCAGCTGCTCGATATCGCCGCCGAGCCACTCAAGTGGGTGGACAGTCTAAACGATCCAAAGAATATCTACGCCTACTGCTTCTGCGATGCCCAGTAGGCTCGATCGATGCGCGTGGATCGTTGGTTATGGTACGCGCGCTTTTTTAAGACGCGTACGCTCGCGGCCGAAGCCCTCAAGGCCGGTCACGTCAAACTGAACGGGGTACGCTGTAAACCAGCGAAAGAAATTGACTGCGGCGTTGTTCTGGCCGTAACGAGAGCTGAGGAAACCTGGGTCGTGACCGTGACGTGCCTGCCCGCAAGGCGCGGTTCGGCCGCCGAGGCTCAAGCTTGTTACACGGAAAAGCCCGAGGCCATGGCGGCGCGCCTCGAGGCGCGCGCGCAACGGCGTGCCATGGTCAGGACACCGCCGACGATCAAGAAACCCGATAAGCGAACGCGGCGGCTGATTCGCGAGCAGCAGGGCAGGGGATGAGGAACGGCTGCGAGCCGGTCAATCCTCAATTAGCAGCACTTCCGGGTTCTTTGGATAGTCGTAGTAGACCAGACTTGGCTGGCTCTCGAGTAGCTTTGCCCAATCATCAATATCGATATCGACAGTGACGAGGCCGCCGGTCGGTAGGTTATTGAGCGCAAGATCCGGAAGCATTTGATTGATGAGATCCGTCAATCCCGGGTTATGGCCGACAATCATGAGATCGGCGAAATCGTTGCTCTGCTTCTGAATGAGGTCGAGCAGTTCTGGCGGAGACGCAAGATAGGCTTGCTCATCGAGCTGCAGGAATTCTGCCGGGTAACTCAACGCCGCAGCAATCGATTTCGCGGTTGTTAAGGCACGGGTTGCGGGGCTGGATATGATCAAAGATGGTCTGGCTTTGCGCGCAAAGAGACGTCTGCCCATCATGCGGGCATCTCTCTCTCCACGGTCTGTCAGAACACGATCTCTATCCGGCGTCGCGATCGCGGCCCAGCTCGATTTCGCGTGGCGTACGAGGGTAAGTCGTTTCATCGCAGTGGAACTATAGCAGGCCGGCCTCGAGGAGCGCTTCCTCCGACATCATCGAGCGATTCCAGGGCGGGTCGAAGACCAGCTCGACCTCTGCGCGGTCGATGGTTGGGATGATTTCCAGCTTTTCCCGAACGTCTTCCATGAGAATCGGCCCCATTCCGCAGCCCGGTGCCGTTAGCGTCATCTGGACTCTGACGACGCGATTGCCGTCATCCGCGCGCGTGAGCTCGCAGCGATAGATCAGACCGAGATCGACAACATTGATCGGGATTTCGGGGTCGAAACAGGTCTTGAGCTGCTCCCAGATGACTGTTTCGATCTCATCCTCGGTGGCATCATCGGAGATCGCGGGCGGCCTGATCGGATCTTTGCCGATGGCGTCAGCATCGGTGCCGGCGATGCGGAACAGATTCCCTTCAATAAAGACTGTGAAGCTTCCGCCGAGTGCCTGGGTTATGAACCCGGAGCTGCCTTGGGGTAGCGTGACCTCGTCGCCGGATGGGATCATTGTGGCCGGGCACTCGCGTGAGAAGACGACACGTTCGCTTTGCGGGTAATACATCGGTTTGCTCGCGCTCACCTATTCCGTGGAGACGGGTTCATTCGTGGCAGTCAATGCCGACTTAAGCGCATGCCATGCCAGGCTCGCGCATTTCACTCTGCTCGGGTACTCGCGAACGCCGGACAGGGCAGCGAGTTTGCCGAGCACGCTCAGCTCCGCCTCGTCCGTGCCCGCCTCGGTGAGCATGCGATGAACTTTTTCGAACAGAGCTAGGCTGTCCTCGACTGTGGAGCCCTTCACCCGTTCCGTCATGAGCGAAGAAGACGCAACGGAAATGGCGCATCCCGTGCCCTTGAAGCGCACATCCTCGATCTGGTCGCCGTCGAGCTTGATGTACAAGGTCATCCGATCGCCACACAGTGGGTTGACACCTTCGATGATGCGGTCGGCATTCTCAATCTCGCCGAAGTTCCGTGGCTGGCGGTTGTGGTCGAGAATAACGTCGCGGTACAGGTCGTTCAGCTCGCTCAAGAGAACAGCTCCATTGCATGCTCGAGTCCTGTGACCAGGCGATCGACATCGTCGCGATTGTTATAAAAGGCGAACGATGCGCGCGCAGTAGCGGGTACACCGAAGTAATCCATGACGGGCATTGCGCAGTGATGTCCCGTCCGCACGGCGATGCCGTCCCGGTCGAGAATCGTGCCCAGGTCATGCGCGTGAATATCGCCGAGCACGAACGACAGTACGCTGGCCTTTTGCGCAGCCTCGCCGATGATGCGCAAGCCCGGAATTTCCCGCAGCTGCGCCGTGGCATACGCAAGCAGCTCGTCCTCGTATTGTTGGCGCGCAGCAAGATCGATTCCGGCAAGATAGTCCACAGTTGCACCGAGACCGATAGCACCGGTGATATTGGGCGTGCCCGCCTCGAACTTGTGCGGTAGCGGGCTATAGGTCGTCGCCTCGAAGGTGACGGTAAGAATCATCTCGCCACCGCCTTGGTAGGGCGGCATCGCATCCAGTAGCGCTTGTTTACCATAGAGGACGCCAATGCCAGTCGGTCCGAACATCTTGTGACCGGACAAGGCATAGAAATCGCAGTCCAAATCTTGCACGTCGATTTGCAGATGGGGAGCTGCCTGCGCACCGTCCAGCAGAACGGTAGCACCTGCTGCGTGAGCCTTCGCGGTAAGCTCCTTGACCGGGTTGATCGTTCCAAGCGCGTTGGAGACGTGGACGATAGCAACGATCTTGGTGCGCGGCGTGAGGCATTGCTCGAATGCCTCTATATCGATCTCGCCTGAAGGCGTGATCGGTGCCGGCACGAGTCGCGCACCGGTCTGTTCACAGATGAGCTGCCACGGCACGATGTTCGAGTGGTGCTCCATGCGCGTCACTAGCACCTCGTCGCCCGGGCCGAGCACCATTCGGCCGAAGCTTGCAGCGACTAGGTTGATCGACTCTGTGGTGCCGCGTGTAAAGATGACTTCTCTGGCGTTTGGAGCGTTGAGGAAGTGCCGAACGCGATCGCGCGCGTACTCGAAGGCATCGGTCGATCGTTGGCTGAGAAGATGGACACCGCGGTGGATATTGGCGTGATTTCGTTGCTCGTGCGCAACCATGGCGTCGATGACGGCCTGCGGTCGCTGGGCAGATGCAGCGCTATCGAGGTAGACGAGGGGCTTGCCGTAGATTTCCTGATGAAGAATAGGGAAGTCCGCGCGCAGAGCAGCGATGTCGGTGACAAGATTCGTGCGCTCAGCTGCCGCCCCCTGTTGTGAGCCGGTCATTCTTCGGGAGTCCATTCTGGGTTGTCCGGGAGCTCAAGCCCAAACGTTGCGGCGACACGTTGACTGAGCTGGGGCTGGCGGGCGCGTTCGAGAATATGGTTCGCAAAGCCCAGCGTTAACAAGCCACGAGCAGCGGATGCGGCGATGCCGCGAGCCTGCAAATAGAACAGCTGCGATTCGTCGAGTTCCCCGATAGTTGCTCCGTGGGAGCACTTCACGTCATCGGTGTGAATCTCTAGCTCAGGCTTGGTGTCGACTTCCCCGGTGGCCGCGAGCAGAAGATTGTCGCTCGACTGATTGGCGGAGATGCCTTTCGTGCCTTTATGGACCACGACCTTGCCGTTAAAAATGCCGCGACCATGGTCACCGACGATACTTCGAAAAATCTGCTCACTCTTGGTGTTCGATGCGAGGTGCTCGACGGCGACGTGATTGTCGATGTGCTGTCGGTTCGACGCGAGAACGATTCCTCCAAGGTCGCAACTTGCGCCCGGAGCTTGGAGTCTTACGCAAATATCGTTGCGGACCAGCCTGCCACCGAGATCGATTGTGGTGAACCGGAAGTTCGCGTCCGCGCCGATGGCGACATCGAGCATCTCAGTGTGCAGCTGCTCGGGACCGTGGCGCTGGATGCGGCGCAGCTCCAGATGCGAGCCGGCATCGAGCGCGATCTTCGTTAGCACATTGGTCCAGCTTGAGCTATCCGCGCGACCGAGGAAATGAACAACGACGTTCGCGCGTGCCTGCCTGGCGAGGTCAATGATGACCTGGGGCTGCAGCGCCTGCTGCTCGGTCGAGTTGTCGGCAAAAACGAGATGTATCGTTTGGCTGGGCTCGCAGTGTGCTGCGATGCGCAGGCTCGCGCCATGACCCGCGAACGCGACATTGAGCGCTGCCAGGGGCTGGCCTTCAAGGGCCGAGCCTGGCACGGCAGTGCCGAACCGATCGAGGCTCTCGGCTAGCGTCAGAATCTCCACGCCGTCGCCGACCCTGCCAGTCACTTGATCTGCGACCAGTTGCCCGTCAACGAACACGAGCGCCGCTGTGTCTGGATCCAGGTCTGCCGCCTGCAGCAGCTCGCTGAGGTTCGCGCGGTTTGGTTCTTGCCGTCGTGCGCCAGGAAAGAGTTCGAAGGTGCCCGTAGCGATTGGTGAAACATCCGTATACCGCCAGTCTTCGTGCTTGCGCGACGGATAGCCCACCGCAGCGAATGCCGCGAGGGCCGACATGCGGGCAGCAGCTGCGGCTTGCGTGCCCGGCAGGCTCGCAACGTTGGCGCACAGTTGTTCTTTTAACTGTTCCGGTGTCACGCGGTCGTAGCCTCTTGCTGCACCCAGTCGTAGCCGCGCTCGTCCAGCTCGCGCGCGAGCGTCTTGTCGCCGGTTTTGAGAATTCTGCCGCCAGCGAGAACGTGGACGTAGTCCGGCTCGACGAGCTCGAGCAGTCGCTCGTAGTGCGTTACCAGAATCATCGATCGCTCCGGGCTGCGCAAAGTGTTGATCCCCTTTGCGACGATCTTGAGCGCGTCTACATCTAGGCCGGAATCTGTCTCGTCTAAGACTGCGAGCCGTGGTTGCAGCGTCAACATCTGCAAAATCTCATTGCGTTTCTTCTCTCCGCCGGAAAATCCCATATTGACGCTGCGCGACAGAAAGTCCTTATCCATTTGCATCAGTTCCATGTTGTCCTTGATGAGGCGCATGAACTCGAAAGCGTCGAGCTCGGTCTCACCCCGGCCCTTGCGCTGTGCATTGAGCGCTGCCTTGAGCAGATAGGTGTTGTTCACGCCGGGAATTTCGATCGGGTACTGAAATGCCAGAAAGAGCCCCGCTCGGGCTCGCTCCTCCGGTGCCAGCTCGAATAGATTCTGGCCGAGAAATTCGACAGTGCCGGACGTGATCTCGTAACCGTCTCTGCCCGCAAGGACCTGGGCCAGCGTGCTTTTTCCAGACCCGTTGGGCCCCATGATTGCGTGCACCTCACCGCGGCCAATGCTCAAGGAAAGGCCTTTGATGATATCCCGGCCATCGGCGCGAACGTGGAGATCGTTAATCACCAACATCTTAAATCATCCTTAATGCTCATCCGACGGCTCCCTCGAGGCTCACATTCAGAAGGTTTTGGGCCTCGACGGCAAACTCCATCGGGAGTTCCTTGAACACTTCCTTGCAGAAGCCGTTAACGATCATATTGACGGCATCCTCTTCCGAAAGTCCGCGCTGACGGCAGTAAAATAATTGGTCTTCGCTGATCTTCGAAGTTGTAGCTTCGTGCTCGATATGGGCGCTGCGCTCTCTGCTTTCGATGTACGGGAATGTGTGTGCGCCGCACTGATCGCCGAGAAGCAGTGAGTCGCACTGGGTGTAGTTTCTGGCGCCGGCCGCAGTCGGCATGATTCGCACGAGTCCCCGATAGGAATTCTGGGCGTGGCCTGCGGATATGCCCTTGGAGATGATCGTGCTGCGGCTGTTGCGCCCGATGTGAATCATCTTGGTGCCGGTGTCGGCTTGCTGGTAGTTATTGGCAACGGCGACAGAGTAGAACTCCCCGACGGAGTTCTCGCCGCGGAGAACGCAGCTCGGATACTTCCAGGTAATGGCTGAGCCGGTTTCAACCTGGGTCCATGAGATCTTCGAGTTTCGGCCGCGGCAATCGCCTCGCTTCGTGACGAAGTTGTAGATACCGCCGACGCCGTTCTCATCCCCCGGGTACCAGTTCTGAACCGTTGAGTATTTGATTTCGGCATCCTCCAGAGCCACCAGCTCGACGACTGCCGCGTGGAGCTGATTCTCATCGCGCATCGGCGCGGTGCAGCCCTCCAGATAACTGACGTGGCTACCTTTGTCGGCGACGATCAGAGTCCGTTCGAACTGCCCCGTGTTGGCGGCGTTGATGCGGAAGTAGGTCGACAGCTCCATCGGGCATCGGACGCCAGGAGGCACGTAGACGAAGGAACCGTCGCTGAAAACGGCCGAATTGAGCGCTGCAAAAAAGTTGTCTCTGGAGGGGACCACCGTGCCGAGGTACTTACGGACAAGCTCTGGGTAAAGGTGCACGGCTTCCGAAAAAGAGCAGAAGATCACGCCGGCCTCAGCGAGCTTTGCCTTGAACGTCGTTGCGACCGAGACGCTGTCAAATACAGCGTCGACGGCAACGCCCGCAAGTCGAGCACGCTCGTGCAGCGGAATGCCGAGCTTGTCATAGGTTTCGAGGAGTTTTGGATCCACTTCGTCGAGACTCTTCGGCGCGTCATCCTTGCTCTTGGGAGCCGAGTAATAGCAAATCGACTGGTAGTCGATCGGTTTATAGTGGACGTGCGCCCATGTCGGCTCAGTCATGGTGAGCCAATGCCGATACGCCTTGAGGCGCCATTCGGTCAGAAACTCCGGCTCGGCCTTCTTGAGCGAAATCAGGCGCACGACTTCTTCGCCGAGGCCAGGGGGTACTCGATCCTCTTCGATGTCGGTAACGAAGCCGTGGCGGTACTTGCGCTCAACGATATCGGTGATGTCCTCGGAACCGGTAGCCATTAGCTTCGTAGCTCCGTGTTGCGGATCTGATCGCGGCGTCCCGTCACCGCGTAGCGCAAATCAGGTGCCTGCAGCGGCTCGCCCGCAGACTGCAGGTCTGCGAGGCTCACCTGAGCAAGCGCCTTGCGAATCCCCAGGTTTATCTTCTGCCATGCGTGGCCGACGCGGCAGATCGATTCGAGGCAGCAGTGTCCGGCTGCCGCGCTGCACTCGGTAATGGCCAATGGCCCCTCGAGCGCATCGATGATATCGGCGGCTGAGATATCCCGCGCGGACCGGGCGAGAGCGTAGCCACCTTGGGCGCCGCGTGTGGAGACGACGAGGCCGGCACGCACCATGGCCTTGAGCAGCTTACTGACCGTGGGCTGTGCCAGATGAGTGTTACCCGCGACCTGTCCCGCGCTCGCCAGGCCGCCGCCGGTCAGCGGCAGCTGGGCCAGGATAAGGGTCCCGTAATCTGTCAGCTTGCTGATTCGTAACATTGGGAGCTTCCGGCGCTGTCACAATAGGGGACTATATTAGTCCTATATAGTTGCGAGGGCAAAGGACTCCGAGCTCGATAGGCGACGAGCCGGCCCGATGCCGAAGCGAGTGGGTGTCGGGCCTGGAGGGCGGAGGCTCAGTCCATAGCGACTAGCCGGCTCGGTGTCCATTCCACGGGCTTTTCGTCAATCCGTCGCCGCAGCTCGTCCGGCATCGCGTCGGCAACCTGCTTGAGGCGTGCCTCGTATCGCGACCGGTCGACCGTATTGACGCCCGGGGATTCGAGCGCCATTTGCAGCTGGCCGATCGCTAACGGCCCGTTGCCGATTGAGAGGTAATACTCGCCCATGTAGTAGTGGGCGTTGCCGATGTCGCCTTCCGCGTTAGCCGCCCGGGCGATCAAGCGGATCTGCTCCGGCGTTGGCGGCACATTGTTGAGCAGGTCGAGCAGGATGTCATGAGCCAGATCCGGTTTACCGGCAGTGATCAGCGCCTCGGCATAGCTGATGATCAGCGGTACGTTGCGCGGAAACAGGTCGACGGCCTCCACATAGACGGCCAATGCGGAGTCGGTCAGACCACTCTGAATCAGAGCCTCGCCACGACCAATCCAGAAGGCGATGACGCCAGGGTGCTCTGCTACGAGCTCACCGAACATGCGCTCGGCCTCGTCAACGAGCCCCGCTCGCGCGAAGCTCAGGGCCAGGCCATAACGGTCAGCTGTTTCGCCGCCATCCTCGCCGATCCGGTTTGCGAAAGTCGCACGTGCTGCCTCGGGCGTGAGTGCCTGCTGCATCGTTAGTCTTGTCTTTGCTAGACCGTATCCTATGGCGTCATCCGGGCTCACCGCTGGCAACAGGCGTGTGCGTTCGCGGGCCTCAGCAATGCGCTCGGTTGTTACGGGGTGAGTTTGCAGGATCGCGGGAATCTGCTCGCGGGCCATGCCGTAACGACGTGCGAGCTTTTCGAAGAACGAGGCCATTCCCCGCGTATCGAAACCCGCGGCGGCGAGTGTCTCGATACCGACGCGGTCTGCCTCGCGCTCATTGCTGCGCGTAAAGTTGATCTGCTGCTGCATCGAAGCAGCCTGCCCGGCGGTGATGAGTCCCGTGACCGCCTGACCTGATGAGTCAGTTGCCGCGCCAAGCAGGATCGCTGCAAGCATCGTCGCCATCGAGAGCATGCTCGTTCGCTGGCTGTCATAGATCGATCGTGCGATATGCCGCTGTGTCACATGGGCAATCTCGTGCGCCAAAACGCCGGCAAGCTCGCTTTCGGATTCGCTCGTAAGAATCAGGCCGGCATTGACGCCTATAAAACCGCCGGGTAATGCAAATGCGTTTATTGCATTGTCGTCGACAACGAAGAACTGGAACGACTGCGTCCCGTCGTTGGCTTGGCCAACCAGCCGTGAGCCAAGCGCCTGAATGTATTCCGTGAGTTGGGGATCCTCGTTTATCGCCCCAGCGCTGCGCAGTTGTGCGACCACGGAGCGCCCGAGCTGCTCCTCCTGGCTCTTGTTGATCACGGCGTCCACCGGGCTGCCGAAATCGGGCAGATTGGTGCCTTGCGCCAGCGCAGGGACGCAGGCCAGGAGGGACGTCAGAAAAGCGGTTAGCCTCAGCATCGAATTCTTTGGACTCGGGTTCGCCGAATATTGTTCCTCTCTTTAAAGGGCTTTGACGGCCTCGAGCACCTCCTGCACATGCCCATCAACCTTGACCTTTCGCCACTCTCGCCGCAACACGCCATCCTTGTCGACCAGAAAAGTGCTGCGCTCTATGCCGAAGACTTTCTTGCCATACATATTCTTTTCTTTAATGACGTCGAAGAGCTTGCAGAGCTTCTCGTCGGAATCAGACAGCAGCTCGAAGGGAAATTTGAACTTCGCCTTGAATTTCTCATGCGATGCGATACTGTCCCGTGAGATCCCGAGCACTGTCGCGTTCAGCTTGCGGAAGCGGGCATGATTGACTCGAAAGTCCTGCCCTTCGAGGGTGCAGCCGGGCGTGTCGTCCTTGGGGTAAAAGTACAGTACGGCAGGACCGCCTTTAAGGTCTGTCGAACGAATTTTCTGATCTCCTGTGGCGTCTGCGTTGAACGCAGGCAGTTTCTTGCCTACTGCGGCCTGGGCCATTTGGAACTCCTTTGTAATGTTAGCTCTTCACTGGCTCCATGATCGCGTCAAGGTTGAGCTGATCACAGAAGTCCATAAATTCTTCGCGAAGCCGCGAGATGTGCAGGCTGGCCGGAATGTTGACGAACATCTGCACGGAAAACATCGGTGTGCCGGTATGCGCGGCAGGATAGCTCCGCGTTGTCACTTCGCCGATCTCTATGTTGCGGGCTGCAAAGAAGCCTGCG
>JAHEEM010000067.1 GCA_024640695.1 Rhodospirillaceae bacterium | reverse complement strand
GCGGGCAGTGGCGTGGGCCGCGATCGGGTCGAAGCGGATCGCGTGCTGCGCGCTGCAGCCGCGCTCGGGCACGAGAAGGCGCAGGAGATGCTCGGTAGTCCCTGGGAAACTTTGCCAATGCTGGACGACCGTCCAGGCGAGCAGTTGCATCGTGCCGCACAGCGCGGTGATCTCGTTGCGCTTCAGACGCTGCTCGATCGCGGCGTCGATGCGGATAGCATCGATGACGGCGGCCGATCTGCGCTCATGGATGCTGCCGAGAATGGCCAGCCCGAAGCCATGCGTATTTTGATCGCAGCTGGCGCGAGTCTTGATGCCCAAGATTCGAATGGCGAATCGGCGCTGCTCAGAGCCGTGCGCGGCAGGCGTTACGATGCTGCCCGAGTGCTCATCGATGCGTCGGCCAACGTAAACCTGCAGGACCGTTTCGGCAATACACCCCTGATTGTTAGCGCCGCTAATGGCGAGCGCGAGATCGTCGCCGCGTTGCTGGATGCAGGAGCTGATATCCAGTTCCAGGATGAGCGGAACTGGACCGCGCTGACGGCTGCGCGCCAGCGCAACCACTTGGAGGTCGCCGCGCTGCTCGTGCGTTCTGGTGCGCGCGATCCTTGGGAGTCGCGAGTCGCGGCGACTGAGCACAACGCCAACTGGTCGCAGGCTGCCGGTCAAGCATTGCCCGGCTGGTCCAATCTAATGAGCGCCGCTTGGCGAGGCGACCTTGACGGTGTGAAGGCACTCGTGCCTCGCGGCGACCTCGATTGGGTCGATGTCGACGGGCATACGGCGTTGAGCCGGGCGGCAATGCGTGGGCATGTCGACGTAGTCATGGAGCTACTGCGGGCCGGCGCGTCGCCGAACCTAACCGCAGGCAATGGCTACAGCCCGCTGGTCTGGGCTGCCCGCGCGGGCCATGCGGCCGTAGTTGAAGCGTTGCTCGGCGGCGGCTCCGATCCTGGGATCGTTACTGCTGAAGGGGTTACGTTGCTGATGCATGCGGTGTCGGGTGGCGATCGTATGGCGGTCCAGCAACTTTTAGCGGCAGGAGTAGCGCCCAACGCGCAGTCCACCGACGGTACGACTGCGCTGATACTCGCCGTAAAGCGAGGCGCGGCGTCAGCGTTGGAAGCGTTGCTTGCCGCTCAAACGAGCGTCCGCATCAGCGATGCGCAACAGCGCACACCAATCTGGTATGCCGCCGAGGCAGGTGAGGTGACGGTTGCGCAGGCGCTACTGCGTCGGGGCGCCGACATCAACGCCGCCGATTCACTCGGTATGGCGCCGTTGCACATTGCGGCGCAGGCTGGGCAAGTCGACATGCTCCGCTTTCTCGTCGATCGCGGGGCCGCGGTCGATGCGCGGACTGCAACGGGAAACACGGCGCTCATCGTTGCGGTTGCGGCCAACGAAGTTACGGCGATCGACCGGCTCATCGCCGCGGGCAGCGATGTCGATGCGCGCAATGAGCATGGAAACGGCGCGCTTCACACCGCGGGCGAGTACGGTCGGCTCGAGCCCGCACGATCGCTCTTGGAGGCAGGCGCCAGTAAGCGCTTGATCAATCAGCAGCGTCTACGGCCTTATGAACTCGCCGAGCGCAACCATCACGACGCTGTCGCCGAGCTGCTTCGTTAAGTCTTACGACGCCAGCCCCTAACGGTCTTCGACGGCGCTAGTTTCCCCGGCCAAAGTAGAAACGCCCGCCGAAAAACAACGTCGTGTCGTTCTCGTCGATGCGCGCGCGGCCTCCGAGCGAGAACTGGTTGCTCATGTAATACTGGCCGCCTAATTCCAGTACCGTATCGGTGCCGGACTCCAAGGAGTCGTCGAGCAAAATCGTGCCCGAAAGCTCCATTGTGTCGGTAAGCCAACCACGCAGACCTGCGCTAAGAATTAGCCCGGTGTCGTCGCTCTTGGCGGGCCCGGGAGGATCGAACGTACTATCGGCGAAAGCCAGGCCGACGAGGAGATCGAGGTTCTGCGCAATGTCCCAGTGGTAGCCTGCGCCGACTTGGAGGATCGAGCGGTCGACGTTGCTGTTGATCTCCCAATCCTGGTAGCTCGCAAATACGTGCAGGTTTGGCGCGACGGTGAACGAAACGCCACCCTCTAAGCCGCCGGTATCCAGCTCCGTGACCGCGATGCTGGCATGCGCGAAGTTATAGGGCAGGGGCTTATCTGCCGGCTGCTGAGCGAACGCTGCGGGGGCGCCGAAGAATGGGCTTAGCGAGAGAAGTGCGATTAGCTTCTTGTTGGTCATTTTTATCTGACACCCTGTGGGTATGAAGTGACGGCGCCGAGCATACTCTCCCTGTGAGGAGAAGTCACAGCATGTGCTGGCGCATGGATCTTGCTGCCGATGGTTGGTCTGGTGAGTCCGGGCGGGCGCATTCGGTTGAATTCTCAGGCGGGTTTCTCGGCGGTCAGGAGCACGTTGCTGATGGCCCGCTCGGCGAAGCCGCCTTCGCAGTAGGTCAGATAGAATTCCCACATGCGAATAAACTCGTCCGGATAACCGAGTGCGCGTACTTTTTCGATCTGCGCGAAGAAGTTCCGGCGCCAGTGGTTCAAGGTCAGCGCATAATCCCGGCCGATATCCTCCAGCCCGGTGATCAGCAGGTCGCTGGCCCGGCCGATTGCGCTCGACATGGCCGAGATAGAGGGCAGGCAGCCACCGGGGAAAATATAGCGCTGAATGAAGTCGACTTCTTTCTTGAGAAGCTCATGCTGACGGTCGAAGGTCGTAATCGCCTGGATAAGCAACTGACCGCCTGGCTTCAGCAGCGAGGCGCATTTGGCAAAATAGGCATCATAGTGCTCGCTACCGATCGCTTCGATCATCTCGATGGAGACGAGCTTGTCATAGCGTCCGCTCAAATCCCGGTAGTCCTCGAGCAAGAGCTCTATCTGGTCTGCGAGCCCTGCTTCGTCTACGCGTCGCTTCGCAAGCTCGTACTGCTGCGCCGAGATCGTGGTCGTCGTTACGCGGCAGCCGCGGGTCTTGGCTGCATGCAGCGCAAAGCCGCCCCAGCCCGTGCCGATTTCGACAACGTGGTCATTGGGCCCCAGCCTGAGCTTGTCGCAGATCACGTCGAGCCGATGGCGCTGGGCGTCGAGGAGGCTGTCTGATGGGTGCTCGAAAATTGCCGATGAGTACATCATCGTCTCGTCGAGCCACAGCGAGAAGAAATCGTTTCCCAGATCGTAATGTGCAGAGATGTTGCGGCGTGCACCCTCACGGGTGTTTCGGTTCAGCTTGTGGAACAGATTCTGCAGCGGTCGGGTCAGCCGGGCTGAGCCTTTATCCATATCCTCGAGGACGCTGCGATTGCGTAAAAGCAGGCGGACCAGCTTGACTAGGTCGTCGGATCGCCAGGCTCCGCGCATGTAGGCCTCGCCGGACCCGATCGTGCCGCCGAAAGCCACGTCGCAGTAAGCGGAAGGGTCGAGGACTTCGATATCAGCTCGCAGCGTCGCGTTCGACGCGCTCTCGCCGAAGCTGGCCTCTGCATTGCCTTCACGCAGGGTCAGGCAGCCCCTGTCGAGTCGTTCGAACTGGCGCAGCACGAGGCTACGAGCCAAGCGGTCGAGACTCGTGGGCTTTGGGGTGCCGCTGAGGTGACGCGGATCGGCTAGGCTAACGGCTTTCATGTCTTCTTTTCATGCACGGTCAGAGCGCTGGCGGGATGATCGCACACCGGGACGCGTTTGAGCCAAAGTCTGAGCGCCTGCCAGTAAATTCCGGCGATGACCTTGAACGTCATAAGTGGATAGGTGACGAGTACTCTTGCGAGCGCTGGACCGGAAATCTCGGTTCGCTTCAGCTCCAGGGTCGCGTCGAAGAGCTTCTGTTTATGTTTGGCGTTCTCCATGTGCACGGCGAGACGCTTGTCTGGTGGTAAAAAGCGCCAGTCGTAGCTGACGTCCATCGGCATGAACGGCGAGACGTGCATTTGCTTTACAGGCAGATAGCGTTTGTGACCTTCTCGGCCATGATTCATGGCTTCGTGCAGGACATAGCAATGGCGCTCGCCCCAGGGCGTATTGTTGACCTCGGCGACGATGGTTTCGACGCGCTTGTCCGCGGCATCGTAACAATAGTAGAAGCTGACTGGATTGAAGCAGTATCCGAAGTAGCTCAGTTGGGTCAGTAGGCGCACCGGTCCGCCTGGCCGGGATCCGGTCTGCTCTGCCACGAGATCGCGCACCGCGGCATCGAGTGGGACTGCCGGATCACCGAAGTGATCTTCGCGCCGAAACCGGGCCAGAGCGGGCCGACGAACCGACCACAGCCAGCGCCCGGCGAAGGCCGAGTCGAGCTCGCTCAGATCGAGGTAGACCATGAAGATCCGGTAGGCAAAGTCGTGCTTTGCCGGCGAGAATCGGCGGTGGCTAACCCGTCCTTCGTAGATAGCGCTCTTCATTTCGAATCCGGTTGTTAAACTGCTCGACGGCGGCCAGCGCTGTCACGACGCCGTCCTCATGAAAGCCATAGCGCCAATAGGCACCGCAATAGAAAGTGCGGTCCACCCCGCTGATAGTGCCGTGCTGCTGCTGCGCCGCGACGGCCTCGGGCGTGAACATTGGATGATCATACTCGAACCGCGCAATGATCTTGCCGGGGTCGATAGCATCCGTGTTGTTGAGCGTGACGCAAAACTCAAGCGGCGCATCGAGGCCCTGCAGGATGTTCATATTATACGTGACCGCTACGCGGTCCTGAGCGCCGCTCAAGATGTGGTAGTTCCAGGCTGCCCATGCGAGTCGTCGTTTCGGCATCAGGGAGGCGTCGGTGTGAAGCACGACCTCGTTGGGCTGAAAGGCAATAGAGCCAAGAAGCCGCCGCTCCGCCGGAGACGGATCAGCGAGCAAGGCCAGGGCCTGATTGCTATGACAGGCGAAAAAGACATGGTCGAAGTGCTCGGCCTCCAGACCACGCGCCTTGATCTCGACGAAACCCGCCAGCCGGCGCACCGATTCGACAGGGGTATTCAAGCGGATGCGGGATCGATGCCCGGCAACGAGCTTTTCTACGTAGCGGCTGGAGCCGCCCTCGACGACACGCCAAATCGGCCGATCGGCTACCGTCAGCAGGCCATGATTCTCGAAGAAGCGGACAAAGAAACGCGCCGGCATCTGACCCATGAGCGCTGGTTGCGCGGACCAGATCGCTGCGCCCATTGGAATGATGTAGTGATCAATGAACTCCTTGGAGTAATTTCCTGCCGACAAGTACTCATCCAAGGATAGATCTGGCGCGCCAGGTTCCAGTAGCGCCGGTGCCTCTCGGTTGAAGCGCAAAATGTCTCGGATCATGCGATAGAACGAGGGACGCAGCAGGTTGCTGCGTTGTGCAAATAGCGTATTGATCGTTGCGCCGTTGTACTCGAGACCCTTGTGCTCATGCCGAATACTGAAGCTCATGTCGCTGTCCCGCCAGCCAACACCGATCTCGTTCAGCAGCGCAATGAAGTTTGGATAGGTGCGGTTGTTGAAGACGATGAAGCCAGTATCAACCGCGTAGTGCTGCCCCTCGTGCTCCACGTCGAGCGTATTCGTATGGCCGCCGATACGGCTGTCAGCCTCGAACACCGTAATGTCGTGGTCGCGGGCGAGCTTATAGGCGGCAACATTTCCGGCGATGCCTGTGCCGATGATGGCGATCTTCACGTGCCCGCCCGTAACTCAAATACACGGGTGAAAGAGCAGGGGAGGAGGCGATTATTGGACCCGGCGGCTACCATTTTTGCGGCACCTGCTGAAGCGCAGAGACGTCATAGCCTACCGCGCCGAGAAGCTCGACGATCTCGGCGTACTTATCCGCTGAAATTTGCGGCTCGCGAGCCATGATCCAGACGAAGTCCCGCCGGTTGCGGCCAATCACCGTCGTGGTGTAGTCCTCGTCGAGATAGACGATGCGGTAATCGGCCTTGATCGGCCAGATAAACTGCATGCCCCAGACGGCATTCGACTCGCTGCGTATGAATCCTTTCGGATGATAAGTTTTAACGGGGCCGTCAAACGCGCCGTCGCGGAACGTGAACGTGGTTGCAACGGTGCCATCCGGCTCCAGCTCGTAGGATTCCACGGCGTTGTGGGCACCGCGCTCCAGGAATGTCGGGATATTAGCGATCACATACCAGTCACCCATGAAACGCGGCAGTTCGACCCGCTCGACAGGCTCGAGCTGCGGCAGGTTGCTGCAGGCAGAGAGAGCCATAGAAAGCAGCGTTACCGGCACGAGCCCTTGCATGGTTTTCATGGGGTCTTTACTCCCGAAGAATTTCAGATCAACTCGTAGCGGAGTTTTCGGCCGCCGGCCGCGTCTGCCTCGAGCCCGAGCCACTCCTGGTTTTCGGAGTACCAGAGCTCGATGCCGAGCGCCTTGGCGTTGAGCCGATAACGGAGGGCTGGCTGAATCGACCCGCGCACTTCCAGATCGACGCGCTCGGGGGCGCCAACTTGGACATCGATGAAATCGCCATTTTGTGTGTTGATCAGCCGGTCCTGACTAAGGAAGGCTGGGTTCCAATAGGCAAAGCTCATAACGCAGGATGGCAGCTCTAAAGCTCCGTCCTCACTTTGCAGCACAAACCGGTTGTCGGCTAGTACACCACTGACTTCGTATGGTTTCCCGTTCGCATCGGTTCGCGACTCGATTCGCTCGAGACAGCCCCCTTTCCAGATCTCGGAATTCTCATGCGTGTACTCGTACAATTTGATGAACAGAAGCTTGTACTCGAAGTTGGCCTCGGTCTCGAGCAGCTGTTGGCCATCTCGCTCCTTGAGCCGAAACTCGTGGTAACCGATCTCCTTGTTGTCGAGAAATACGCGGAAGCGCCACTCACGATCCGCCGCGTTGCTGAGGCTTGGTAGAGTCAGCAAAGAAATGACGAGCAGGCTCAGTGTCTTAGTCATGCTTGGTCTCCAGTCTGCTGCGCGCGGCGCGGGCCCGGCAAGAAGCTGTTCGTTCGATGTATGTATTCGGCGTACGCGGGCCGGCGCTCAGCAATGTCCTGCTCGAGCAGCGCGACACCGGAAACCTTGAGTAGCAGCGTTGTCATCAGCAGCGGCGCGAACAGCGACCACCAGCCGCCGGCGCTGAGCGCGATCAGATAGAAGCCCCACCATACGGTGAAGTCGCCAAAGTAGTTTGGGTGACGTGTATAGGCCCACAGGCCGCTGTCGAGCACCTTGCCCCGATTTGTTGCGTCACGTTTGAAGCGTGCGAGTTGCCAATCGCCAACGCCCTCGAAGAATAGACCGATCAGCCACAGCGCTACGCCCAGGTAATCGAGCGCGCCGAGCGGCGCTTCGCTGCCGATACTGACCGCAAGTGGGACGGCAATGATCCAGGCGAGCAGGCCCTGCAGGCCAAAGACGATGTAGAGGCTCTTAAACCGGAAGCCGGGCTCATTGTTTCGGCGGATTTGCTGATAACGATGGTCCTCCGGTTTGCCGTGGTTACGCCAGCTGATGTAAACGGAAAGCCGCAGCGCCCAGACTGTGACAAGTACGAGAATCAGCGACACGCGTGGACCCGTGCTGGCGGTGGCCATCGTGTAAACGCCCGCGACGAACAAGAACATCAACGACCACACCGAATCGACAATGCTGACGTCGTTCTTCACAAGGCTCACGAGCCAGAAGCTTATGGCTAGGCCTGCAAGCGCAGCTCCGGTCCAAAGGTATGCGGTTATGTCAAGCATGTCGGCCTAGTCCAGTGTAACCACGCCGAGTCGCAGGGCGGCGGGTACCGCGTCGATACCGTTGCTGCGGCGCGCGGCTAGAACGAGGATTGGCATCGCGACCGCCCAAATTCCCGCCAGCGCAGTCAGGGCTGCTGCGGGCTCAATGAGTTCGATTCCGCCGAGACGTTGGCCAGCGAGAAAACTCAAAGGGCCGCAGACAGTGCCAAGCGCGGCGGCCAGCGGCAGGCTCTTCTTCACCCACGCGAGCGACGTATTGAGGGTCGTCGCGAAAAGGGCCCACATCGCTAGAATCCAATAAGGCGCGAAATAGGGCGCCAATACTCCACTTGGGTAGCTGACCCAGCCAGTAGATATGAGCATGCTATCGAAAAATGCACCGATGCCCAGGGCGACGAGGACGAGGCGAAGCTCCGCTGCCGCGTTAGCGGCAAGGACGAAGTGCAGTGCGACGGCAGCTGCCGCCACGATGACACCCACCCATGGCAGTCCGTTCGCAGCGCTCAGCACGCAGGCGAGCCAGCCGGCTTGGAAAACGACGAAGTTTATGATGTTCGCCTTCATGCGTCGGCCCGCTCAGTTACATCCTCGGCTCGCTCGAAGAGGTAGTGACTCACGTACCACTCAGTGCCTCGCTCATGACCGAACAACTCCGCGCAGGCCATGAAGAAGATTCGCCAGCGCATGAACCATTTTTCCGCCTCACTGGCGCCATAGCTTGCAGCCATGAGCGGCATGATTCGATCTTTGCGCGCATCCATGTTCTCAAGCCACGCATTAGCCGTGCGTTCATAGTGCCGTCCATCCCAGCGCCATTGCTGGACCAGGCTCAGATCACGCTGAAACCGCAGCGGCAGGTCATCGCTCGGCATGATCCCGCCTGAGAAGAAATGCCGGCTCATCCAGTCGCTCGGTCCTGCATCGACGAACTCGTAGGCACAGCTACGGTGGCAGAAAATATGCATGAAAAAGCGGCCCCGCGGGTTCAGCCAGGTGCTGATCCGGCGAAACAGCTCGGGGTAGTTCCGCATGTGCTCGAACATCTCGACCGATACGATGCGATCGAAGCGCTCGGGGCTGTCGAACTCGTTCATGTCCCGCGTCAACACGGTAATGTTGTCGAGCCCTCGCTCCCACGCCTGCTGCATGATGTATTCGCGCTGGCTGCCGGAGTTAGAGACCGACGTTATTCGGCAGTTGGGATAGTTGGACGCGATCCAGAGGCTCAGCGAGCCCCACCCGCAACCGAGCTCGAGCACGGACATCCCGTCCTCAATGCCGGCGTGCTCGCAGGTGGTGCGCAGTGCTTCGGCTTCAGCCGCCTCGAGCGACGGCGTCTGGGCCGTCCAGTAGCAGCAGCTGTACTTGCGATGCTTGCCCAGTGCTTGGTTGAAGAACTCGGCGGGGACTTCGTAGTGCTGCGCGTTCGCAAGTTCGGGGACCGGTGCGATGGGCGCGCGGCACATTTGAGCGACGAACTTATTGAGTGTCGCTGATGTGGCCTCGACATCGTTGGCACCTATTTCCTCGAGCCTTTGTCGGTTGAGGCGGCGGATGCCAACCCTGATGACGCGATCGGGCAACAGTCCCATCTCGGCCCAGCCAATCGGTCCGCGGGAGCGTTCTCGGGAGATCGTCGAAAAATCTTCGTCGGGGCGCATGACCAGTATTCCCTTTGTTTCTCTAGCGTTGAACGGCCAGATGCTGGCCGATTCTCGCGATGCCCGTGTCGACATCAATGCCCAGCGGCTCGCACCCAGATTTTTTCAACAAGTCGTAGGCCTCGACCGACGCGCGTCCACCGACAAACACGGGAACGTTAGTCACTCGAGCGACATCGCTGAGATCGTCTTTGAGCACGCGCGTTTCCGGCGGAACGAGTCCCGACAGCACGATCGCATGGCAGCGGGTCTTTCTTGCAGCTGCGGGCAGCTCGCCAAGCGGCATGTCGGCGCCCAGCAGAACGGTTTGATAGCCCGCGTCATTGGCGGCCAAGGCGAACAGCAGTAGGCCCGTTTCGTGCCGGTCGCCGGGGAGGCAAGCGAGCAGCAGCGTCGGGCCATCTTGCGTGCGGACTCGATGGTGAAAACGGGCACCCAGCTTGTTACGCAGATAACAGGCGAAAAAATGCTCTTCGGCGACACTGCCTTCACCGGCTTCCCAGCGCCGGCCGAGCTCCTTGAGGAGGGGGGTCAGGAGCTCAACGGTCACCGTCTGCACGGGGTAGATGGCGAGGGCTTCGCCGTAAGTCTCTTCGAGTGCGCCTTCGTCGAATTGCACGATCCCGCCGACCATGCGGCTGAGGTAGCGCTTCCAGAGGGAATCCGGCGTACCGACCGCGCCGTCGTTGCGCGCCTGCTCGGCGTCCAGCTGGGGCTTGACCTGGCTGATTCGCATACCGCGGTCGAGCAGACTGACAACGCGATTGATCAGGTCAATGTGGTACTGGCTGTAGAGCCGGTGGCCGCTGGCTTTGCGGACTGGCTCGAATAACCCATAACGCCGCTCCCAGGCCCTAAGGGTGATCGCGTTTACGCCAGTGAGCTCCGAAACTGTGCCGATCGGGTAAAGGCCAGAGTCGATGTTGTCGGGTTGCGGTTTCATGGATTCCGGTGATCGCGACTATGAGTTATATGATAACGGATGCCGAAAGTAATGTACAGACATTGTATAAGAATATGTGGGTGCGCGACTGTTCCAGTTAATAAGTAAAATAACATCGAAAACAACAGCTTAAGAATTTATCTTCTGAAAGAGTATCTACGTGAATTGCTTCGAGTTTACTGAGAAAGTCTTTTTGTACAGGTATTGCATAAGGGTTAAGTTGCAGGCAGGCCGCTTTCATGCCGACACGATGTCGACGTGGCGGTCCGCTCAAGGCAGCCAGCTTTTGTCCGTATGCCAGGTCTGGAATTGATCGAACGGTTGCAGGTCAATCCCACGAACCGTGATCTCGACGTGACGTGCTGGCGATGGATTTTGAAAACTTCAACGTAACGCTCGCAGGCTCCGCACGCTCATTCGCGCGACGTTGCCGATGCGCGCGTGCGGTTGCGTGCTCGAGGGCGATCATGGCGCCCAGCTGGACCTTAAACGAGACTAATCAACAATCCCGGTCGGCCGCATTGGCGCTGGTGCAAGCAAACTGTCAGTCATCGTCAGGCAAGAAGCTGGTTAGCAGCTCACGACACGCCGTCGTGGAGCGCTGCGCGATTGCCTCGTAGCGATCAGTTATGCACTTGCCGAGTACGGTCAGCCGGGCGCCGCCCCGAGAGCTGCCGCCGACATGCGTTTCAACGAGGGGTACGTCGACCAGGTGATTGAGCTCATTGACGAGTTGCCAGGCGCGGCGGTAGGACATATCCATTGACCGCGCCGCGGCGGAAATCGAACCATGCTCGCCAATGCGCCTTAGGAGGGTAATTTTCCCGGGTCCGATTTCACCCTTGCCCGCGAGCTCGAGCTTGATCCAGATCCGTACTTTCGGCTGCTCTGGCATGGCATCACTACGGCGAGACGCGTGCCGACTATCGCGAGCTACCGAGCGGCTCCAGTCCGCGCGCGCGCAATGCTGTCGCCATCGTGGGCGATGCCAGCTGCTCGATCAGTTTATTCGCGCCGAGCGGGTCTGTGCCGGACGCGCTGATTGCGGCGGTGAAGGCGGTGTAACTCTGCACGGCCGCTGGAAAAGGTCCAACGAGCACGATGCCGGGTACCGGGAGGATTTCGCTGATGAGCGTCAATACAAGCTCCGCTTCGCCTCGGGCGACCACGAATGGGCCTTCGCCCGGGCCGACGAGCTTGGTTTTGGCGCGCATCTGCTCGGTGATCCCGAGCGTCTCGAACGCCGCCTCGCTGACGCGCCGACTTTGACCATCTACAGTGAGCGTGACGGACTCGGCAGCCAGCAGCGTGCGACGCAGCGCATCGGGCGTGCTGACATCGCGTTCAGTTCGCGAGCTCGCCGCGCCCACGCCAACACCTGTGCGCGCGAAGGGCAGTGCCGACTCGGCGCTTACCTGGCCCCCCGTGCTGAGGCGGTCGACCAGTGCCGGAGTCAGAATCGCGACGTCGAACGGCTCGCCGGCTTCAATCCGATCCGTCAGGGATGCGGATGTGCTGAACTCTATGTCGAGTGAATAGCCGGTCGCAGCCTCGATTTCTCCCTGAATGTCCTCGAGCGGCGCGCGCACGCCGTTGGAGCTGAGCACTCGCAAGCTAGGAGCGGTGGAACTGTGTTGAGCGAGTATGTGGTCCGGAAGGAGACAGATCAGGGCGGCTAAGATGATCGAGCTGAGTTTCACGGCTGTCCTCATTAGTGTGCTGTGTGATCCCGACAGTATTCAAGCGTGCTCGGCCAATGCTAGCGTACCATCTGGGAGCGCCTGCCGCGCCCGCCCTTTGTGACTTGGCTTGGATGCGGGCCTGACCGGCGAAGGCCTCTGGAATTCGAGCAGAGCGCACGGAGTTGTTCTTGCGAGATGGTAATCGGATCCTGGCTGGAGCAACGCAGCGGACCGAGCATGATCGAGTATCTCGAGCGGGTCGGTATCCGCCGCTTCCGGGATCTCGCGGACGCGAATGCCGAAGACCTGCAGCATCGACTCAATACGAGCCTCGGCCGCGCCGATATCAACGCGGCCGGCCTGCGTGCTCTCAAAAAGCTCATCGATGCGTTGCGGGCTGAGACGCTGCGGCGGGTCAAATCGCCGCGTTAGGATCGGTCGCACGTCGCTCTGCCAACGTCAGCCAAAAGAGCGCGCCGCCTGCAACCATGAGCGCTGGCGCCATCGCGAGCTGAACCATTTCCCAGCCATAGAGAGTCAACAGTGCACCAGAGCCGAACGACGCCACAGTCACTAGGCCGAGCACGAGAAAATCATTGAGTCCTTGAATCTTCGCCTGCTCCTCGAGCGTATGAGTCGTCGCAAGCAGACTCGTGCCGCCGATGAAGCCAAAATTCCAGCCGAGTCCGAGCGCTATGAGCGCAAGATAGAAACTGTGGATCTCGACACCCGAGCGCGCGATCGCGCTGCAGACGCCGAGCATTACGAGGCCGATCGCAATAACCGGCACGTGTCCGAAACGCGCGATAACCGAGCCCGTAAAGAAGCTCGGGGCGAACATTGCAAGCACGTGCCAGCGGACCACGTCGGCAGCATGATTGGAAGTAAAGCCGTGTCCGACCATCGCAAGCGGCGTCGAAGTCATGACTAAGGTCATCATCGCGTAGGAGATCATCGCGCAGAGAATCGCGACGACCGTTCTCGGCTGGCGCAGGATGTCGAGCATCGGGCGACCCGAGCCGGCGCCCTTGGCGCGGCGCGGTGGTGTGGGTATGTCGAGCAGCAGCACGACCACCGCACCGATGAGATTGACGAAGATCACCGTTGCATACGCGCCTGCATAGGGTATCGGCGAGAAGTAGTCACTCATGGTCCGAACGATCTCCGGGCCAATCAGCGCGCTCAGGAGGCCCCCTGCCAGGACCCACGAGATGGCTTTGGGCTTGAATGCCGGCGAGGCAGTATCCGCTGCAGCAAAGCGAAAGAAGCCCTGCGTGGATTGATAGATGCCAGTGAATGCCGCGCCGAGCAGGAGCAGCTCGAAGCTGCCGATGGCTAGCGCACGCGCACCGAGCGCGCCGCCGACAGCGCCGGCAGCTGTGCCCAAGAGGAATCCCGCCTTGCGCCCAAAACGTCCCATGAAGTGCGAAGCCGGTAGCGCCGTGAGCATGGATGTCAGCACCATGATCGAAATGGGCAGAGTCGCCAATGCACGGTTGTCGGCGAGCAGGGCGCCGGCCAGGCCGCCAAGAATCATATTGACTGGCAGCTGGGCGCCCAGAATGGCCTGAGCAAAAAACAACACCGCCACGTTTCGCTTGGCGCGCCGATCGTCGAATTTTGGCGAAGCGGTGGTCATCCGTGGGTCCCTTGGGGGGACGGGGTTGCCGAGGCACTGCAGCGTATCATCTCATCACCGCGCCGGCACCAGGCAGAATCGGGCCCGAGCTGGCGGGTGCTAGAAGTCGATCGTCACGATGATGTCGTCGCTACAGGCACCGGAGCTGACACGGGGAGTCGCGTGCAGACAGCTTCGGCGACGCTGGTGAAGTAATCTCGATTTCCGGCGCGCGAGGAGCCCGCAGGCGAGGGGGCTGAAAAGCCTGCACCTGTCGGCGGGCCACACCCACGGGTTATCGGCCCTACACCCCGGGCCGTGGCAGACGCACAGGCCGTTCGGGCTTAGGTCGAGGAAGCGTCGAAGATCGACTGGATGGTCGCGTCCAGCGTCTTATTGAATTCCTCGTCCGATTGCTGTGCCGACAGACCCTCTGTGAGGGCGCGCGAGAAGCTCGCGATCATGCCGTTGTTCTGAGCAAGCCGGCGATTGGCTTCATCGCGACTATAACCCCCTGACAGGGCGACGACTCTGAGCATGTTGCGGTGATCCCGGCACGCGTTATAGAAGTTGGGCTCTTCCGGAAGCGTCAGCTTGAACATGACTAACTCGTCGGCGTCGAGCTTGTCGAGATGTGCGAGCAGCTCCTTACGAAGCAAGGCTTCGGCTTCGCGCTTGTCCG
>JAHEEM010000270.1 GCA_024640695.1 Rhodospirillaceae bacterium | reverse complement strand
GAGATCTGGACTTTTGCGCCGTCGGGCTTTTCGAGCGAATCGTTCTCGAGTGGGGCATCGCACTTGCCGCAGGTCGCGTTGACGCTCATGCCGCACTTTTCGCATTCGTAAGTTGCCATGTAAATTTCTAGCCTCGTTATTTGAAAATAGGTTCGGGTAAGAGCCCGGATCAACCGGATCTTATTTTCCCGGATACCGGCGCCATAATAAAGAGGCACAACCACGATAAATGGGTGCAGCAGTCAGTCCTTTCGCGGCTCAGGGGCCATAATCGAGCGCTCATCAAGCTTGAGCCTGCAATCGCAGGGCTGTGCATGCGCGAGATCGCCTCTGCCACCGCGGCGGCACTGTGGTTATTAGCATCACCGCAGATCGCATATGCTCAGGGCACGCCGGCGGTCGACACGATCCTCTACCAGGCCGCTGACGCGCTCGGTTTGCTGCGCACACCCAGAGAAATCGACCGGACCGTAACCATGATCGATACCGGCAGGGACGAAGCTGCTGCATGGAGCGCCATGACGCGAGCGTGCGTTACCCGACCCCGGATGCGCATCAGGCCTACTCCGTGCCTGGCATGGGGATCGACTTCAGCTGCGCGAACGACAGCAGCGAGCTGGAGCTTCACGTCGACGTCGCCGCCGGCGAGCTCGCGTGGAGCGCAACCGAGCCCGGCCTCGACGCAACGCCGGCACCGATCACTGTGCGCGAGCGCCCTGCCGCAGCTCCATCAGAGCACGGCGACTGATCCCGAGGATCCGCCGTGCATCGATTTCGATGCCTCGCACATGGTGACCCGCGAGCGCAGCTGACTAGCCGGCACGAGGAATCGCGTAGACTTGTCGGCACGGTCATAGCCAAAGCAGCAGCGGATTGTCGGCCACCTTTGCTGCGACGACATTTCACAATGACGCCCTGATGGAATAAGCCGGCGTGAACGCTAGGGAACGAGACACACCTCAATGAAGCGCCAGTTCAAGCGGCTGAGGCAGAAGCCGATTCGTTACGCGATCGCAGCCTGCGTGGTGCTTGGCGCTTCCTATGCGGGGTATCTCAGCTGGGTCGTGCTGAGCCAATTCGAGACTCGGCAGTGGGATCTCCCAGCGCGAGTCTACGCAGCGCCACTCGAGCTCTACGCAGGCCGACCGCTCTCCCGGGATGACGTTGTCGGAGAACTGCGCCGGCTGGGTTACCGGGAGGTTGAGACCTTGGGCGCAGCGGGCACATACCGGCTCGGTCCCAACGCGCTTAACCTCGTCACCAGGCCATTTCAGTTTGCCGACGGCATCGCGCCATCGCGCGCGCTGGCGCTGCGATTCGCCGAGGATCGGCTCATTACGCTGAGCGACGAGCAGGCCCAGCCCCTGCCGGTCTTCCGGCTCGGCCCCGCACAGATCGGCAGCATCTTTCCAACCCACGGCGAGGACCGGCTGGTCGTGGAGCCCAATGAGATTCCGCCCCTCCTCGTCGAAGCCTTGAAGGCGATCGAGGATCAGCGCTTCGACGAGCACCACGGCATCGATCCGCGCAGCATCTTGCGAGCATTACTTATCAACCTGCGCTCCGGCGAGATCAGACAGGGCGGCAGCACGCTCACCCAGCAGCTCGTGAAGAGCTATTTCTTGAGCAACGAGCAAACGCTCGTGCGCAAACTGCGTGAAGCGGTCATGGCCGTCGTGCTCGAGCTCGCCTACGACAAACCCGAGCTCATGACGGCCTATATAAACGAGGTCTACCTCGGCCAGGACGGTTCCCGAGCAGTGCACGGCTTTGGACTTGCGAGCCGCTTCTATTTCGGCAAGAGCCTCACAGAGCTCGAATTGCACGAGATCGCGTTGCTCGTCGCCGAGTTGCGCGGCCCGTCATACTATGACCCGCGGCGGTATCCGGATCGCGCTCGCGAGCGACGGGATCTGGTCTTGCAGCTTATGGCTGATCGCGGCGTCATCTCTGCACGGGACAGCATGGTCGCGGCCACGCGCAACCTCGACGTCGTCGATCGCCAAGGCGCTGGCACGAACTACTATCCGGCGTTCATGGAACTCGCGCGGCGTCAGCTTCGTATGGAATATCGCGAGGAGGACCTGGCGACGAAGGGCCTGAGCGTGTTTTCCACACTGAGCCCGATCGTCCAAGCCCACGCCGAGCGAGAGCTGGCGTCCGGACTCGCCCGCCTCGAGACCGATCGGTCGCTCGATCCTGAATCTCTCGAGGGCGCGCTGATCGTCACGAGTCCGCAGAACGCCGAGGTGCTCGCGCTCGTCGGTGGCCGCCGCTCGGGCTTCGACGGATTCAACCGCGCATTGGATGCGCATCGACCGGTCGGCTCGCTGCTCAAGCCGGTCATCTATCTCGCCGCTTTAGAATCGGGACGCTATTCGCTCGCAAGCCCGATCGACGACACCGCGATAGACGTGCCGCTGGAAGGCGGCCGGGTCTGGTCGCCGAAGAATTTCACCGATGAGGCACACGGCACCGTCTCATTGCTGCGTGCGCTGACCGAGTCATTCAATATGGCGACGGTGCGCCTCGGCTTGGACATAGGCGCCGAGCATGTTGCGGAGCTACTTGGCCGGCTCGGCCTCGAACGCACGCCTAAGGCCTATCCTTCGCTGCTGCTCGGCGCGCTCGACCTGACGCCGTTTGAGGTTGCGCAAATCTACAATAGCCTTGCTAACGGTGGTTTTCGCGCGCCGCTACGTGCGCTCAATGCCGTGCTGGACGTCGACGGCGAGCCATTACGCCGTTACCCGCTGCAAATCAGCGCAGCCAGCGATCCAGCCGCGGTCTATCAGCTCAATCAGGCGCTCGTGCAGGTCATCGAGCGTGGCACAGCGCGTTCGGCCCGCAGCTGGCTGCCGCGTGAGCTCACGGTCGCAGGCAAAACCGGGACCTCGGATGAGTTCCGCGACAGCTGGTTTGCGGGCTTCACCGGCGATCACCTGGCGGTCGTATGGGTTGGTGCCGATAACAATGCACCCACCGGATTAACGGGCGCGGCTGGCGCGCTGCAAATTTGGGCGCCGCTCGTAGCCGCTTTGCGCGGCACGAGGTCCTATGCACCGCCAAAACCAGCGTCGCTCGAAGACATCTGGGTCGAGTATTCGACGGGTCTGGCAGCCAACACGCGCTGCGCCGATGTGGTGCTGCTCGCACTGCCCCCCGATGTCGCACTCGAGGCGAAGGCTGGCTGCGGTATTCAGCTGAGAACACTTGGGCGCAGCGTGAAGCGATGGGTCGACCGGCTCATCAACTGATCTGGCGCGCGGCGCTCGCGTGCTTCGTCGCAAGCACAGCGGCGTGCAGCGTCATGCCGCGCGCGAGTTCGTCAGTGCCCGATCAGTCCACGGTCACGGCGCCCGCAGCCAGCGCTGCCGTCCCGGTGCCGAGTGCAAGCTCGGCATTGCTGACCGAAAGCCGGATAGCACGAGACGCAGGCAACTACGCTGCCGCCGCAGCGTCGATCGAACGCGCCTTACGAATCGAGCCCAACAACGCCGTGCTCTGGCTCGAGTACGCGGAGCTGCGCATGGCCGAAGGCGACCTCGAGCAGGCTGAAATGCTGGCACGGAAGACAGCAAGCCTTGCAGGTGACGATCGGTCGATTCAGGAGGCCAGCGGGCGACTGCTCGCCGAGATCAGCAGTCGCGCCCGGTGAGCCGACGCGTTCACGAGCAACAACTGAGTACATCTAATATTTTAGTCGAGCGAGCCGTATTCACTGCGATGCCTCGGATTCTCGGCCGCGCTCAGAACCTTCGGTAGGCATGCTGATCCGCATGTTGACTTGGCTAATTCGATGCGCCAGCATCGGCCGAGCAAGCTTCGATCCACGCCTTTCGGCGGATACAACTCATCAGAAGGATAGCTTTGCCGCGCACCTCGCTGAGCCTAGTTGCGGATGAAAATCAGTTTTAGAGATACGGCGATCGTCCTCGTGACCGCAGCCATCGTTGCGGCCGTTGTCGTCTCTCTGCAGCCTTCCGGCAGCCCGATCTATCCGGCTGATCCGGCGACCGCACCAGCCGCCGCAC
>JAHEEM010000269.1 GCA_024640695.1 Rhodospirillaceae bacterium | reverse complement strand
GCGCCCGTAGCTCAGCTGGATAGAGCGCCGGCCTACGAAGCCGGAAGTCGGCGGTTCGAATCCGTCCGGGCGCGCCAAAATCAATAGGTTGCATACCTTTAGCTACTAGGTAGTGTTGGAAATCACGCGAAGTGTGGGAAATTCTGATTCTCACTGCTCGTTCCCCTCGCGCAAGAGCGCCCGAACCTTAGCTGGTTTTCTCCGGTACACCCGGCGTGTTGGGTCGATGCTTGAATGGCCTGGTCGCTCGCTTGCCCCGACTACATCCTGAGCCACACCAGCCGGGGCCGCCGGTGGGCGAGCTGCGGTTTTAAGCCGAACGAAGATTTCCCTGATTCGTCGTTGGCTGGAGGAGCCGGCGGGCGAGTCTGTCTACGTTCCACAAAGCCTGACAGAGCAGGCCGGGTAGATCCCCGGAACGGGGGTAGGAGCAATCCGGGTCGGACAGTTTATTCGCAATGCTCTCATCGTCGAGTCATCGGCGCTCTGAGGCCGAAGCTCGATCCGGTCTTCAAGCAGGGCTATTGAATCGCCTATAGTTGTAGACAAAGAATGGCTGGCAGTCATCGAGATTGGCGCCGACATGCTCGATGATCTCGTTGGTGAAAGACTCGGCCGAAAAATAGTCGACCGGAAGCACGATCGCTAGCGACAACCTGTTTCTAGTTGGCAGAATTATCTGCTAGAGCGGGCGCGGTTGGTCGACCCAACCGCACCCATTTTTGCCACCGTACCCGAAGGGCGGTACTCGAATCTAGTTGCCGCCGAAGTCCTTGCTAAGCACGAGCGAGAGCATGCGCGGCGGCGCACGGTCGACATAGTTTATGTAGTTCCGGACGTTGGGGTCATTCGGCACGGGCCCGTGGAAAATACGTCCCATCAGGAGGGTGCTTCGCGCATAGGTCTTGTCGGTCAGATTGGTCCCTTCTAGCGATAGAGACAATCCCCGTTCCGGCCAGGACATCGTGATGCGGCCGTTCAGCAGGCCGTACGCGGGCGTTATATTGAACTCGTCCCTTTCAGGATCGTTCATACCGAACATTTCGTCCTGCCAGGTGTAGTTCAGACTGGTTCGCAACTCCCCGCCCCAGACGTCCGCCGTGTGATTCATCGCCAGGCTGTAGGCATACTCGGGAGTATTCTGAATCTGGTCGATCGTACCCGTGTAATACGTACCCGAAGTCGGGTTGCCGACGATAACGGCATCCGTATAGCCCGCGGAGAAATTGACGGTCAGGTCGTCGGTCACGGCGAAGTCCAGGTCCGTTTCCCAGCCCTTGCTCGTGACGTCTCCCAGGACCGTCTGGATGAGAATCACCGACCCGGTGG
Organism: Rhodospirillaceae bacterium; assembly: GCA_024640695.1. GTDB lineage: Bacteria > Pseudomonadota > Gammaproteobacteria > Steroidobacterales > Rariloculaceae > JAHEEM01. Next base: position 2,719 of record JAHEEM010000269.1, on the reverse strand, counting down.
AGAAGTCGTTAATGAATCCCTGCCGGTTTGTCTGGTCCATATCGAACAACGTAAAATTCCATCGCAGACGACCGTCCATCCAGGTCGAGCGCAGGCCGATCTCCAGGCTGGTGACCTCTTCAGGCGGCGTTGGCGCCAGCTCGTAATCGGCCGGCGCGTATTGGGCCGGATCAGTTGCTCCCATGCCGGCCGGATGCGCGTAGACACCCGCGCGGTAGGCTTTCGAAAGCGACGCGTAGACCATCAAGGGCTCGGAAATCTGGTGATCGATTGCCAACCGGTAGTCCGTCTCCGACCAGCTCTCGCCGTCGCTCTTGATCCAAGTGCAGCTGGGATCCTTGACGATCTCGCCGGATATGGCCGATGACGTCGTGCAGTCGTTCCATCCCCTGATGTTGAAATCGCCGCTCTCGTATTCCTGGAAAGTCGCGGTGGCATCTTCGTTCGTATGGCGTAGGCCGACCGTCAGATTCGTCGCGTCGTTGGCGAAATGATAGGTGCCCTGCGCGAACACGCCCACCGCCTCAGTATTCCACGTGTCGAACCAGATGTCGCGCGTGCCCGCCTGGTTGTCCGGATCGTGGTTACGGATGACCCATCGATCCTCGGTCTCCGAGGAATCGAAGTAGTTGATGCCCGAGATCAGATCGATCCTGCCGTCGGCCAGCTCCGAATTAAGCACGAGCTCGGCTGTCGTGGCTTCGGTCTGATAGGTCTCGTGACGTACCTCGGCGCCCCAACCGAGCCAGTCCACCGCGCGCTGGTTCCAGATGTCGTGCTGCCCTAGCGAGAACTTCAGACTGTGGTTATCGTTGAGGACCCAGTTCACAGCTGCGGTAATCTGCTCGTTATCGGCGCGCGAGATTTGGTCGCATTCCGACTCCCAGGTCGTCGCAGAGTTGTCGAAAAGAAAACAGAAGCCCGGACCCGAGAAATCGTCGAGAACCAATCGTGGATCGTTCTGCACGATCCCCGGCTGCCCATCGTTAATTAATGCTCTATTGAGCTGCTCCAGGTGGAAGCCCAGGGGGCCTTGCAAGTCGACGTATTCGATCGTTCGGGTGTACGAATTGCCGTTCTGCTCTTCCGACCGGTACTTGAAATCGACCGTCACGTCGTCGCTCGGCAGCCATCGAAAGGCTACGCTGCCCATCTGGTCGTCGATATTGCCTGTCTTGCCCTGGTCGCCGGGTACACCCACTTTCGTGAAGTAACCGTCGCGATTCAGGCTCGCGAAGTTGGCTTTCATGAAGAAGGTATCGCTGAGAGGAACGTTGATATCGAACTCGAGATCGGCGCGCCCGTAATCGCCCGCGCGTAATTCAGCATTAGCGTAGAATTCTTCGCTGGGCTTGCGCGTCGTTACGCGGATCGCGCCACCGGTCGAGTTGCGCCCGAACAGCGTTCCTTGCGGTCCGCGCAGGACTTCGATCGCCTCGATGTCGACGGCCCGCAGTGCATTCCGGTTGGGGCTCGGGAAGTAGACGTCGTCGATATAGAACGCCACCGCGGCCTGAGAGCCGTCGCCCGTAATGCCGCGAATGTTGAAATCCGGGTTCGTCGCCCCCTGCGTCCTCCCTGGGCGGATATTGAGGTTCGGCGTATTGGACTGGATATCGAACATGTCGATAATCACCCGCTCCTCGATCGCCTGGGGTGTGAAGGCCGCCACCGAGAGAGGCGTGTCCTGAAGCGACGCCTCGCGGCGTTCGGCCGTGACGACGATCTCCTCGAGCGTCTGCGCGAGAATCACCCCAGGCGCCAGCATGGCTACGGCCGATCCGGTTGCCGCCAATAATCGGCTGGCATTTCTATCGGTGATATTTTTGTATTTCACGTGTCTACTCCCCCGTTAGTATCTATACGCGATGCGGGCTAGTCACTGCTAGGTAACCACAACGCTTGCCAAAGGCCGCGCCAAAACTAGCGCCTATGTGTTGCAGGCTCGCAATAGCAGTACGGCAGCGTAATAGCCGTCGCGCAAATCACACGATTTCTAAATCTCATCCGGTTCCCCCCTGGCAGAGATTGATTCGCAGATACTTCGCTAGTCCAGAACTGTTGTTTTACTGGCAATCTTGTTGCTGAACAGTGTTACTTATATTACAACGGTTTTCCGGATGCAAACTCAAGAGAATTTCGACGACTGCCCGCCCTTGGTGGTCTGCCTCCTGGTGTTTCGCGCTGAATATTCGCCCGGGTTTTGCATAGAATTGTGGTCTATTAAACGGGCAGCAATCCTATGCCATCATTCATATGCAGCGGGTCAACCATGCAATGCAAAGTATTCCCAGCGGCGGGTCAGCCGAGCATGCAAATCGACAGCCTGAGGCGAGATTGTCTATGGTTTTACCACCGAACGAAAAGGGCCTCTGAGCCCTGCTACGGTGCGTCACATTGTGAACCGTGCGAGCGATAAGGCTGGGCTGACGTTCCAAGCCTATCCGCTCATGTTAAGACATGCCTGCGGTTACAAATTTGCTAATGATGGGCAGGACACCGGGAGCATCCGGGAATACACGGGGAATAGAAACATTAGGTATACTTTGCTATCTACTGATAGGTTTTAGAGCGTCTGGCGTGACTGATAGGCCAAGGCAGGAACTAGTGGAGCATCTGGTAGCGCCGGTCGGCATCTTTCGAAGCCGGAAGTCGTCGCTTCGAATCCTTCCGGGCGCGCCGTAACACACTCCATATAAAGTACGCCGGCTCAGCAGCG
>JAHEEM010000066.1:3607-14533 GCA_024640695.1 Rhodospirillaceae bacterium | reverse complement strand
GGACTTGCGGTCAACACTTCGAAATCGAAATCGCGCCAGAAGACACGATCGCCGTTGACAGGCACGCGGCCCAGACTATCGGCGACAAAGCCGCCAACGCTCGCGACCCCGAATTCGGGAGCCCATTCGATGGCAAGCAACGCGCAGACCCTGCGGAGATCAACGCTGGCGAGAACGTGAAGCGAACCATCCGACTGCCGCCAGACGTCCTCCTCCGGCGCGTCGCTCTCGTCCACGATATCACCGACGACTTCCTCTAGAACATCCTCGAGTGTGACGACGCCCCCGAGACCACCGTACTCGTCGACGACAAAGGCCATATGACTCGCGGCTTCTCGAAAAGTCCGCAGCAGCATGTTGGCGGGCTTCGTGGCCGGCACCACGAGCGGCTCGCGTAAGAGCGACATCCACTCGATCGGCCCCTCCGGATACCGCTGCATATAAAACAGCAGCTCCCGCGCGAGCACAATGCCGGTTGCATCGTCGAGCTCTCTGCTAGGCGTGAACGGGAATCGACTGTAGCCTGACTCCTGCATGGTCGCGAGAATCTCGGCGCGACTCTGCTGACCCGACAGAAACACGACGCGCGGGCGCGGCAACATTACGTCAGAGGCACGCAAGTCGCTTAAGCGTGTGGCGCCCACGATGATCCCTGCGGTGCGCGTGCCGACGATACCTTCGGCGCGGCCGAGCGCCGTCAGAAGACGAATTTCTTCGATAGAGGTGACGGGCAGTTTGCCGGCGCCGCGGATTGACGAGGAGATTTTTTCCGACAAGGTCACCAGCGGCCCGAGTAACACGGTCAACGCCCTGATCCCTTGGGCAACCGGGCCGGCGAGCCGCGCTGCATGCGCGACGCCGAGCGTTTTCGGAATGATTTCCGTCAGCAATAGAACCGCCACCGTGAATATGATCGAGAACAACCACAAGGTCTCGCCGCTGAAAACGTCCGCATAGCTCGCACCTGCGACCGCCGTGCCAACCGTATGCGCAATCGTATTGATGATCAGAATTGCGGCAATAGGCTTATCTATATGCTGCTTGAATTCTCGCAATAGATAACCAGACCGCCTGCCTTCACGCACCAAGACTTCTATCCGCGCCTGGCTGATCGATAACATTACGGACTCGAAGATCGAGCACAGAAATGAGACAACCAGCGCAATCGACACTGCACTGATGAATACGAGCATGGTTCTAGCTACCTTTGGCCGTTATTGAGAACTCGCCGTGCAACCTACAGATCGCAGCGGTCTGGCAGCGGCGTGAGATCAGGCCGACAATTCCACGCCTCCGTTCCATCGACTGGCTCCGCAAAATCCGCGGGATCCTCGAGCGCAGGTATTGAGCCAGCCGGTTCTGAGCCTAGCAGCGAGGCGAACGCCTCGCTAGTTGGCGCACTGCCGCCGGAAGCCTAGACCTTGTCATCGGCGCCCCTCCGGTCGCAGAATGGCCGCATGAGGCTCAGACTCACAATCATCGCTTTCGGCACACTCATCGCAACACCAAGCTGGGCGCAGCTCGAGGGCGTAATCGACGTGCATGTGCACAGCGCACCCGACAGCCGTGCGCGCGGGCTCGATGCCTTCGAAGTGGCTCGGATGGCGCGGCGCATGGGGATGCGTGCAGTCGTCATGAAAAATCACTACACGCAAACGGCCTCGCTCGCATATCTCGTATCCCAACTCGTACCGGAGGTGCAGTTCTTCGGCGGAATCGCGCTCAATAATACGGTCGGAGGCATCAACCCGGCGGCGGTCGAGCACATGGCGCTGACAACGGCCGGGCTCGGCAAGATCGTCTGGTTACCCACCTTCGACTCCGAGCACAACCATTTACTGAATGGGCCGAATCCGCTGCACGTGCCTGTGCTGCGCAACGGCAATCCAGTTCCCGAGTTGCTGGAGGTATTCGCACTGATCGCAGAATACGATCTGGCGCTCGCGACGGGACATTCGAGCCCCGCGGAAACGCTCGCGTTGATTCCGATCGCAAAGGCCGCAGGAATCGAGCGCATCATCGTGACCCACCCGGAATCGGACCTGGTCCGAATGCCGGTCGCGCAGCAGCGTCAAGCGGCCGCGCTCGGTGCGTGGCTCGAGTATCCGATCGGTGTCGCCTTGGCACCGAACGAGATGAGCTTCGAGGAATTCACGGGGCGAATCCGCGAGGTCGGCCCTGAGCACGTGATCCTGAGCACCGATCTGGGTCAGGTCATGCGCCCTACCCCGGCCGACGGCCTGCTCGGCTACATGAACCAGATGCGTGATGCGGGCTTTAGTCAGGCCGACCTCGACCTGATGACGAAGCATAATCCGGCCCGTTTTCTCGGGCTTGAGTAAGAGACGACGCCGGTCCTCGCGGAACTACGAGCGCGACAGCTCGACCAGCTCCCGCCCGGGGGCAATCCGATCTGACCGCGGCTACCGACCGACGATGTTGCCGAGTAGTTGCTCGGCAGTAGTAAGATATTGGGACTCTAAGAAAAAGCCGCGACCTTATGAAGGCAAACGGCAGCTTCGCGACTCGGCGCCATCGCCTCTTTGAATCTGCGCTGCAATAGCACTAGTGAGGCTCTTTGCGGCGTCTGACGCTTAACATTCTCCGCACTGCGGAGATTCTCGCTACCCGCGAAGCCATCATTGCAGATTTTCCGCGGCTCGGAACGCTGCAAGATATTGTGATTACGATCTCTTAGTGCGTCACCTTGCATGGGACTTGCCATTTGGAAATGGCAACAAGGTCCTAAACAGACGAGCTAGAGTTGACGACACACTGCTTCTGCAAAGGCGCGGGTGCCAAGAGAGCCACCGAGATCGCGCGTGCGGGTCTGGGAATCCGAAAGTAGCGCATCGATCGCAGTATCTATCGCAACTGATGCAGCAGCATATCCCTCCCTGCCCGCTGCTCTGCTTGCGTACCAGTCGAGCAGCATTGCGACGGAAGAAATCAACGCGCAGGGATTGGCACTGTCCTTCCCTGCAAGCTCAGGCGCTGATCCATGCTGCGCCTGAGCGAGGCAATGGGCTTCGCCGCGGTTGATCGATCCGCCTAGACCGAGGCCGCCGGATAGCTCAGCGCTCAGATCGGATAGAATATCCCCGAACATATTCGTGGTGACCACGACGTCGAAAAGCTCGGGATCGCGTACCAACAGAGCCGCCATCGAGTCGACGAGCTGCTCCTCGTAGGTCACCGACGGGAAATCTCGAGCCACCTTTCTGACTTCGGACAAGAACAAGCCATCGCTGATGCGCAGCACGTTGGCCTTGTGGACTGCGGTCACCTTTTGCCGCCGGCGCAGCGCAATCTCGAACGCCGCCTGCGCAATTCGTCGCGAGCTCTGCGCGGTGATCTTGCGGATCGCCAGAGCGACATCCGCTGTCGGCATGAACTCGCCAGCGCCTGAGTGCATGTTGCGATCGGCGTAGAAACCTTCTGTGTTTTCCCGCACGATGACGAGATCCATCGGCGCCAGCTGCCTGGCACCGACACCGGGTCGCGTTCGGCTTGGGCGGATATTGGCGTACAGATCGAGGCCTACCCGCAAACTCGCCGAGACATTGACGCCACCTTCGGCGACCGACGGGTAATCCGCATGCGATATTGGCCCTAGGATCACGCCCTCGGCCGCAGCGCAGGCATCGAGGGTGTCCGCGGGCGCAGTCGTGCCATACCTCTCGAGCGCGCTGAACCCGATCTCGCGATGCTCGATCTCGAGCCCCAGACCATACCGCTCCGCAACGCGCTCGAGCACTCGCACGGCAGCCGCACAAATTTCCGGACCGATGCCGTCCCCGGGCAGAACGAGCAGCTTCATGACGCGCGGGCGCCGCTTAGAAATGAGCCGAGCACGGCAATCGCCAAATTCACCACGAGTCCATAGAGGCCAGGATGGATGCCCCAGACCTTTCCCGCTACCACGAACGAAAACGGCCCAAACGCGAGGAGCAGAGACACCGCAAGGCCGGCGACCAGACCATAGAGCACCGCTCGCCCGTCAAGCTTCATCCAGTGAATACCGAGCATGAATGCAGGAACAAGCTGCACGAGCAGGTCGAACTTTCGATCGAGGAGCCCAATCAAGGACGCCTGGTTCTTCAAGATTATCGCAAGCATTGCCAGCAAACTTACCAGCGCCCACGAGCACCGCTTACCGATACGCGTCAGCTCAGGCTCGGTCGCGTTTGGTCGAATGTGAACACCGTAGATGTCCTTCGTAAACATCGACGATATCGACAACATGGCCGAATCCGCCGTCGACATGAGCGCAGCCAGCACGGCTGCAAAGATCAACACGACGAACCCGTAGCCGAACATCGAGCCCCCCTGAATGACTCGCAACAGACTCGCGAACACCTGATCCGTTGCCGTCCCCTCTAGCCCGCGGATATAGGCGAGCCCATAGATCCCCGCAATGACGGCAATCAATGCCGTGAGAAACGGCAGGAACGCCATCACAGCGAGGCTTTGATTCAGAATGCGGCGCGATCGTGTGGCATAGATTCTCTGTATCGCTTGCGGATACAAAGCGCCGCCCATGCCGACAATCAGTATGTAACTGAACCACTCGCGCAGCATTGGAGCAGAGGGTCGAGCGATTTTCGCCGCATCGGGCGAGGCCAGCACGGCTTCCGTGGCGGCCGACAACGGCCCGAACTCGTCAATCAGCAAGACCAGCAGCACCAGAAAACCGACCATTAAAATGCCACCCTGAATCACGTCCGTCCAGGCGATCGCACGAATGCCGCCCAGGGTGCCGTAAATCAGCATGATCAACGCCAAGCAGAGGACGCCGTAGTTGTATGCCTGATCGCCATACGCCCCGGCGAGTCCTTGCAGGGCACGGCCCATGGTCATGAGCTGTGCCAGCAGATAGTTGTTCAAGGCCACGATCATGACGATCGAAGCCAGCAGCGAGAGTGCACTGGAGCCGAAGCGCTCGCGCAGATAGTCTACGGGCGTCACATACGACCGCCGCAGCGCCATAGCGTGAAGCTTCGGTGCGAACGCGCGGTAGAACACGATAATTGCCAGCATATAGTGCACGCTGATCAGCCAACCGAAGCCCTGGCGATAGGCGGCACCGGCAACCCCGAATACGCTGTTTCCACTGTACTGAGTCGCGTACAGGGTCAGGACGAGCACGGTAAAACCAAAGCCACGCCCGGCAAGATAGAAATCTTCCAGAGTGTCTTCGCGGCGGGCGTTGAAACCAAGCCACCCGACCAGCAGCAGGGAACACAGGTATGCACCGATGAATGCCCAGGCACCGGGCCCGAACGGCAAGAGCTCGAGCATCAATCAGCCTCGTCGTCGGAGAAACTGAGAAACACCCATGCCGTGAACACCGAGGTCGCGAAGATCGCGCCGAGAGTCATCAGCACCCAGAGCGGCAGCCCGAAGATGTGCCGATCGTCACCGGCCGGCCAATACCATGGAATTACCAATGCGAGCAGCACAAGATAGACGGCGGCGATCCACCATCGGGGCCTGGCATTCTCGTGTCGACGCTGCGTCAACCCTGTACTTCGCTACGCTGAAAAACGGCCGTGATCATAACACCGACGGCAGCGGTGAAGACTTTGGGCCAGCAGTCGATACAGAAAACGAGCTCAGCCCGCGCGCCCGCCCAGCGGGCCATGCTCGTCAATGACGATACGAATAATTTCGCGCCGCTCGAGGCGCTTTAACCGCGCGAGCAGAATCACGGCGACCATGGCAAGGCCAGCGACGAAACCCCACCACAGTCCGACTGCTCCCAGACCTGCGTAGAATGCGAGGCCGATGCTTACCGGCATGCCGACGCACCAGAAACCAAAGATGCTCACGAGCATGGGAACTCGCGTGTCACCGAGGCCGCGAAGCAGGCCCATCGCGACGACCTGCAGCCCATCGAAGACTTGAAACAGGCCCGCAATGGGTAACAACAGCGCAGCGAGTGCGATGACCTCTTCGCTCGTCGTATATATTCCGGCGAGTGCGCTCGGTATCGTCAGGAACGCAAGCGCCATGACCGCCATGAAACTCGCTCCGACCAGGAGCGCTGCGCCCGAAGACCGCCACACGGCGCCGGGATCTCCCCGGCCAACGGCGTGCCCCACCAGGACAGCAGCAGCGGAGCCGATACCCATCGGCACCATGAAAGTCAGCGAGGCGAGATTGAGCGCTACTTGGTGCGCTGCAACCTGCATGACACCAAGCCAGCCCATCAACAGGCCGACGAGCCCGAACGCACCCCATTCGAGCAGCATCTGCCCGCCGATCGGCGCGCCGAGCCGGAACATACGACGCAGCGCATTCGCGTTGAATACTCTCGGCGCGAGCTCACGCAGGTAGGGACGCAGATAGCGCCAGCCCATTGCGAGCAGCAGCAGCGCCATGAGCCAACGGCTGACGAGGGTCGCCCAGGCCGAGCCGAGCACGCCCATGGCGGGAAACCCAACGTGACCGAAAATCCAGACGTAGTTGAGCAGCGCGTTGAGCAGATTCGTAACGATTAGCGTCGCTACAATTGGGCGCATTCGACGATGCGCCTGCAGGGTCTGGCGCAGCACAACGAAAGCGAAAAATGGAAACGTTGCCGGAATGACACGCCAGACGTAACCACCCACATACGGGATCACTTCCTCGGGCTGCCCGACCAGCAACAAAACGGGCTCAACAGCCAGCAACAGCAGCGAGGTTGGCACCGTAAGAAGGCCCGCAAGCAGAAGGCCGCGCTGCAGTGCACGTGCGACGGCGAGATCGTCCTTGGCGCCGAGGGCCTGAGCAACGATCGGGTCGAGTGCAAACAGCATCCCGAGCCCAAAGATCGAGATCCCGAAGATATAGAGGTTAGCCAATGCGACTGCCGCAAGCGCCGTCGCTGAGACGTGACCAACCATGATTGTGTCAACGAGCCCCATGGCCATGATACCGACCTGCGTCAGCACGACCGGCGCAGCCAAGTCGGCGAGCGCTCTGAATTCCTCGCGCCTTGGACGGTAGTTTTGCAGCCAGGTCGGCATGCGATTCCCAGCAAAGGCCTCCCGAAGGCTCGACCGAACACCGGCGAGCGAGCTCAGTCCATCGCGCGCTTACTCGTGAGCGATAGTATCGCTGCTGAACAGATAATCCTTGAGCTCTTTGTCGAACGCCGGGTCCTGCCGGCGAATCCACTCCAGGACCATTGCCGCATGCTCTTTCTCCTCGTCGCGGTTGTGCGCGAGAATCGCTTTGAGCTCAGCATCATTGCATGCGTCGACGCGCTGGTTGTACCAATCGACGGCTTCAAGCTCTTCCATTAGTGAAACGATTGCGCGATGCATATCGCGTGTTGCATCGCTCAGCTCATCGATAGGCTCGTGATATCCTTCATTTGCCATTGCTTAGCTCCATAATTCTCATCCGGCACCCTAGTGCTGCAGCCGCGCACGCCGATCAGCTCCTGCTGCACCGACCCGGTATACCCGGTTTGGTCGGATGATGGCAAGGCCGCCCGAAAGTTGCTCAAATACGCATGCACCGGCCGACGGCCAGGGCATCGATCGACCATCCTTGCCGACGGGGAGATTTTCATGAGACAAATCCACGTACTTCGCGCGCAGCTCAAACCGAGGCTTCTTGCGCTGAGCCTGCTATGCACAACAATCGTCAGCGCCCAAGACCGCATGCCGACGATCTCCAGTGACCGCTTGACCGCTGAGCAGGCCGCAGCGATCGAAGAGCTGCGCAGCACTCGAGGGATCGAGCTCCGCGGACCCTGGATCCCGCTGTCAAGAAGCCCCGAGGTGCTCAGCCGCGCCCGCGCCATGGGGGACTATCTGCGTTACAACAGCGCCCTGCCGCCGCAGCTCAGTGAGTTTCTGATCCTGCTGACCGCGCGCGAGTGGCGCCAGCAGTACGAATGGCAAGCGCACCACGACATCGCCCTCGAGGCAGGGCTTGCACCCGCAACAGCCGCGGCGATTGCCGAGGGCCGGCGCCCCGCTGAACTGAGCACCGAGGAGACGGCCCTCTACGAGCTGTTCACCGAGCTGCACCGCAATCACCGCGTCAGCGACCCGACCTACGCCGTCGCGGTAGCGCTTTTTGGAGAACAGGGTGTCATTGACGCCGTCGCGATCGTCGGCTATTACACCCTACTCGCAATGGTCATGAATACCGCCCAAACGAGCCTCCCGGCAGGCGTCCAGGCCGCGCTACCCAGCCTGCCATAGAGGCCGAAAGACGCCTCCGCCAACGCTGTGGAGCAGCATCCCGCAGCGTCGCCTGCTGGCATGTTGCAAACTCGACCAGCCGAACGATAATTACAAGCAGCGGTCAACAACGCGCCCGCAGGCGACCGGTCGCCGGGAATCCTGTGGTTCGTGCTACCGTTACAAGACTGGTAGCCAAAGCTTGGCCACCGACCGACAAACCCAGCGACGACTTCGACGCAGGAAAATTGGCATAAGATTTAGGGGAAACTAACGATGACTCGTATCGGAATTCTTGGGCTTGGCATGCTGCTGGCCGCGTCGGTATCTGCAGAAGTGACACGCGTCGAGATCGAGCATCGCTCTGACGTGCTCGGCGGGAAGTCGTTTGGACTCGTCGGCGGCTATGAGCAGTTCATCGGGACGATCTACTTTGAGGCCGATCCCGAAAACCCGGCCAACGAAGTCGTAGTCGACATCGAGCATGCCCCGACCAACGCTGCTGGCCGCGTCGAGCACTCGGCAAATTTCACGCTGATCAAGCCCAAAGATATGGGCCGCGCAAACGGAACCGTTTTGTTCGGCACATCTAATCGCGGAAGCCGGCGGCTGCTGACGTTTTTCAATCACGCCCACGCCGAAGGCGAAACGTGGGACGCCCCCGTGCCGACTACGGCAGAGAACTACGGCGACGGATTCCTCATGGAGAACGGCTTTACGCTGCTCTGGGTCGGCTGGCAGTGGGACACTCCTGAGAACCGCGAAGGCGGCTCTCGCAGCTTCGTCCCACAGACTGTGGATAACGGCAACCCTATCGAAGGTCTCGTGCGCAGCGATTTCCACGTGACCAGACGCGTCTTGGATCGCACGCTCGCAGACCGCAATCACATTCCATACCCGGTCTCCGACCCGGATGCACCCGAGAACGTGCTGACCATCAGGGACTCACGCGAAGCGCCACGCCGCACGATTCCGCGCTCGCAATGGGATTTCGCGCGAGTAGAGAACGAAGTCAAAGTCCCGGACTCGACTCGTATCTATCTCGAAGGGGGCTTCGAGCCCTTCAAGATCTATGAGGTGATCTACAAAGCGAAGAACCCGCAGGTCATCGGCTTGGGACTTGCCGGTATTCGCGACACCATCTCTTGGTTCAAGTACGGCTCGCCAACCGACCTCAATATTCCAGCCGGCACGATTCAGCGCGCCGTAGGCTTCGGTCTCTCGCAGCCGGGCAGGACGCTGCGCACGTTTGTCTACCAAGGCTTCAATGCCGACGAGCAGCAACGCAAGGTCTTCGACGGCATCATGGCGCATATCGCCGGGCCTGCCCGAGGAAGCTTCAATCTGCGTTTCGGCCAGGCATCCCGCGACGCACATCCGTTTATCAACTTTTTCTATCCGACCGATATCTTTCCGTTCACGGATGTCGAACAGACGGACCCGGTCACCGGAAAGACAGGCGGCATACTGAGCGACGTTCCTGAGCAGTTCATGCCGAAGGTCTACAACAGCTTCTCGTCATACGAATACTGGGGTCGTGCGGCATCGTTGATGCACACGACCATCGATGGCCGTCGAGATGCGCCGATGATGGATAACGCCCGCGTCTACCATTTCGCCGGCGCGCAGCATCTGCCCGATCCGTTTCCGCCGCCGGTCGAGAACGGCCAGCAGCCGAATAACCCCAATGACTTCTCATGGATGATGCGGGCGCTGCTGCTGGCGATGAACCGCTGGGTCACCGACGGCACGCCGGCGCCGCCGAGCCGGTTCCTCAGCGTCGAGAACGACGAAATCGTCAAAGCAGAAGCTGTACGCTGGCCGGCGATTCCTGGTGTCGCGTTTCCGACAGTGCCACACCTGGCCTACCGCGTTGACTACGGCCCGCTGTTCGAGTCAGACGGCATCATCACCAATGAGCCGCCCATCCTCGGCGAGGCCTATCCGATCTTCGTGCCGCAGGTTGATGCAGACGGCAACGAAATCGGCGCCCTGAGAATGCCCGAGATTGTCGCGCCCTTGGCAACTTATACGGGGTGGAACCTCTATAACGCCGACAATGGACCGACAGACGTCCTTTCGCATATGTCTGGCTCCTTCATTCCATTCCCGCGGACGCAGGCCGAGCGCGAGCGCTCCAACGACCCGAGGATTTCGATCGAGGAGCGTTACGAGAGCCGCGAGCAGTATCTCGGTCTCGTCGCGGAGGCAACGATGGATCTAATCGAGCAGGGTTATTTGCTCGACCGAGATATGCCGGAAATTGTCGAAGCGGCCGGTGATCACTGGGATTACCTGATGAATTCAGTGCGCTGAGCACCTTGTCGATCGCAACGCCAAACAGACGCCCACTACGATCCGCCAACGTGCTGCCAAAGCACCGCCGCGGTATAGGAGAGACAGAAAAATGGCACGACTGATATCCAAAACATCGCTGCTGGTTCTAGCACTGACCGCAGCAAGTGCAGCCTGGTCACAGAGCTGGGGGCCACGCAGTCTGGAAGAGCTCAAGGAAGAAACCTTACACCGAGCACGCGACGCCGCAGGCCCGATCGGCGACGTCAAAATGGCGGACGCCGAGCGCGCAATGGCGAATCTGCACACCCTCGAGCGCGACGACTGGGCCAAGGTTTGGAGCGACATTGGCGAGGAGTACATGATCAAAGCCGCGGCCGCAGGGTCCGAACAGGAGGCGCGCGACAACTATCTCGCCGCCTGGCGTTATTTCGATGTCGGCCGTTGGCCG
>JAHEEM010000066.1:0-3597 GCA_024640695.1 Rhodospirillaceae bacterium | reverse complement strand
CACGCCTACGAACGCGGCATTGAGGCTTTCACGAGCTACGGGAAGCTCCTCGATCCACCCGTCGAAGTCATAAGAATTCCATTCGAGAACACCGAGATCGTCGCCTACCTGCGAGTTCCCGACGTCGACGGCCCGGCACCGCTCGTCTTTGGAATGAACGGACTCGACTCCCGCAAGGAGGGAGTCATGGCGGGCTCGCAGAATTACATCGATAATGGAATCGCCGCATTCGCAATCGACATGCCCGGCACCGGGCAGGCACCGCTGCTCATCGACGTCGGCTCCGAGCGCATGCTTTCCGCCGCACTCGACTATCTCGTCAAACGCCCCGACATCGATGCCGCTCGGGTCGTTGTCCAGAGCCGCAGCTGGAGCAGCTATTGGGCTGCAGTGATGGCGTATACCGAGCGTGACCGCATTCTCGGCGCAGCCGTGCACGGTGCCGGTGTCCATTACTACTTCCAGCCCGAATGGCAGAAGGTTGCAGTCAACAGCCTCGAATATCTGTTTGACCTCTTTCCAGCCCGCTCCGTCGTCTACGGCGTCGACACTATGGAGGAATTCCTAGCCTATGGGCCGCGACTGTCTCTGATCGAGCGCGGCATGATCGACCAGCCCTCGGCGCCGATGCTCCTCGTCAACGGTGAGCAGGACACCCAGCAACCAATCGCGGACCTGTATCTACTGATGAAGCACGGCAGTCCAAAAACGGCTTGGGTCAATCCGGTCGGCGGACATATGGGTCGCTCTGAGGAATGGTCGGGAGGGCGTATTCAAAGCGAGATCGTCCAACCCTGGCTCATGCGACAACTCGGAGTTGAGCCGAAGAGCCGAAGCGGAATGACTGAAGCTCGAGAATAGACGCATTTCTTGGCCGATCCGCCGTTGCAAACTGAATGGCGGATCGGCTGCTACGCGCCCGCGAGTAAAGCGTCCGGGTGACCGATCTGCAGGAGCAGTCCGAGCTCGTCACCGAAATACCAGCCCTCCTTCCAAGCGCCGCGCTCGAATCGCATGATCCCAAGCTCGGGGACCTCGACAGGCGCGTTCGAAGGCAGTAGTCCATAGAGACTCTGCGTGTTGGTCCCCGACAGCCGAAACAGCATCCAGACCTTATCGCCTTCGGCCAGCAGCAAGTCGACTTTGTCTCGCCGGTCCGGCAGCGATTGCGTTACCGCAAGCTCGCCTGCGTCGTGCGCGAGTCCATACTCGCGCAGATGCTCGAAGCCGCGTCGCCGCTGTGTGAAATCGGCCGCGCGCAACTCCTCTGGCGGCGAGGATGATTTCGAGCGCGCGACGGCGAGCTTGTTGCGGTGCTGCTGCGAATCCACGGGCGCAGAAGAAAGGCGCGCAAGCATGGCGTCACCATCGATACCGCCGCCGGTGACTGGCGGGATGATGCGCTGTCCATCGGCGCGGACCGGCAATCGTGCGCCGAGCTGCTTCAGCAAGGCGGCCTCGTCGGCCATGAACCAGCCTTGGACGACCTGCCCATTCTCGAGTCGGTAGATCCCGACTTCGTAGACGTCGATTGGTCGCCCGGTCGCCGGTATTCCGAACAGGTTGCCGCTGTGCGTGCCGGTCACCCGGAACAGCAGTCCGACGCGATCCCCATCCGCAATAACCTCCTCGATAACATCCACGCGATCGGGAATCGCGGCGCGCAAGTTCGTGCCCGTGCTCGGAAACCCCTGGTCGCGCGCGTTGGCTGCGAGGTGCTCGAACCCCCCGCGAAGGCGCCGATAGCTTGCCGCCTGCAGCTCCGCGGCCACGGCCGCGGCTTGATCGGTGCCTTGCGACTCCTTTAGCCGCAGCACCGCAGCCTTGTTCCGCCTCCGCACCGTGTCAGCGTCTTGTGCGCGGCCGACCCTGGCCGGACTGACCCCCAGCGCAATACCTGCACCCGTCCCGAGTGCGGCCGTTAGAAATCTGCGACGCGTCGGCATGATCGGCTCCCCGATAGTTGACCCCAGTCAGACGCTATCGGTGCCAGCGTGCGCAGTCAAATCCACGGACGTCCAACAAGCTCCGACGCATGCTGGCGCAGCGAGTCGCTGCCGCAATCGCGATGCCGTCCAGGCCGGCGTAAGTAGAAACGCGCACCGAGTTTCCATTACTACGAATATCAACGAGTTGGAAACGGCCTGATGATCTTCACGTATAGAAACCCGGCTTGCCAAGCCTAACTTTTCAGCGCTGGAATATAAGGAAATGAAGATGCGAAGCCTAATAGCACTACTTGGAGTTGCAGCAGCGCTGTCGGTCAGCGCCTGTGCGTCTACCGCCAGTGGCGTTAGTAGCAACAGGACTGGCTTTCTGAGCTACGACGACTGTTTTCTTTCGAACTCGGTCACCGATTGGCGGCCGCTCGATAACATGAATCTTGTCGTGTTCACAGGTGCCAGACGGCCCTACCACGTCCAGCTCAGCATGCGAAGCATGAGCCTGCGATACGAAGACACGATTGCCTTCACTGATCGTGATGGGCGCATCTGCCCGTACGGCGGCGATTCGATCGTCGTCAATGGCGCGATGCCGGATCGGATTTCGATCGCCTCGATTCGACGCCTCACCGAGACTCAGCTGGAGGACCTCTACAGGTCTTACAACATCATAGGTCCTGAGATCATCGAAGCCCCGGCGGACAGCGACGAATAGCCCGCAAGGGCGGCACGCCGCGTTAGCAGGCATCGACAGGGTCGCGCACAGAGCCCTGCCCTTCCTTCATTAGCCGCCCTTTTTTATTGCTGCGCCTATCAGTACTCGTACCGATATGCGTACGACTCATCGGCGGGGGTGACGATCGCATAGCTCGACTGCAATAGCGCCACGAGATCGACGAGTTGCTGCACGGTCATGACACCATTGAGCACGGGCATGATCGATTGCCCATCTCGACTCACCTGCTCGGATGGGAAACCCGGAATCAGGCGATGCGAAGGATTGATGATCGATGTCACAAGCTCGCCGTAGGTCCTGACCCGCACCGACTCTCCGCCGAGCACGATGGCAACCGGTGCAGTTCCAAGGAACTGCGGCAACTCCACACTGTTGATCCGATGACAGCCGTGACACCGCAGATCGATGAACGCCTGTCTCCCGGCGGCGATGTCACCGGGCGGCAAGCTGAATCCCCGCGGCGACTCGGGGCCCGGCGCACAGCCGAGCAGAACAAGCGCTACCGCAGCAGCAATAGATCCTTTAACAACCCGAGTCATCGCTATCTCCCCGATGCGTGCAGCGATAATAATCTCGATTCCGGAGCAAATGCCAGCTGAGCCGCCGTCACTATCCGTCCCGAGATTCGTCCCGCGGTTCGCCGTTGCACGTTGCCTGCACCGCTCAGCGCTCGATCCCTTAGCTCGCCTCGCCAAGCGCAGCAACCCGCGAGCGCAGGGCATCGGCGATACGCTCCTCGGCAGTGGCACCAAGGCCTTCGGCCTCCAGCTGCGCCGCCAGGCAGGGCTCACCGAATCGCAACGAGACCGCACGCAGACGGGGCCAGCGCTTCCCAGGCGGCAGCGCCTCTCCGGCGCCCTCGATCCATACCGGCACGACCGGCACGGCGTTGGTGAGCAGCAACAAACCGATTCCAGG
>JAHEEM010000065.1 GCA_024640695.1 Rhodospirillaceae bacterium | reverse complement strand
GGCCGCACGGATCCAGGCCGCACGAGACGGCGCGACCACCGAGGAAGATCTACTTCTGAGCTATGAGTCGGCGCTAATGCAGGTTGCGGCCGCCGCCGATCTGGTTCCGAGGCTCGACGAAGGAGCGGAACCGGTCATGAACGAGCTCATCGGCTATGTCGAGGACAGGCGTGAGCGCGAGCGGCAGTTGCTTGCGGAATCCGAAGACAACCGCGTGCAGATCCTCGGTCTCGAGGAAGAGATCCGCGAGCTCGACCAGAGACTCGGCGGCGCATCCGAAGAGCGCGTCGCACTGATTCAGCGGCTGGAGGCCGACGCCGCAGCGCGCGGTCAGTTCACGCGCATCGAGTCAATGTTCGAGCGTGCCGACGCGCAGGTCTACCGCGAGGGGAATAACATCATCCTGCGGCTCGTGGGCCTAAGCTTCGGTGTCGGCGAATCGGCTGTCGACCAGAGTTTCCGGCCACTGATTACGAAAGTGCGCGACGCAGCGAATACCTTCCCGCGCTCGGTCATCGTAATTGAAGGACACACGGACGCGTTCGGCAGCGACGAGGCCAATCTCGCACTGTCACGTGCGCGAGCCGAGGCTGTCGGCAGCTTCCTGACCACCGAACTCGGTGTCCCGGCTTACCGCATCAGGGCAATGGGCTACGGCGAGACTCAACCCATTGCCAATAACGAAACGCCGCAGGGACGCACGCGCAACCGCCGCATCGATGTGCGTATCGAGCCGCCAGCCGAGTAGGCACCGTACTGGCATTTTGGTGCGCGGGCATCGAGCAGTCGGCCTGCTCCGCTGCGCCTGCCGCCGACTAGGATCGAGCGCAGCGGCTGCGGCGAGCTATTGGCCCGCGGGCTTCGGACTCCCGCCAAGCAGCCAGCCGGCAATCGCGCCGGCCACCTGCGGCGTGGCCAGGTATCCATAGGACTTGTGTACGTTGAGGCCTATGTCGCCGCGGAAGTGGTTATAGAAGCCGGTCTGGTCGACCAGCGAGTCGGTGATACCGAGTTTGACCATCTCTCCGAAGTAACGCTCCAGCCGCGGCCGCAGCGCCGTCATCTCACCCCGAGCCGCAAAGTTCTCCCAGCGGCGAATATTCGTCGGGTATCGTTCGACCCCGGTCCGCGACATGCCACGCAGGTTCTCGTAGATGAGTCGGCTCGCCAAAGGACTGCCGAGCGTCATAAACAAATCCACGCGACGCGGATCGTGCGCTTCATGAGCGAGCTCCCAAAGCGTATCGTAGGCGATCACCGATCCCATGCTGTGGCCGATCAACAGAACCTGCTCGCCGGCATCCCACGCCTCGAGCAGCGGGCCCTTGAGCATGCCCCGCACCTCGGTCGCAACGCCGTCCGTATCGAACAGGTAGCGCCGCGCCTCAGCCATCGTCAGACGCATTTCAGGACGGGCAATGAGCCGCCCGACCAGCGGCAGCGCGTCACCGACGAGGTGCGTATAGCGCCGGATTCTGCGCTCCAGAGAATCGATTTCCTTCAAGTCGTCTGCTGACGGCTCAGGCTGCTGCAAAACGTGATCTATGCCGGGCCGGTCGAGCGCGATGTCCCGATAACTGCCGTAGAATCGATAGGTCCAAGGGATCAGCGTCAGGCAAGCGTCGTCGGCCCGGAACAAGCGAGCCGCCTCCGGCCGCACCCACGCGAGGCCGGCGGTCAGACAGCGGCAGAGCTCATGGACGTGAATCTCCGGCAGCGGCTTCGGCTTCATGCCGGGAACGAAGATGATTTTGCGTCTCGTGCTGCTCAAGCGTCACTCCGGATCCGCGTCGACCTCGATCCGGCGCGTCCTAGGACCATGTCCACGGAACCGGGTATAGTTCCTGGATGCGCCAGCACCGAGCTGGCGGCTTGCCGGAGGATAGGTTGTGCGTTATCTCCACACAATGGTCCGCGTCAGCGACCTAGACGAGTCGCTGAATTTTTACTGCGCCAAGCTGGGCCTGAAAGTGACCCGCCGCGACGATTACGAGGCGGGCCGATTCACGCTGCTGTTCGTGGCGCCCGAGGGTCAGGAAGAGTGTCCCTTGGAGCTGACTTACAACTGGGATCCGGAGAGCTACGCGGAAGGCCGCAACTTCGGCCATGTCGCCTACGAAGTGGACGATATCTACGCAACCTGTCAGCGGCTTATGGATGCGGGGGTTACGATCAACCGCCCGCCGCGTGACGGACGCATGGCGTTCATACGCTCTCCCGACAATATCTCCATCGAGTTTCTGCAGAAGGGATCGCCGCTGCCTCCACAAGAGCCATGGGCATCAATGTCGAACACCGGCAAATGGTAGCTGCCAGTGTGTGACTGAATAGTCTGCGCAGCTGAATGTTTCCGAGGTAACAGTTCTAGGCCCGCATGCGCTCGCCGACCCTGAAATTGCCCGTCTCGGCCTCGGCCTCGTCGGCATTCTTGAACACCACCCGATTGCGACCGCCCTGCTTGGCCTCGTACAGGGCCTCGTCGGCACTCTGAATCGCGCCGACCAGGCTGCGCCCCGCGCCCGGGGTCGTCATCGCGACGCCAACACTCACCGTGACGACCCCGGGCGCGGCGCCGAAGCTTACATCGAGCACGGGTCAACGCGAAGATCATAACGGGCGCCAGAAGGCCCGAGATCCGCCCGCGCTTGACGCTCTGGTCGATGAAGCCCTCGCGGAACTCCGACTCGATCAGGTCATTGAAACGCAGCTTGCGGAAACCGCAGGCCAGCTGCTGTGCGTAGGGTGAACCAAGGCTGTGCAGATTGTTGGCAGTGCAATCCATATCCGGCTCTGCTCGTCACCGCCAAGGATGCGCCGGCGCGGAATTCCCGAACCTAGGTGACAAAGGCCCGCTACATGCCGCTAATAATCAGCCGGAAAGCGGCCTGGAACCTAGCCTCTTATGAGACCTGACAGCCCTAGCGGTACAGCGGCAGCAGCAGCTCGCCGCGCTCGGCGGAGGCCCGGCCGAGGCTATCGATGCCGGCGAGGGCTGCCGCAAGCGAGCGGCCGTCCCAAGCTTCCTCATCGGGCCCATACAACGCGCGCTCGAGGTCGGCCACGGCCGCGGCAAGTTCCTCCGGCATTCGCTGCACCATTGCGCCCAGGCTCGACGGCGGTTCGCCGCCCAGCCGCAGCTCTCCCCACTCGAGCAGTAACGCGTGGGCGCGATTGGCATCGTTCGCCTCGGACGCAGCCCGCAACTGCCGCAGCAATCGCCGATTGGCGGATCGGCGCGGCGCACTCGGGTCGACGTTGCGCTGCTTAGGCCTCGAAGGACGGCGGCTCTGCCACCACAATCCCAGCGTCGCCAGCCATACAACCAGCAGCCCCGCGCTGACGGCCTGCCACAGCTGTCCCGAAGAAGCCGGCTCAGGCGGGGGCGGCGGCGTTGCAACGGCGACGGTGCCGGGTTGCTCCAGGCTCGGCAGAACTTGGAGCTGGCGCGGCGGGAGGCTGGCGACTTTCCACTCGCCGTCGTCGACATCGAACCACGGCATCTCCACACCGGCCAGGGTTCGCTCGCCGTCGGCCTGCGCGATGACGGCGTAACGCTCGGTGCGGCGCGCCTGCAACCCGCTTTGCGTGATCTCGCTCGTCAGCTCGGGTTGATCTGGGTACTGGCGTATGCCGTCGACGGGCAGCACGCTGAGCTCAGGCAGCTGTGACGCCTGCACGCCTTCGGCTTCGAGAATCAGCGTCCGCGTCTGCGGCACGCCGGCCGTCAAGGCGTCCGGATCGGCGCTCCAACGCTCGGTGAGCGTGAGATTGCGCGCCGGCAACCACGCCGCACCAGACCATTGCGGCGGTGGGGCAACAGGGCTGGCGACATCAAGCTCGAGCATCTCGGAACTGAACACCTGCATGCCCCGAAAGCCCGATGCCGTGATGACCACCGCGTCGAGCGTTACCGGCCCGATCGTGATCGGACCGGCCGTCTGCGGGTAGATCGCGTAGCGCCGCTCGAGCGCCATGAAGCTGCGACCGTCGCGCACGACCTGATATTCGCGATCATCGCCGAGCCGCTCGACGATGACCTCCCCGCCGGTCACCGTCGGCGCCGACAGCGACGAGCGCCCCGTGCTCACACCGCGGAAGAGCCGGATCGTGTAGATGATCTCTGCTTGCGCGTAAACTCGGGCGGGGCTTGCCTCGACCTCCAAAAAAATATCCGCGGGCGCATCGCCGGCGAGCGCGGGCTGCACCTCGACGTCGACCGAGTTGCTGAATGCGCCCGCTAACTCGATGGACGGCAGCGTGAAGTCGCCCGGGCCCATCGGCATAAGCTGCAGCAGCCATTCGGTCACGGTTGTCGTCTGCCCGCCGGCCATCTGAATACTCGTGTTGCGTGAGCTTTGCAGGACCCTGAAGTCCGCCGCGAGCGGCTGAAAATCCGGCTGGCCGCGGACTTGACCCTGAGCGCGCAGGACGTATGTGAACGATTCATTCTCGCGCACGGTCGAGCGATCGACCGATGCGCGCAGGCTCACGTCCTGCGCCGCGGCTCCTAGCGTCCAGCCCGCACACACAACACCGAGCAGCAACATGAGCATGCTGAGCTTTACCACGGCTGTTCCTCGTCGCCCGGCCAAATATAGTTTCCATCCTGATCCCTACCGAGCCGTTGATACTGGAACTGGAACTTGCGCCGCAGCAAGCCGCCCGGATCCTCAGGGATACGCCGCAGCCATTGGTCGGCTGCTTGCTCGGATGCCCACTCCTCAAGCTCGCCTGGCGTGGGTATCGGCTCAAAGTCCTCCGTGTCCGGTTGCTCGGCATTCTCGGACTCGGTCGCTGCTTGCGAGGCGGCCGAGGCCTGCGCTTCCTCCGGCGACATCGGCTCCAGGCCCTCAGGCCGCTGCGGCTCCGAAGGCTGCGTTGCCGGGGACTGCTGCTGCTCTTGCTGCGAGGAGTCGTCAGAATCCTCCTGCTCCGACTCGCCTTGCTGCTGCTCCTGTGAGTCGGGCGGCGGACTTTGCTGCAACAGGAGTTCGCGATTAAAACGCGCGTCATCATGCTCCGGGTCGAGCTCTAGCGCGCGCGAATATGCCTGAATCGCGGGTGCGAGCTCGCCCGCTCGCGCGAGCGCGTTGCCGCGGTTGTAATGGGCATCGGCCGTATCAAAACCGTCGAGCAGCTCCGCGCTCTCCTCGTACTTGCCGCTGCGATAAAGCGCTGCCGCAAGCCAATCGGGATCCTCGAACAGTTCCACGGCGCGCGCATGCTCGTCGGCCTCGAAGGCCCGCTCGCCGCGCTGATCCGGACGCAGCCAGAGATCGGCCCACTCGAATGCCTCTGCACGTGGTGCCGGCAGCACGAGCCAGACGGCCAACAATGCAATCCAGCCGCGCCGGAAGGACAGCGCAATCAGCGGTAACAACAACAGCGTGAGCCACAGGCCCTGGTCGCGCCAGAGATCGCTCTCGTAGAGATCGTCGTCGCCATCGGCGTCGAGGGCTCGACCGGCCGATGGCGTGCCGCCGAGAATCTGCTCGAGGTCGCTGTCATCAGGCGTTATCGCGGCAAATTGTCCACCGCCGAGGGTCGCCAGGCGCCTTAAGCCCCGCAGGTCGAGTTGCGGCACGACGACGCGTCCATCTCTGTCGGTAAGGAAACCGCCGCCGTCGAGCGAGATCGGCGCGCCCTCGGCGGTCCCGACCGCGAGCACGTGCAGCGTGTAGCCTTCGGCGCGCAGCGTCTCGGCAGCCTGCTCGGCTACGGTATTCGACTCCGCATCGGTCATGAGCAGCAGCTCGCCGCGGCTCACACCAGCCTGCTGGAGGAGCTGTGCCCCTTTTTGCAGACCTATTTCGGGATAGCTACCGCGACTCGGCATGATGTTCGTGGACAGGCTCGCGACCAACGCGGCGATGTTGCGCGTATCGGTTGTCAGCGGCGCAACCGTGAACGCATGCGCCGAGAACACGACCAGGCCAGTCTGACCCGATTCGCGGCGCTCGAGCAACTCGAGCAACTTGAGCTTGGCACGCGCGAGGCGGCTCGGCTCGACGTCGGCCGCATCCATCGAGCGGGACAGGTCCAGCACGACAATGAGCGCCTCGTCGGATCGCAGAGCCGGCACGGGCTGACGTTGCCAGGTGGGTCCCGCAAGCGCGAGACTCATGAGTATCCATGCGATGGCTCCGGCGAGCATGACCATGCGCCGTTCGCGCAGGCTCGCGGCAGCGCCCGCGAGGACATAGGGCTGCAAGGCCTGGTCGACAACACCGCGCCACCGCCCCGCGAAGCCGTCGGCGCGCGTAAGCTGCCAGCCGAGCCAGAAGCCGAGCGGCAGAACCACGAGCCACCATGGGCGCAAGAAGTGGAATTCAAGCATGCTCGGGCTCCAGCGGTGACTGCACGCGAGCAGCGCCGATGACGGCCGCTAGCGCCCACGCGATGACGAGCAAGGCGGCGCCGGCAAGCGGCCAATGGAAATACTCGACAATCGGCCGGAATCCGCTTTCATCGCTCGCTGCCGGCTCGAGCTCGTCGAGAATCTCGTAAATTCGCTCGAAGCTCTCGATGTCGCGCGCGCGGAAATATGCCCCGCCCGTTCCCTCGGCGATTGTCGTCAGCGTCTGCTCATCGAGATCCGCAGACGGGTTCACTCGGCGCACACCGAACAGCGAGCGCACGAGCACGGCATCGGCACCGATGCCAATCGTGTATATGACCATGCCGCGCTGCCGGGCGAGCTCGGCGGCCTTGAGCGGCTCGACCGCGCCGGCTGTGTTTGCACCATCGGTCAGCAGCACGAGCACGCGCCGGCTCTCATCGACATCCGCCTCCGTCAAGGTCTTTATCGCAAGCCCGATCGCATCGCCCATCGCGGTCTCCGTGCCCGCAAGGCCGATCACGGCTTCGTCGAGCAGCGTCTCGACAGTCTGTCGATCGAAGGTGAGCGGTGTCTGCAAATAGGTTTCGCGGCCGAACAGAATCAGCCCGATCCGATCGCCGATACGTCGATCGATGAACGCTTTCGCAACGGCCTTGGTTGCTGTCAGCCGATCGACCCACTCGCCGTCGAGCTGAAAATCGCGTTCCTCCATGGAGCCTGACAGATCAACAGCCATGAGCAGGTCGCGACCCGTCATCGGCAGCGAGACGGGTTCACCGATATACTGCGGCCGCGCCGCGGCGACGACCGAGAGCGTCCAGATCGCCGTCAGCAGCGCAAGCCGCCATCGCTTGGCGCTACCGAGCCGGCCGGGGCCCGTGACGACAGAGAACTCGCCGGCGAGCGGCACCCGCAGCGCAGCGTCCTTGTCCATTGGCTCTGGGGGCATATAGCGCCGCACGATCCATGGCGCCGGCAACAACAGCAGCATCCAAGGCCAGGCGAGCTGCCACATCGGTCAAGCCCTCGCGGGTTGCGCTCTGACCCAGTCGACGCAGAGGCGACAGAGATCCCGCGCCTCCTCCGAAGTCACGCGATCGGGCGAGCGGTAGGGAGCATCGAGCAAAAGCTGGCCCATTCCCTCGGCGAGCTTCGAGCTCTTGCCCAGGCGCGCCAGATACTCGAACCAACGCTCTCCGGTCAGCCCCGCAACCTCCGGGGTGTCCGCATCGACCGTCATCGCGAAACGACGCAGCACGATCGACGCCTCCTGCGCGCAGTGAGCCGGCTCCGCGCCCGCCTCGAGGCGCGTGATGATAGCTTCGAGCGCCCGGCAAGCCGCGCGGTGGCGGCGCTGCCGCCAAAGCCGCAACGCGCCGGCAAAGACAAGACCGACCAGCACCGCGGCCAGCACCCACCAGCCGAACGCCGGCGGCCACCACGCTATCGCCCCGGGCAGGTGAATATCTCGCAGCGGCAGCGCGGATGGGTCGAACGCTGGATTCATCGGCTCTTGAACCGCTTTGCGAGCACGGCGCGAGGATCTTCCGTCGTCGCGCATTCGAGCAGGTGGATGCTGGGCGCGCGGGCAAGCTCGGCCAGGCGCTCGCGCCGGTCAGCGAACTGTGCCCGGTAACGCTCACGCGCGCCGCTCGAGTCGGTCTCGATCGCGAACGTGCGTCCGGCCGACGTCACTCGATAGCGTCCGGGCGGCGGCAGCTCACGCTCGATCACATCGTAGAAGTGCAGCAGAAAGACATCGGTGTGTCTGGCGATCTGCCGGATCTGGCGATCGGCCATCGCGCCGAGATTGCGAAAGTCGCTGAGCATGAAGACGAGGCTGCCAGGGCGAGCCACGCGCGTTAGCCGCAGCAGCGCCGTAGCCCCGCTCGCCTCGGCGGGGGTTGCCTCTGGGTCCCAGCGCTCCGACTGCGTCAATGTCTGAAATAAGCGCAGTGCCGCGCCTCGGCCGAGGCGCGGGCGAAGCTCGAGGTGATCATTTTCACCGAACACGAGTCCGCCGAGGCGATCGCCGTTGGCGACCGTGCTCCATGCGATCAAGGCCGCAGCTTGGCTCGCGCGAACCGCCTTGAACGCACCGCGCGTCGCAAACAGCATCGGCCGGCGCAGGTCGAGCCAGACGATCACAGGCCGATCGCGTTCCTCGCGGAACACCTTCGTATAGGGCTTACCCGTCCGCGCCGTCACACGCCAGTCGATCGTGCGTAAGTCGTCGCCTTCCTCGTAGGGACGCGATTCGTCGAACTCCACGCCGCGACCCTTGAACGGCGACAGGTGCCCGCCGCTCGAGGCTGCATGCGCGCGCAGTGTCGTGAGACTGATCGACTCCCCCGCGGGCTTCAGATTGATGAGTTCGGCCAGCTCAATGCGTGCTGGCGAGCGCGTCCTGACGTGTTCGCTCAGCATCGGCTTCTCACGGCACGCCAATTCGAGCCAAGAGCGTCTCGACGATCTCGTCGGAGGTGCGCCCGGCCGCTTCGGCCTCGAAGGACAACAGAACTCTATGTCGCAACACGTCGTGGGCCATTGATTGAATATCCACCGGAGTCACGTAGTCGCGCCCCGCAAGCCAGGCATGCGCGCGCGCGCAGCGGTCCAGCGCCAAGGTTGCGCGCGGGCTTGCGCCGTATTGCAGCAGGCCGCGCAACTCATCGCCATAGTTTTCCGGCTTGCGCGTGGCGAGTATCACTTGGACGATATAGTCCTGCAGGGGTTCCGCAAGATGCGTTGCGAGGACCTCCAGGCGCGCAGCCATGACGTCCTGTTGGCTCAGCACCTCAGCCGGCGCGAACAGGTCGGCATCAGCTGCCGCGCGCTGCGCCTCGCCGCGGTTCAGCGCGAGGATCGCCCGCTCGCCGGCGGCATCGGGATAGCCGACCATCACGTGCAGCAGAAAGCGGTCGAGCTGAGCCTCGGGCAAGGGATAAGTGCCTTCCTGCTCGATCGGGTTTTGCGTCGCCATGACCATGAACAGCTTCGGTAGCGGATAGGTCACGGAGCCGACTGTAATCTGGCGCTCGCCCATCGCCTCGAGCAGCGCCGACTGCACCTTGGCGGGTGCTCGGTTGACCTCGTCGGCCAGGATCAAGTTGTGGAACAGGGGCCCTTTTCGAAAGACGAACGAGCCGTCCTGCGGCCGGTAGATTTCCGTACCCGTCAGGTCCGCAGGCAGCAGGTCGGGAGTGAACTGCAGCCGGTGAAAGTCGCCTTCGACGCTGTAGCTCAAAACCTTGATAGCGCGGGTCTTGGCAAGCCCTGGCGCACCCTCGACAAGCAGATGGCCGTCGCAGAGCAGCGCGATGAGCATGCGGTCGAGCAGGATTTGCTGACCGACGACGAGCGCGTCGAGGTGCTCTTTGAGCTTGAAAAACTTGTCCTGCAGTGTCATACGGCTGGCTCTATCGAGACAAAGCAGATGATTCTAACGGCGCCCGCCCAGACTCGCTACACGCCCTGCGGGCCGAGTCCGATCCGTTCAGCCCATCGGACTCGCCAGGACCAGCGGGCGCCCGGCAGACGTGGTGTACGCCGACCAAAGAC
The DNA here is from genome assembly GCA_024640695.1 of Rhodospirillaceae bacterium. Taxonomy (GTDB): domain Bacteria; phylum Pseudomonadota; class Gammaproteobacteria; order Steroidobacterales; family Rariloculaceae; genus JAHEEM01. Next base: position 4,640 of record JAHEEM010000065.1, on the reverse strand, counting down.
GGCCGGCATTGGGCACGCTGACGCTCGTTAACGTGCCCATCCGCGATTCGAGCCCGCACGGGTGCTGCTTCAAACAAGATGATCTTAGCCCCAATTCGGCTGCAGAGCGTGCTGCCGCTGGTCATCCACAATATGTTGCGTACTAGCCACACGGCCTGGGACACGACGCTGAGAATCGCGCATAGATACGGAGCCAAACCGCTCGACCCGGGCTCGGGCACGTGTTATCGCTCCAGTAGCTCCCTTGTATTTAAAGATCTCCAAATAGGAATAATCAATTAATCCTGAAACTGAGACGGCCCACCGCCGGGCAGGCAGCACGCTAAGAACGTTTCGGAATAAATATGTCTCTAAAACGCTACATACTTTCTGGCACTGGATCCGGATTCTGCTAGTATGCGCGCCGATACGCTCTGGCATCGGCATTCTAAACCGCGAGTTGGGCCGCTTCGCTCGTGGGGACTCCAGCTCATCGAAGTCAGTCATCCATGACCGAATGCCCCGTTTTGCCCAGTGGCCGAGCCCATGAACTCGACGGCAGTTTCGTGAGGCGCGTCCACTTCCTGGGGTGCTCGAGAACGGACAATCGCTTGCTGTGTATGAGGAGGACCTGTCATGAGCAACACCTTAGTTCGCGATGCCGTTCGTGCTGCCATCGGTGTCGGTGTCGCCGCGACCCTAACGGCGAGCCCGAATGCATTTGCGCAAGAGGAAGATCCGGCGCAGCTCGGCAGGATCATCACAACCGGCACGCGCATCAGTCGCCTCGATATCGAAGCGGCCCGGCCGATCACGATCATCAGCCGCGAAGATATTGAGCGCAGCGGCCAGCCGACTGTGTCAGAGGTGCTGCGCAGCACGACCTTCAACAGCTTCGGCGAGTACCGCGAGACCTCCGGCAACAACTTCGGCGGCCAGGCGCTGCTCGGCCTCAAGGGGCTCGGTGCGACGCGTACCCTGATCCTACTAAACGGCCGCCGCCTGCCGAACTCCCCGGTCACGGCGGATCAGGCCATTGACCTAAACACGATTCCGCTCGAGGCCGTCGAGCGCATTGAGATCCTGACCGATAGCGCATCGGCCATCTACGGCTCGGATGCGATCGGCGGCGTCGTCAACATCATATTGCGCGACGACTTCGAGGGAGTGTCGTTCATGACCGGTCTCGGTCGACCGAGTCAACAGGGCGCCGACACGCAAGGGAGCTCACTCGTGTTCGGCAGCACGACGGCGCGCGGCAGCTTCATCGTTGCGGCCGAGACGTATAAGAAGGACATGATCTTCAGCCGCGACCGGCCATTCACGGCGCCGAACTTCGGCGACGGCGTAAACCTCGGCACGACGGAAGGGATCAGCCCGTTCGGCAACACGCTGCTCGATTTCTTCGGACCAATCGGCACGGACCGCGCTGATCCGAACTGCAACGACGTCGTCGACGCGAGCGGCAACCCGCTGTTCGCGGGTATCTATCAGGACGGCCCGCACGAATCCTGCGCCTATGCGTATGCCGCCGTCGCTGGCGAGTCGCAGGACATCAGCCGCGACAGCGTGTTCATTAACGCAGAGTACGAGATCACGCAGGATGTCACGGCGATATACACGGGCACCTACAGCCAAGTCGAGGCCTTCGGCCGTTACGCGGCCGCGGTCGGCGGCTTCTGCATCGACCTCGACTTGATCCCCAATCTCGATCCGACATGGAGCGATTTGTTAGGCACCGACACGCTCGACTGCGATGGCGTCACGCCCGGTATCGACGCAGTGCTCGGCCACCGCTTCGTCGGCCTGGGGCCGCGCGACGACTACGACACCAACGTGCTGTTCGATAACCAGCTGACCTTCGAGGGCACGGCCGGCATGTTCGATTGGAACCTCTGGGCCGGAACGACCACGTACACGGGCAAGTCGCGCGGCTACAACTACGTCCGCACGAGCATCGCTGAGTCCCTCGTGAACTCCGGCGCCTACAATCCGCTTGATCCTTTGAACCCCTCGAACGCGGACGCCTACGGCGACATGCGGCACACGGTGAGCCGCGACATCGAGACCGACTTCAAGCGCTATGGTGGCGGTCTGAACTTCGATGCGGGTGAGTTGCCGGCCGGGCCGATAGGCTGGGCCGTCGGCTTCGAGTACTTCGATCTCAACTTCCGCGACATCTACGACCCAGCCCGCGAGGCGCAGGATGTCATCGGCAGCGCCGGTAACTCCACGGCAGGCGCGCGCTCGAATTACGCAGTCTACAGCGAGGCCTTGCTGCCGCTGACCGATACGCTCGAGCTCAGCGTCGCGGCGCGCTATGACGACTACGAGGGCGGCGCTGGCTCCGAACTGACGCCGTCGGCGGCGCTGCGCTTCCGGCCGAACGAGAGCTGGTTGTTCCGCGGGTCTATAAGCCAGGGATTCCGCGCGCCGAACATGACTAATCTGTTCAGCGCAACGTCGTTCTCGGCCGAGCCCGCAGTCGACACTGTGTTCTGCGAAGCCAACAACATCGATCCCTGCGCGAGTGGCGAGGCCGATACGATCCGCGGCGGTAACCCGAACCTCGCTCCAGAGCTGTCCGATGCGTACAACCTCGGGGTCGCTTGGGCCGGCGATCGCATGAACGTCTCGGTCGATTACTGGAACATCGAGATCTCCGACTCGATCACGTTGCCGACGGCGCAGGAGCTCATCAACCTCGAGTTTCAGGGCACGCCGCTGCCGAACGGCGCAGCCATATTTCGCGATGCGTCAGGCGCGATCAGCAACTGCCTGCCGGGTCAGCTTGCAGATTGCGGCATTCAGCAGCCGTGGTTGAACCTCGCGAGACAGGACTACACAGGCCTGGACATTCGCCTTGACTACAACCTGCCGCTTTCCGGCGGCAGCGAGATGAACTTCCGTTATACGCATTCGCATATCCTCGAGGCGATTGAGCAAACCAGTCCGCTCGCACCGGCAATTGACGAGGCCGGCAAGCAGGACTCGCCGGAGTTCCGCGCGGTGTTCGTGGCGGACTGGAGCCGCGGCGACCACAACGTCACTGTGATCGCGAGCCTCATCGACGGCTATACGAACTCGCAGGGCACCAAGATCTCCGGCATGACAACGATCGATTTGCAGTATGCCTGGAACCTCTTGGCCAACGGTCAGCTCATGATCGGTGTGCTCAACATTGCCGACGAGGATCCGCCGCTGGATCCGACCAACGACACGGCACAGCCGTTCAACAGCTCAATCTACGGATTCGACGGGCGCGTCCCCTACCTGCGGTTCCGCTATACCTTCTAGTAGCGCTTCGGCGTTGGGCATGACGGCCATACCCGCGGCAACTGCCGGCCCTCGGGCCGGCAGTTGTATAGATTGCGCATCGCAGGCCGTAATTGGGTTGGCCGAGAGAGGCTGCTTGCTATAGTTGCGAAATGGCAGCAGCCCCCGCTCCGATCTTCGTTCTGTGCTGCGCGCGCTCGGGCTCGACGCTGCTGCGCTACATTCTCGATACGCATCCCGACATCGTCGCACCACCCGAGCTGCACCTGCTGCTGACCGCCCGCCAACTGGCCTGGCTGTTCGAGCACACTGCGAGGACCCAGGGCCCTGCGGATTGCAGGATCGACGCGAAGCGCTACGCCGCCGCGCGTACGCGCGAGACGCTCTCGACGATCATGAGTGAGTACGCCGCAAGAGCCGGCAAAACAGTCTGGGCGGAGAAATCCGTCTCGAGCATCGATGCTCTCGATCTGCTCGAAGTGCTGTATTGCGAAGCTCGCCTGATCTGCTTGTATCGGCAGGCGCCCGATGTCATGGCCTCTTGCGCGCAGGCTGCGCAACAGCGCCAGGGCACCTTCGGCTTTGAGCCGTTCGTGGCTCGCACGCCAGAGCATGCGATCGACGGCCTCGCGGATTACTGGCTCGATAAAACGCGCCGCACCCTCATCGCGGAGCAGCGCCTGGCGAATCCGCACCTTCGGCTGCGCTACGAGGATCTCGTGCGTGAGCCGCAAGCCGCGCTGGAGAGGCTGTTCGCTTTTCTGGAGCTGCCGCTACCAGCCGGCATGCTAGACTCGATTTTCTCCTCGGCCCACGTCGTAGGACCCGGTGACAGCAAGATCTTGAACACGACCGGCATACATACCGAATCGGTCGGCCACAGTGCCCGCTTGGCGATGGAGGCCCTATCGGCTGACCGGCGCCGCCAGATCAACGCAATGCACGAGCAAATCGGTTATCCGCCGCTGGCGAGCTTCGCATGAGCGCCACCCGACGGGCCAGCTAGATGTTCATCGGCTATCCACGCCGGCGGGATTCCCTGCATCTGCTGGCGCACTTCAGCGAGGCCACCGACCCGCAGGGGCGGTGGCGCCTGTCACCGGAGGAGTGTGCGAAGGCCATCGACATGAGCACGGCGTTCCCAGGCGAGCAGGCCCGTATCGAAGGTGGGGGCCACGAGCGCGGATATCGGGACACCACGGTACATTTCATTCCGCACAACCACGACACGAATTGGCTCTACCACAAACTCATGGCCGCGGCCATCGAGGCGAACGACCGCTGCTGGCAGTTCGACATCACGGGGTTCTTTCAAGACCTGCAGTTGCTGAGCTACAAGGCCGACACACAGCAGCATTACACTTGGCATATGGACATGGGTCCGG
>JAHEEM010000268.1 GCA_024640695.1 Rhodospirillaceae bacterium | reverse complement strand
TACGTCGCGACCGAATCGAAAATTTGGAGCGTCGAATCGACTGGCATCGAGAAGACGACGGCATACGACGCAATTGTCGACATGGCGCGGGCTCTCGCGAGAGCCATGTCACGCGACGGGTTGATTCGCTAGCGCCGCCGAGCCCTCTAAGGCCGAGCAAGCGGCCGGATTCGTGGGATGGGGAGAATGCACGAGATCAGCTCGGCGCCCGCCTCGGTCAGCTTGTGAGTCACCATGCGATGGTCTAGGCCACCACGAACCGAGTAAATCAGGTGCTAGAATCGGGCGGCTTGGATCATAATCCGCGCTCTAACAGGAGGCTGAACTGTCGTGAAATCTAGCAAGTTCTCATCGTGCTTGGCGATCGTGCTAGCAACGATATCTCTCACGGTCCTGTCGGTTCCAGCACAGGCCCAGCAAAGCCGGGCCGCGCGCGAGCGCGGCAGCCTCGTGTTTGGCGCATTCATCACGAACCGCGACTCCACGACGCGGCTCGATTCAGAGACAGGATCCGGCACGCCCATTGACCTGGAGGGCGATCTGGGTCTCGACGGCTCCATGACGGTGTTCCGTTTTGGCGGTGATTTCTGGGTCGGCGAGCGGCATCGCTTCGACGCCTCGATCTTCGACATGTCGCGGTCGGCGAGCAGGCGAATAGAAGAAACCTTAATCATTGGGGATGGGACGTTCCTTATAGATACGACTGTTACAGTCAATAATGATCTGACAATCTATAAGGCAGACTATACGTATGCCTTCCTGAGCCGGGACCGCGGCTACCTAGGCGCCACCGGCGGTCTCTACGTCGCGTCCACGAAGTTTGCTGTCAGCGAAACCGGCGGCCTGGCTGCCGAATCCAAGAGCCTGACGGCCCCGCTGCCAGTTATCGGGCTTCGCGGTGACTATGACATTACCGACAAAATTACTCTGACCGGCTCGTCACAGTGGTTCGGCATCGACACCGGCGATGTCAGCGGCAATCTTCGTGATTTCTATCTGGCCGCGGATTATCGGCTCAGCAGCCGCTGGGCGGTCGGCCTGGCCTATAACGACGTCTCGATGAACATCACGGCCGAGAAGCGTGGCGGATACCTGGGCCAGATCAACTGGGGCTACGACGGCTGGCTGGCTTACGTGAAATTCGATTTCCTCCGATAACTCAGCGCTTTCAGCGGCGAGTCGCTGATCGAGAACGTGCTGGCTTGGCGATGCGGGGCGCATCGCCTGAATTGCCCGAGCGGGCAGACTTTCTCAAAATTTATCAACCAGTGAAGGCATGTCGAGGGAGACCCGTCGTGAGGTTTAGCTATCTGAAACTGTCCGAAACCTTCTCCACTGCGGCAGCCGCTCTGTTGCTGGCCGCCTGCTCCGGCACCGGCGCGCAGAGGCAACAGCCGACGATCGATACGGGACCCAGCGCCGAGGTTACGTACGATGGACTGTACCGCGTCAACCGCTCGACGCTCGACGAGGCGTGGGTGAAGCCTGATTTCGATCTGCGCCCTTACTCCAAGCTCATGCCCACAAACGGCGGCATCGAATATCGCGAGGTCGAAGATCCTGGCAGAAGCGCCCTGGCACGATCATCGGCGACGGAGTTTCCGATCAGCGAGGCTAACCGGGAGCGCCTAGCGCAGACCCTCAGCGAGGAGTTCCGCGAGGAGTTCGAGACGCTCGAGAACTATGACGTTGTCTCCGAGCCGGGACCGGACGTCTTAATACTCAAGCTCACCTTAATCGACGTGGTTTCGAATGTGCCGCCCGATTTCATTGGCCGCGGCTCAATCTACCTCCGCTCAGTGGGGGAGGCGACACTCGTTCTCGAGCTATACGACTCTGTTTCGGGCGAGATTCTCGCGCGCGCTGTGGACCGCCGCGCCGTTGAGTCCGCCTACCCGCGCCAGTCCAATTCGGTTTCGAACTGGTCCGAAGTCCGCCGGCTTGCCAGAACCTGGGCCGGAATCCTGCGGAGACGGTTCGAGACAGTTGCTCAGATCACGACGCGAGACTAAGCGACCGCGAAATCTAGCAAGCTAGGCAGCGCTGTGGTTGACGCAGATTCGCGTGAGATCGCCCGTCTCGAGGTCTTTCTCGAGAAGCCGGCACGGCGGCGGCAGCTTGCAAGAACCGGCAGTGGAGACACGGGCCGAACTCGCGGCCTCTCAAACCGCTGCGCGAGACCGGCGGCTAACTGGCGAAGCTGAGTCTCCAGACTCTCCCAACCCGCAGACGGCAGACCGCCGATGAAGTCGACAAGCAGAGTCAGCGGATCGGGGGCGATTGCCGCGCTGCCCTGCTCGGTCAGATCCAGGCGCACGCTGCGCCTGTCCGATTCGGATCGGACGCGGCTCAGGTAGCCTCTCCTCGTCAAAGTCTTGATCGTCTGTGAGACCGTGCCACGGGTCGTTGCGTGGTGCTCCGCAAATGCCGAGACCGTTCTCGAGAAGCGATTCGCCCGCCCGAAGTAGCGCAGCGCCATCCACTGTGTTGGCGTCACTGCAGCCTCGCCGCTGACCGAAGACGCGAGCCGCCCGACCTGAATCAACAGCTCCGCGACGTCAGCGGCGTCGGCTACTCTCAACTCGTCGTTCTGAGGCATCGGCGCAACGTAGCCGAGACCGCGGACGGCGTATATCCCCACTAACCGTAGGCAGCTTGAGCCAACCTCGGGTCGAGCGTGATAATGATCGCCTAGCTGGACCGCAGGGGGACTGCAGATGCCTTTAGCGATAGGTGCTCTCATTCTATTAATAGCCGCGGTGGTCAGCGCGCCGGGCATGGCTCAAGTCTCCTATCCTGGCACGCTCGAGGAGCTCAAGGCTGACGTGCAGCGCCGCGCCGAGCGCGAGCGCCATCCCGTAAACGGCTACGACCCGGCAGTTATTCGCGAGGGCCTCACGCTGCTGCAAGGCGAGACCGAGGACGATTGGGCCGCGGCTTGGATGCAGATCGCCGACCGCTACTGGGTCGATGCGCAGCTTCAAGAGGCGCGCGGTGACCTGCAGGCGGCCATGCAGCGCTACCAGGCCGCGTATAGCTACTATGTGCTCGCGCGCTGGCCGACGCCGACCTCAGTCAAGAAGCGCGAGGCATACAACAAAGGCTTGCAGGCATTCTTCGCGTGGGATCGGCTCACCGCGCTGCCGACGGAGGTCATCGAGATGCCCATCGCCGAGGAAACCATCGTTGGACTGCTGCGCATGCCGGCGGAAGAGGCCCGGCCCGCGCCGCTGCTCGTGCTGCTGAGCGGCCTCGACGGCTACAAGGAGAACGGCGCAATGGGCGGCTCCTTAGCACTCGCGCGTCAGGGCATCGCCGTGCTCAGTCTCGGCTCCCCGGGCACCGTCCAAACCGTGCGCGCCTCGACAACGGCCTGGCGCCCGCTCATGGAGATCATCGATCAGGTCATAGCCCGACCGGACATTGATGCTACTCGCGTCGTCTTGCGCGGCGGAAGCTGGGGCTCCTACTGGGCCGCGCAGCTCGGCCACCGCTACCCGGACCGTTTTATCGGCGTCGTCGCGCAAGGGCCGGCTATCCACGGCGCGTTTGCCGCCGATTGGGTTCAGCACGTCGTCGACGCGGGCGAGTACTTCTTCGACTGGCGTATCGCACTGGCCTACGCTTTCGGCACGGATGATTTGAGTCAGATCGAGACGCTCATGCCGCCGCTCTCGCTCGAGGCACAAGGTCTGCTAGACAATCCAACGCCACCGATGCTGCTGGTCAACGGCCTCCACGATGAGGTTTGGCCGATCGAAGACACTTTTCTGCTGCTCGAGCACGGCACGGCCAAGCAAGCCTGGATCAACCCGCAGGGTATCCATATGGGGAGACAAACGGGCATGTGGAACAGCGGCAGAATCAACCAAGAGATCATCAATCCCTGGATATTCGGTCGGCTCGGCGTGACGCTACCTTAGTCACCTGCGGTCCGCTCTGGAAGGCGGTCTGCGCTCGCCGCGGCGACGGCTATCGCCGGCGCGCGGGCTTTTGACAGCTATCGGGGCCGCGTGTAGCCTCGGCGTTCCCGCGGAGATTGCTCATGAGATCGACTTTTGCAGGCCTGCTCGCGGCGTTGGCCGGCATCGCTCTGATGC
>JAHEEM010000267.1 GCA_024640695.1 Rhodospirillaceae bacterium | reverse complement strand
CTGGGTCTTGCAGGACGTCGAGACCTCTAGGGCTGCTCTGATCTGGCTTCACTGCTCGACTCACAGGCTCTTTCTACGCACGTCGGTGGTGCTCGAGCCGGAATTAGATGAAAAAATTCTATTTCGCCCCCCGCAGTCAGTCTTGAGCTCGCTCGAACACGTGCGCCCCTGCGACGACTTGGCCGTAGCTCTCAGCCATCTTGTAACGAGGGCCACCGTCTGACCGCTGACCGTCGTGCACGAAAATACGGGTGCGATACTCGGGGCGGCCCCGCAGACCTTGCGTCAGCGATACCATCAGTACGGCGTCGGTAAGGTCGTATAAGCGCATCTGCAATACCGTCGCTTGCGTGCTTCCGGTCACGCCATTCTCGGCCCTTCTGTTGGTTAGGCGGATTCGCCTCTCCTTCGAATTAGCGACGCTACCGGCCCGATAAGAGACCCAATCGTCCGTCACGTAGGAACCCCAGAGCTCCATGTCCATGAGATGAGAGCCGAGCTCCTGCTGCTGCCAGGATCGCAACGCGTCCAGGCTGCGCTGGGTGGCGGGGGTATAAGGGACAGTCTCGCAAGGATTATCGCAAGATTGAACCGGCACGGTGTCACGATACGCGGCGCGGTACGGTGGCGGTTCACCCTCGCGCTCGGGTGCTTTGACTAGCTCGTTCATATGCAGGAGTCGCCAGCCGTTCGGGCGCAAGACCCAGATGCGCAGCGCTCTAACCAGGCCGCTTGAGACCTCCAGCGCACGAACGCGGCCGTAAGCGCGCTCGACAACTGTAATCGCCTCCCCTGTCGTGCTGGGCGCTGAATCGGGCAGCGCCGCGAGCGTGTCCGATCGACCGTAGTAACTGCCGTCGGGGAATATCCAACTGAATTCGGGATCGAGCAGATTCTCCAGCCCAGGACTGTTGTCGCTCGCGAGTGCGTTATCGAAGGCGGTGTTCGCCTGAATCGCGCTCTGATTCACCGCCCGGCCCGACTGTGCATCAGCATCGGTCCAGGCAACGAACGACGAGACCCCGACGAGACTCAAGAACGCCGATAAGAGAGTACTTCGCTGCATAACTCTATCCTTGCTTTGATCAGAACGGGCACATCGAGAGAACCCGCGAAGCTCAGTAACCACCCACAATACCGCTGCATAGCCGAAGGCCCAGCTGCGCGTGCATCGAACGCAGCGTTCCGGCTCGGGTTGCCAACGTACCCAGGCTACTGAATAGCATCGATGCCTTTAGTCGCACAGGCCTCATCGAGCTGCCCACCCGGAGCGCCCGCGACACCCAGAACGCCCGCGCGCTTGCCGTCTTTGACGATCATCACGGCGCCACCGACAAGCAGCATACCGGGAATATTGGAGAGCTGAGGATTAGCATTCCCGGAGCTCAGAATGCTGTTGGCCAGCCCACTCGATGTGGCTGTGTCTCGAATCGGACCAAGATTTGCGAGCGTGTAAGCTTTCATACGAGCGCTATCGATTGCGTAGGAAGTTGTACCGTCACCGCGAAGAAAAACTTGGATGTTGCCCTCCGTGTTCAAGACAATTGCGACGACGCGATAACCATCGGCTTCACAGCTCGCAACAGCCGTGCTCGCCGCTTGCAGGGCATCCGCCATCGACAGCGTTACGGTATCGATCGGCACAGTGCGATTCTCCTGCGCATCAGCTAAGCCGAGCATAGAAACTAACGCCAAACTGAAAACGATACGATATATCACCCTGATACCTCCTCGAACATAGTGCACTTGATCATTATACCGATACACGTGATTCTCACCGGGAGGGACCGTACCGAGCCGCGCTGGCGACTACGGCTCGGACGAAGCGCAATAGGCCAAGAGGGTCAGTGAGCGTTATTCGTCCTTCCGGACAGTCTCCGGTGCGTGAGACTGGTGAAATTCCTCTACTGTCGCTTCGGCCATCTTTGGATCGTCGAATCGCGCGATATGAAATAGCGCGTCCCCCTCATAGGCAAGCGGCAAGGTGCTTCGCCCGATGACAATGCCGGCGCTGCTGGCCAAGACCCCTGTCTGCGTCGCACCAAAAGGATCCACAACAGTCGCGAGTTCTTGATCTGCTTTTACACGCATTCCCAAGGCGCTCTTGGTATCGATAATTCCGCTGCATGGCGCTCGAACCCAGGTTGACGAGCGCGAGACCACGGGCTCCATTCGTTGCTGCCGTTGCGGCCGCATCGGCAGCATGCCTAGGAAACGCATCACGCGACGGACCCCCCGCACACCAGCTCGAATAGAAATTTCATCAAACCTCAATGCTTCGCCGGCTTCGTATAGCAGCATCGGTATCCCTTGCTCCGCGGCATATTCCCGTAATGATCCATCACGAATCTGCGAGTCGAGAATAACAGGCGTACCGAAGATCTTCGCCATCTCCAGAACGTCAGGATCGGAAAGATTAGCCCGGATCTGCGGCAGGTTATCCCGGTCGACGGCGGCCGTATGGAGATCGATTCCGTATTGAGCTTTAGCGACAATCTCCGTTGTGATTAAGTTGGCCAAACGCGCGGCGATGGATCCCAACTCGCGGCCTGGAAACGAACGATTCAGATCGCGGCGGTCGGGAAGATATCGCGTCCGGTGAATGAATCCGAACACGTTAACGATCGGCACTGCGATCAAGCAGCCTCGCATGCTGCGGAGCTCTGGAAGCTGAATGAGCCGCCTGATGATACTCACGCCGTTCAGCTCATCCCCATGGATCGCCGCGGTGACGAACAGCGTTGGGCCGGGCCGCTTCGAATTGATGACCTGAACAGGAAGCGCAATCTTGTCGTGGGTATACAGATGTGCAATCGGAAGATCGATCGTACGGCGCTCACCCGGGTTTACGGATATTCCGCCAATTGTGACCGCGCGAACGGCGTCCAGTTTTGCTGCCACTTCTAGAGAATCCCCGCAAGCAGAGTAGCAATGCCCAGAAAAGAGAAAAACCCGGCTATGTCCGTAACGGTGGTCAGAATGATCGATGACGACTGTGCTGGGTCCTGGCCGAGGCGGGTGAGAACAATCGGCACTAGTGCACCGGCGAATCCGGCAGCCACCATCGCCAAGACCATCGACGCCGCAATAACTAACACCAGCCCAATCGATCCGCTCCAGAAAAACACGCCTATTCCGCAGGTTACGGCAATCGAGACGCCGTTGACCAAGCCTGTTTTCACTTCTTTCAACGTCACCTGCAGCCAATGCCGAAGACCGATCTCGCGCAGCGCCAAGCCTCGCATCGTGACGGCAAGCGCCTGGGCGCCGGCATTACCTGACTGGCCCGCGACGACCGGCAACAGCACCGCGAGAGCCGTGAAGCGCGCTATTGTACTCTCAAACATCCCTACCACCGCAGCGGCCATGAAGGCTGTCAGCAGATTGATCTGCAACCACGGCAAGCGCTTCTTAACTGCAAAGAGTGCCGGCGACAAGGCGCGCTCGTCCTTGCTCGCGCCCACCATCGTCTGGATGTCGACCGTGGCGTCTTCTTGTATCGCCTGAATGAGTTTGCGGTGATAAATGAGACCCAGCAAACGCCCCTCGACATCGACGACCGGCACGTCGACAAGTTTGTGTTTCTCCAGCACCTCGACTACTTCTTGCCGCGGCGTCATGGCGCTAACGACTGCGGGCACTGGCTGGACCAAGTCCCTCAATATAGTGTCGGGCCGTGCGAGGGCCATTTCCTGAATACTGACTCTGCCGCTGAGTTTGTTCTCATCATTGACGACGAATAGGCTGCGAGACGCCTGCGCCCTCGCTTCCCTCAGGCGATTGAGCGTGGCCTCGACCGTCGCGGAGTCGCGGAGGTGACGAATACGCGTCTCCATCAGCTGGCCAGCACTATCGGCCGGGTACACCAGCAAGCGCTCGATCTCCTGCACGATCGCGCTATCCAGGGCCGCGAAAATCTGCGTGCGCTCCTCCGTCTCGAGCGCACCGATAAATCTCACGGCATCGCTCGGGGACAGCTCGGCAACGAGATGGGTGACCAGCTGGCGGGGCAATAGTCGAAACAGCCCAACCACGACATCTGGCGCTAGAAACGACATGACGGGCGTTAGCGTATTAGCGTCTTGGTCGCCCAATGCGCCAGCGGCTTCCTGACGCGGCAACTCTTCTATGCGTGCG
>JAHEEM010000266.1 GCA_024640695.1 Rhodospirillaceae bacterium | reverse complement strand
CATCGGCATCGATGATCAACGTCGTATTTTCGCCAAGCAGAGCATAGCCCTCTAGGGTTCGAAAGAAAGCATAGAGTTCTGGATCCGCGCCATATGGCGTATCCAGACTGGATAGGCCGGGCGATTACACGCCGGCCATGCGGCGTCAACCTGTCAGAGCCCGCGAGTAATTTTAGTGTGCCGCACCGTGGTCGTTGTGATGTTCGCCCCCGGACGTTTCTGTGTGGTTCATGTGCATATCGTGGCTGCCCTCCGAGCCAACAGCGAACATGAACTCACCAGACATGATGTGCGTGTCCTCAGACATGGCGCGCCAAGTTACAACGTAGTGCCCGTCTACTAGGGTTGAAGGCAGCGCAACTGAAAACTCTGCGGTGGTTTCAGTTGGCAGCGGTCCCAGGCTTTGCTTTTTCTCATCATCCTTTTGAATCGAAAAAGCTGTTAATCGGACGGGCGCCGAGAAGGTAAGCCGCACATCTACAGGCGCGGCCGCGATCAGGGCGCGATCCGCTGGAACAGTCTCAGTCAGCCCCGTATGCGCCAGTGCAGATCTCGCCGTGAAAGATGCAAGTGTCATCAATATCAGTGGAAGAGTTTTCATTGCAGTGGTCTCCTAGAACCAAAATCGAATTCCAATCGTGATCCGAGAATCGCTCGGATCACCGCCCGCAGCGCGAGTAAGGTCTTCTGTGCCGCCGTATTCGTTTATCCACTCAACACCAAAATAGGGTGCAAGTTCGCGGCGAATCTCGTAACGCAGTCGCAGCGCCAGCGAAATATCGGACAGCCCGCTGCCGAGGCCGCGTTCAAAGTCATCCTTGCCATAAAAATTCGCCTCGAATCTCGGTTCGAGGACCAGCCTCTGAGTTATGAGCATGTCGTACGACGCATCCACGCGAAGAGCCGTTCGACTCGCATCGCCGACGTAACCCGTGACTTCGAGATCGAACCGGTAAGGTGCAAGTCCCTCGATGCCTGCGGCAAGCCACGCCCGGTTCGGGCCTTGGCCATTGTCATACCGCATGCCGACCTGGGTATCCCAGTAGGGTGCTATTGCGTGACCCCAGAGTAGCTCTGTTCGTGCCTCGGCGAGATCGCCGCTTTCGACGTCGCCTTCGGCCTTGAGTACGGCACGATCGTAAGTCTGACCGTACCAGGCTTCTAAGTCATACGGCACGATCGTTTTTCCGCCGACGCGCGAAGCCTCAAGGTTGTCGATAAGAATTGAGCGGAAGCGCTTTTGATCGGCCAGCTTTGGCCGTGCATTCCCGCGCGTGAAATTGACGCCTTCGGAATAGGCGTTAGGGTCGCGCGCGTCGGTCGGCGGAGGTCCTCCCTGCATCGCGCTCATATCCATTTCCATTTGCGCCTGAGCCGCCGCGACACTACCCGCCAGCAGTGCCACACCCCCGATCGCAAGCATGAGAGTTGTTAACCGAGCGCTCACGAGACGACCACCTCGCGAAACATGCCGGCGTCCATGTGAAATAGGATGTGGCAGTGCCAGGCCCAGCCGCCGAGTGCATCGGCATTAACGAGAAAGCTGATTCGCTGCGCGGGCTGTACTGCAATAGTGTGGCGACGCGCTAGAAACTCGCCGTCGGGAGCCTCAAGTTCGCTCCAAAGGCCATGCAGGTGCATTGGATGCGTCATCATCGTGTCGTTGACGAGCACGACGCGCAATCGCTCGCCGTAGCGCATATGTACGGGCGTCGAGCGACCAAACTCGAGGCCGTCGAACGACCAACTATAGCGCTCCATGTTGCCTGTCAGATGCAGCTCGATCTCTCGACTGGGCAGGCGTGCATCAAGCGGTCCGCCGATCGTGCGAATGTCGGCATAAGTGAGCACGCGACGGCCGTTGCCGCGCAGTCCGACGCCGGGATCGTCGAGGTTCGTTCGCGGCATATCGACTCGCATGTCGACACTCGGACCATACTCGGTGCTTGCATGCCTGGCGTGAACCATGGCCGCTTCAGCGGCCATGGCCGGGTGATCCATCTCGCTGTGATCCATGCCAGCGTGATCGGCCGTCGATTGGCTCATTGCTGTGCCACTGCTCATGCCTTCCATGCCACTTATGCCGCCGGTGGTCATCGCGCCCATCATGTCGGCCATCGTGAGCCACTGCGGCGCATCGACAGCAGGCACGTCTGCTACCAGACCGGGCCGCGAGCTCAGTGTGCCGCGTGCATAGCCGGATCGATCCATCGATTGGGCGAATATCGTGTAAGCCTGATCGCGGGGCTCGACGATCACATCGTAGGTTTCGGCCGGTCCGATGCGAAGCTCGTCGACAGTCACGGGCTCGACATCCTGCCCGTCGACGTGGACGACCGTCATCGGCAGATCCGGAATACGCACGTCGAAAAACGTCTGGGCGCCGGCGCCGATGAAACGGAGGCGCACGCGCTCACCGGGCGAGAAGATTGCGGTCCAGTTGCCGGCAGGCGTGGTGCCGTTCATCAAGTAGGTATAGGTGTAGCCAGATATGTCAGCCAGGTCCATTGGGCTCATGCGCATCGCGTTCCACATCTTGCGCTTTTGCCGCGCTGCGCCAAAATCCGACGCGTTGACGTCACGCCAGAAGCCGGGCGCTGTCATGCGGTTGAAGTTGTAGTAGTGACTCTCGATCTTGAGCTTGGCAAGAATCCGCATCGGATCCTCGTCGGTCCATTCGGAGAGCTGCACGACGTAGTCGCGGTCGGCTCGAATCGACGGGCCGCGGGCAGGATCGATAACGATCGCACCGTACAGGCCCGTTTGCTCCTGGAATCCCGTGTGGGAGTGATACCAATACGTCCCTGACTGCTTGACTGGAAAGCGGTAGACAAATGTCTCGCCCGGCGCGATTCCCGGATAGCTGATCCCGGGTACGCCGTCCATCTCGAACGGCAGCAGAATGCCGTGCCAATGGATGGACGTCGGTCCCGGCAGCGTATTCGTTACACGCAGAGTAACCGTATCGCCCTCGCGCCAGCGCAAAATCGGTCCCGGGATCGAGCCGTTGATCGTGGTCGCCATGCGCGGCTCGCCGGTAAAATTCACCGGCGTCTCGGCGATCGTGAGATCGAACTCGGTCCCGCTCAGAACCGGGGGCGTTCCGGTGGCCGTCCGGGCGTCCTGGCCCCACGCAGTTTGAATCCATGCTGATGCCCCAAGCAATACGCCCCCTCCCGCCAGCCCTTCGAGGAATCGCCGCCGAGCGATGCTTCGTTGCGGAAGCATCAAGGGCGGATTTTGCTTGGTCATATTCGACATGTGATAAAGGTAGCGAAGTGCCGCTGTCGCAGCCGTGACGCGCACATGACATTCGTGTCATCTTCATGTCATGTTGTTAACAGGCCCGGCCGGATAGCCTAACGCCCGAGGGGTTGCTTATGAAGATCCTAATTATCGAAGACGAGCCGAAGACGAGCGAATACCTGCGTCAGGGTCTGACCGAGGCGGGCTTCGTCGTCGACCTCGCCCGCAAGGGCCTCGATGGCCACCACCTGGCGAATACCGAGACCTACGATCTCATCGTCCTCGACGTGATGCTGCCGGACATTGATGGTTGGCGCATTCTGAAGTCGCTGCGCGAGGCAGGAAATCAGGTACCAGTACTGTTTCTGACCGCGCGTGACAGTATCGTCGACCGCGTCAAAGGGCTTGAGCTAGGCGCGGACGATTACCTGGTCAAGCCCTTTGCCTTTGCCGAATTGCTGGCGCGCGTGCGCACGCTGTTGAGACGCGGCGCCGCCGGAGCGATTGATACGAGACTGACTGTGGCCGATCTCGAACTCGATCTCATGCGGCGGCGCGCCATGCGCTCCGGTCAGCGCATCCAATTGACGGCTAAGGAGTTTGCGCTGCTTGAGTTGCTGATGCGTCACGAGAGCGAAGTCCTGCCGCGCTCGCTGATCGCATCGCAGGTCTGGGACATGAACTTTGACAGCGACACGAATGTCATTGACGTCGCGATCCGGCGCCTGCGCGCGAAGATCGATGACTCGTTCGAGCCAAAGCTCATCCACACGGTGCGAGGCATGGGATACATGCTCGACGCTGCGACCGAAGCCTGAACCAACATGCGACCGCTCTCACTCGCAACGCGCCTGACGGTTCTGTTTACGGTGGCCGCGGCGATCGTATTCCCGGTATTCGGCTGG
>JAHEEM010000064.1:14386-14772 GCA_024640695.1 Rhodospirillaceae bacterium | reverse complement strand
TTAAGGTAAGCCTGCCGCTGATCGCGCCGAATGCACTGATACTGCTCAACACGGATACCTTCACGCAGCGCAGCCTCGGTAAAGCCGGCTATACCGACGACCCGCGCCAGACCGGAGTGCTCGACGGCTATCAAATCGTGCCGCTCGATGTCACGCGGCAGACCCTGGAGGCAGTCAAGGAATTCGGGCTCAGCAAGAGCGATGCGGGACGCTGCAAAAACTTCTATGCATTGGGCGTGCTCCTCTGGATGTTCGGGCGAGATCTTCAGACGATCGAGCGCTGGGTTCAGCAGCGGTTCGCAAAGAATGAAGTGCTGCGCGATGCGAACCTCGCAGCACTGCGAGCGGGGCACGCGTACGGCGAGACGGCAGAGCTTGCAGCCGCC
>JAHEEM010000064.1:11186-14376 GCA_024640695.1 Rhodospirillaceae bacterium | reverse complement strand
CGCCCGCGACGTTCCCGGCCGGCGAATACCGCGGCATTCGCGGCAGCGACGCGCTCGCGCTAGGGCTCGCCGCGGGTGCAGAGCTCGCCGATCGACCACTGATGTTCTGCTCTTATCCGATCACACCGGCCTCGCCGTTACTGCATAGGCTCGCCAAGCTTGGCGATCTGGGTATCGGCGTATTTCAGGCCGAAGACGAGATTGCAGCGGTGTGCGCCGCGATCGGGGCGTCTTACGCCGGCGCCATCGGCGTCACCTCTAGCTCTGGGCCGGGTATCGCCCTCAAGACCGAAGCGATCGGTCTGGCTATCAACGCCGAGCTTCCGCTCGTGGTCATCGATTCGCAGCGTGGTGGGCCATCGACGGGTCTGCCGACGAAGACGGAGCAGTCGGATCTCTACCTGGCCGTGTATGGGCGTAACGCCGATGCGCCGGTGCCGGTGCTCGCAGCAAGCTCGCCGAGCGACTGCTTTGACGCGGCGATAGAGGCCGTGCGCATCGCAGTGCGCCATATGACGCCAGTGATTCTGCTCACGGACGGTTATCTGGCCAATGCAGCAGAGCCGTGGAAGTTGCCGGACATGGCAGACTACGCACCGATTCCGATCAGCCCGGTGCCCACGAAAGATTCAACGCAGGACGGTGAGTCGATTGCTTTCCGCAGAGATCCCCAGACGCTCGGCCGGCCGTGGGTCACGCCGGGGCAAGCTGATCTCATGTACCGCGTTGGCGGCCTAGAGAAAGACATCCGCACTGGTCACATCTCCTACGACGCCGACAACCACTCGCAAATGACGCAGATGCGGGCAGCCAAAGTGCGCTCGGTGGCAAGTTTTATCCCCGATCAGACGGTCGAGCTCGGGCCCGCTAGGGGCAGGCTGGCGGTCGTCGGCTGGGGGTCGACGTTCGGCTCGCTCTATCAGGCAGTTCGCGCGATGAGCGATCAGGGTGTGAGCCACATCCACCTGCGCCATCTCTCGCCGCTGCCACAGAATCTAGGCGAGTTGCTTGCCGGTTTCGAGCGCATACTCGTACCGGAGATGAACATGGGGCAGCTGTCGACCTTGCTGCGCGACAAACTCGGCGTCGACCCGGTGCCGTTGACGAAGGTTACGGGTCAGCCGTTTCTCGTTGCAGAGCTTCGAGAGGCCATTGAACGCGAGCTCGAGGTGACATCAAAACGCCATAAGGATGCCGTATGAACGCGCCGGAAAAGCTGACTGCGAAGGATTTCGCCTCGTCGGAGGAGGTGCGTTGGTGCCCCGGATGCGGTGACTATGCGATCCTCAAGACGGTAACGCAGGTGCTCGCCAAGGTCGGCGCGCGCCGCGAGGACACGGTATTCGTCTCGGGTATCGGCTGCTCGTCGCGCTTTCCTTACTATTTGGAGACCTACGGGTTTCATACGATACACGGCCGCGCGCCGGCCGTTGCATCGGGGATCAAACTTGCAAAGCCCGAGCTCGATGTCTGGGTCATCACCGGCGATGGGGATGGCCTGTCTATCGGCGGCAATCACCTCTTGCACGCACTGCGCCGCAACATCGATCTCAATATTCTGCTATTCAATAATGAGATCTATGGATTGACGAAAGGCCAGTACTCACCGACGTCGCGAGTCGGGACGCGTTCCCCATCGAGTCCGATCGGCTCTATCGAGCAGCCGGTCTCGCCAGGTCTATTCGCGCTCGGCGCAGGGGCGCAGTTCATCGCGCGAGGCATCGACACCGACAAAGTAGGGCTCGGCGATGTGCTCGAGGCCACTCATGCTTTCAAGGGCGCCGCCTTCGTCGAGATCTTCCAGAACTGCATCGTTTATAACGACAATGTTTTCGGCGCATTCACCGACAAGGCCAATGCGGCCGACGCGCAGATACGCGTTCAGCATGGTCAGCCGCTGCTGTTCGGCGTGGACAATGCCAAAGGGCTACACCTGAACCCGGCAACCTTGTCATTGGAAGTCGTCGATGCCAGCGCGCACCCCGAGGACGTGCTTGTCCACGATGAGACCAACCCGGTGATGGCGCAGCTACTGCTAGCGATGCAGCCGCCACGCCTGCCGGTCGCGCTCGGCGTGATCCGGCGCGTGCAGGGTCGCAGCTATGATCAGGGATTCGTAGCAAACCACGTGACCCAGCTCAAACGAACAAGGTCGGTGGCCGAAGCCCTGCGAGACACCGATACCTGGCGCGTCGGCTAACTCAGGTAGGCCAGCGTAGGCGGCCCATGGCGCTCATCGAGCTCGAACGCCGCGACTCGGTAGCGATCCTCACGATCGATAGCCCGCCGGTCAACGCGCTTACCCAGGCGTTACGCGCTGGCCTGCTCGACGCGCTTGCCGAGGCAGAAAGCGACCCGGGCATCGTCGCCATTGTCGTTCGCTGTGCCGGGCGCACCTTCATCGCCGGTGCGGATATCCGCGAGTTCGACCAGGGGTTGCGCCCACCGCATACGCCGGAGGTTGTGGCGTGCATAGAAGCGCTCGATAAACCCGTCATCGCTGCGATTCACGGCACGGCGCTCGGCGGTGGCCTCGAGATTGCGCTCGGCTGCCATGGGCGGATTGCCGCGACCGATGCGATGCTCGGTTTCCCTGAGGTGCGCTTGGGATTGATTCCGGGGGCGAGCGGCACGCAGCGCCTGCCTCGACTCGTTGGCGTTGAGGCGGCGTTGGATCTCATGCTGTCCGGAGAGTCGATCGATGCGCAATATGCCAAGCGGCTCGGGATCGTCGATGAGGTTGTACCGCTGGACCGTTTAATCGATGCAAGCATCGAGCTAGGTGAGGCGCTTGCGGTCCGAGCTGAGCCGCTGCCGCGTATTCGCGAGCGCGCAGTCGCGCCGGTCGAGCCCGGTTTTTTCGAGTCTTATCGCGCCAAGATCGCTCAGCGAACGCGCGGCCAGGTTGCGCCAGACTGCATCGTAGGCAGTGTCGAGAACGCGTCGATGCTGCCGTTCGACGAAGCTGTGCGGTTGGAGCGGGCGCTGTTTCTGCGCTGTCTCGAATCCGAGCAGTCGCAGGCGCTGCGTTACGCTTTCTTCGCCGAGCGCGCGGTCACGAGGTCCTTCAATGCGGCCAAGGCCATCGCGGCGACGCCGCTATCGACCGTGGCGATCATTGGTGCTGGGACCATGGGCATCGGCATCGCTTACAGTTTTGTATCCGCTGGGTTCTCGGTCTTGTTGCATG
>JAHEEM010000064.1:0-11176 GCA_024640695.1 Rhodospirillaceae bacterium | reverse complement strand
ATGACTTGGACTGCGAACGCCTGGATGCGGCTCGCACGCGGATTCTCGGGCTGGCCGACGCGGCCGTTACCAAGGCGCGGATGTCGATCGATGTCCGCCATGGCCTGGCATCCCGACTGCGCACGACCGTGGATCTTGGGGATGCTGACTCGGTCGATCTGGTCGTCGAGGCCGTGCCGGAGAATCTGGAGCTCAAGCAGGCTGTGTTCGCCAAGCTCGACACCATCTGCCGCGACGGTGCGCTGCTTGCGAGTAACACCTCGACACTCGATATCGACAGGATTGCCGCGGCGACCCACCGTCCTGAGGAGGTGCTCGGACTGCACTTTTTCAGTCCCGCGAACGTCATGCCTCTCATCGAAATCGTGCGCGGCGCGCGGAGTTCGGAGCGGGCCATCGTGAGCGCCGTCGAACTTGCGCGCCGGCTCGGCAAGCTCGGGGTTGTCGTCGGCAATGGCTACGGTTTTGTCGGTAACCGCCTGTTTCACAGCTATGGCCGGGAAGCGCAGCTACTGCTGCTCGAAGGCGCGGCGCCGGAGCAGATCGACCGGGCGCTCTACGATTGGGGCATGGCGATGGGCCCGCACGCGGTCGGTGATCTCGCTGGCCTCGACGTCGGCTATAAGATCCGGCAGGAGCGTGGCGAGACGCGCAACGACCCGAAGCACTTCAGGATCGCAGACGTGCTTGCCGAGGCTGGCCGATACGGTCAGAAGACCGGTCTGGGCATGTACCGATATGAGCCCGACTCGCGAGTGCCGCTGCCCGATCCCGCTGTCGCAGCGCTGATCGCGCGCGAGGCGGAGCGGCTTGGCATCGCGCAGCGCGAAATAGGGGATGGCGAGATTGTCGATCGCTGCATCTACGCGTTGATCGTGGAGGGTGCTCGCGTGCTCGAGGAAGGGCTTGCGCGCTGCGCGGGTGACATCGATGTCATCTGGCTCAACGGGTATGGATTTCCGCGTTATCGCGGCGGGCCGATGTATTACGCCGACCGTATCGGACTGGCCGAGGTCGTCGCGGCCATCGATGATCTCGGCAGGCGCTTAGGGGCACGCGATTGGCGGGTACCGAGGCTACTCGAGGAGCTGGCGCAGCGCGGCCAGCGTCTCGCCGATTTCGGCCAAGCTGAAGACGCCCGCGGCTAGCGCTTGCGTCGCATGCAGATCAAGGTCAGCGAATGTACCAGCGCATCGCATCGCGGCAGGCTCGATTTTCGCGCTCTAGCTTGAGTAGATGCGCGAGCAAGGATCGGGCTGCAACGACGTGCAGACCGGCGCTGACGTCGTCGTAGACGATGGGTACTAGTTCGTCGACCGACAGCGGCTGATCCGGCCGAAATGCAGCCAACACTTTTGCTTCGCGGCGCAGGCGATGAGCGATGAGCGCGTCGATAGAGGCGATCGGGTCCGCCAGCGGCCCGCCGTGGCCAGGCATCAGAATCGCCGGATCGAGTGTTTTTATATACCTCAAAGACGCTAAGTAGTCGGCCATGTTGCCGTCCGGCGGGTCGATAACGACAGTCGACCCGTCAATGATGTGATCGCCCGTGAAGAGTCTGCGGAGCATTGGCTGCCAGTAGCACAGATGATTCGAGGCGTGGCCCGGCGTATGCACGGCCTGCAGGGCGACTTCGGCTGTTGCGATCGTGTCACGGTCCGCCAGTACGCGGTCGGGTGCGAACGCGCGATCCTGTCGGCCCGAACCTGGTGGCGGGTACCCGGCCACCTTCGCGCCGCTGCGCTCGGCGAGCTCGCGCGCTGCTGGCGAGTGGTCCGGGTGGGTATGCGTCACGAGTATCCACCGAATCGGGCCGGGCGCGTTCCGCAGAATCGCCTCGATGTGCGCCGATATGGCCGGACCCGGGTCGATCGCAATCAGCTCACGGCGCCCAAGCAGATAAGTATTGGTGCCGTTGCCAGTCATCGGGCCCGGATTGGGCGCGCGCAGGCGGAGCAGGCCCGGTGCCAGCTCGCAGACCCCCGTGGCCTGGACATGCGCGCTCATGCGGGTGGCATCGTTCTGGTGTGCATCGCGCCTAGCATACCGTGAGCGTGGCCGGGCGAGGATCGTGACCACTGGTTTGGGCCGATTGGCGGGGACTGATTCAGCGAAGTTGGGGCGAGGTAGGTACAGCGGTGGCGATTGACATACCTTGAACTGAAAGGCATAGTTTAGCCCCGAATTCTTATTGCACGAGAGCGCGATGGCTCAGTCGAATCCCCCCTTCATGAGTGGCGTTCCAGAGCTGCTGGTGCTGCGCCTGCTCGCGGGCAGGGAGATGTATGGCTACGAGCTCGTCAAGGCCGTGCGGCTCGTCACGGGCGAGGCCATTGTGCTTGGCGAAGGCGTGATCTACCCAGTGCTGCACAGCCTCGAGCGCAACGGCGCGCTGCAGGCGATGCGCAAACCCGTCAATGGACGCACGCGCGTCTACTACAGCGTTACCCCGACAGGCCAGCGGCGCCTCGGGCTTCTCAACGACGAGTGGGACCGCATAAGTACCGGTATCAACTCTGTCCTCGGAGAGCCTGCGAGTGCCTGATAGACGTTTCGAGCGGCTGCAGACCATCCTGCTCGATCGTGGAGTCCCCGCCCGTTACGCCGCACGGCTCATTGCAGAGCTCCACGACCACCACGACGACCTGGCGTCCGCGCGCCGGGCCGCGGGTGATTCGCAGCGACGGGCGGCGCTAACGGCGAGACGATCGCTCGGCAGCGATTACTCGATCGTTGCGCACGTGCTCGCACGGGCCGAGCTTCGCGGCCGTTGGCCCGGGGTTCGAGCTGCGCTGCGTCACGCGTGCATCTCGGCCGGCTCAATGTCGTTTTACGGGCACGAGCGCGCTGCCATTGCGCGCTGGACCGTCTCCATCGGCCTTGGCGCGCTGATCACGTTTGCCACGCTGCTTGCGCTGGCGCATACGCTCACAATAAGCGTCTGACGCAAGCTCGAATCGCCTTAGGCTCGCTGGCTGCTAATCGTCGAGCAGCCCGACGACCTCCTCGCCAATTGCCAGTGCTGCGGTCAGGCCCGGTGACTCGATGCCGAATAGATTCACAAGGCCCGGCACGCCGTGAGTGGCTGGTCCGCTGATCACGAAATCAGCGGCGGGCTCCTTGGGTCCGACGAGCTTGGGACGTATACCCGCATAGCCGGGGACCAGGCTGTCCGGCGGCAGTCCCGGCCAATAGGAGCGGATCGCTTTATAGAACGCGTCGGCGCGGCTCGCGTCGACGTCGTAGTCGATCGTCTCGATCCACTCCACGTCTGGCCCGAAGCGCGCGCCACCGCCCAAGTCCAGGGTGAGGTGAATGCCGAGGCCACCGGGCTCTGGAAGCGGGTAGATCAGCTCGGAGAACGGGTTCTTGCCGTGGAGGACGAAGTAATTGCCCTTGGCGAAGCGTGTCTCCGGAATATGGGCGGGGTCGAGGCCCTCGAGCGCACGGGCGACATTGCTCGCATCCAGCGCCGCACAGTTCACGACGACCGCGGCCTCAAGCTCTGTTTCCTCCCGATCGGATTCGATCACGAGCCGAATGCCGGTGGACGTCACGCTGCCACGTTTGAACTCGGAAAGAACCGCGACAGCACCGCCGGCCGCCTCGAGATCACCCTGCATCGCCAGCATGAGCGCATGGCTGTCGACGATACCGGTCGAGGGTGACCGAAGGCCCGCGACGCATTCAATGAGCGGTTCACGACGTCGCACGGCGGCAGCGGTCAATTGCTCGATGTCCTCGACACCGTTGGCCAAGGCTTGCAGCCGCAACGACTCGAGCCGCTCGAGCTGATTCGGCCCGATAGCGACGATGAGCTTGCCACAGCGTGAATGCGCTATTCCTTTGTGCCGACAATACTCGTAGAGCAGGGCGCGCCCGCGGACGCATAGCCGCGCTTTGAGACTCGCCTCGGGGTAGTAGAGGCCGGCGTGAATCACCTCGGAGTTTCGAGCCGAGATGCCTTCGCCGATGCGTGCGTTGCGCTCGAGCACGACCACGTCGCGACCAGTGCAAGCCAGCGCGCGACCGATCGCGAGGCCGACGACCCCCGCGCCAATGACAGCTATGTCTATCCGCTCGGTCATGTCTGAATCTGGCCCTTGATCGGACGCAAGCGCAGTTGTTCCTGCGCGACGAGGGGATCAGCACCCGCCGCTGCGGCCAGAATCGTGCCTAGCATGGCGGTGGCTTGCGCATCGATTGCTAGCTCCGTCTTGGCGAAATAGCCCTTCAGGCTGTCTATCATGAGTTCTAGCTGGTCCTCGACTGGAAACGCCTCGCAGTCGAGGGGGCTTGCGATGGAGGCGAGCGCCTGCTGCTGCAGGCGCTCGGCACGCAGCTCGATGGCCTTGATGGCACCCCGCAGGGCGGCGTACTCGGCGGCGGAGACATGCCTTGCCAGGTCGTCCTGGGTCTTCATCCAGCTTCGCGCAGCACGCAGCGGGCGCACGACCTGCTGCGCCCAAGGGTCGGACAATGCGAGCGCGCGCTCGAGCCCGGCGGTATCGAGTGCTTTGCCGGCATGCCCCAGCCAGCAACAGTAGAGCAGCAAATTGACGTCGACACCGAGGCGCTCCTGCAGCGCCAGGCACGCCGCTGCTACCTCGTCAATCGCGTAGACGCGCAGCGAGAAATCCCAAAACCCCTCGCGACCACTCAACGCGAACTAACCCAGTGATGCTGCCAAGCCGCATTCATATAGAGAATAAAAATTAATAATGAATTATAACTAATTGAATAATATTAATATAATACAAGATTCAACGCTTCGGCAGTATAGCGATCCGGGGTGGTCCCTTGCGCATCATAAGCGATCGGATAGCTCACCGGGCACCACCGCTGGTTCACCCGGGACTCAGCTATACTGCGCCGCCATGGTGTCGGCTATGCTCCAATCCCCGTCGGTCGAGAAGCGCCCTTCGCCGCGGCGAGTGCCCGGCGCGCCGGTGCGCGCGTAGATTGCTGCTTGGTATCCCAGACCACCGCGTATTGGCTGCTGACCCTCACGATGGCGCTCTGGGGCGGCGCGCTCGTGGTCGCTCGCGGTATCCATGAAGTCGCGCCGCCGATGGCGCTGACGTTCTGGCGTTGGCTGCTGGCGTTGCTGATTATGTTGCCGATCGTCTGGCGCAAGCTTCCGGCCCTCAAAGCCGCATCGGGCGGGTCGATAATGCCGCTGCTGCCGCTGTCATTGTTCATGGTGCTCGGCACGACGCTATCGGTGACCGCGGTCAATTTCACCACCGCGATCAATGCCACGATCATCAATGCGGCTCAAGCGGCAATGACGGCACTCGTTGCCTTCGTCGTGCTGCAGGAGCGATTGATGCTGCGGCAGGCTCTCGGTATCGCCTGCGCCTTCATCGGTATTCTGGTGATGGTGTTCAAGGGCGATCTCACGCTTCTGTTGCGCGTCGAGATCAACTGGGGTGATGTGCTGATGCTGGCGGCGATAGTCTCTTGGGCCGCCTACGCCGTCGGTTTGCACCGTGCGAGGCAACTGCCTGGCGGCGACCTCCTGCTGTTCGTTATTTCGGCGACCGGCGTGGTGTGCCTGCTACCGCTGTACGCCGCCGAGGCTGCATTCGGGCGCCATTTCCAGGCGTCGCCGCAGGCGCTCGGCGGAGTCATATACCTGGCTGTCGCCTCGACCGTCCTAGCGGTTTTTTTCTGGAATCTCGCGATACGGTCGGTCGGCGCGAGCCGAGCCGGCGTGTTCGTCAACCTGATTCCGGTGTTCGGCGCTATTTTCGCGATGCTGTTTCTCGGCGAGCGCCTGTATCCGTTTCACGTCGCCGGCGCCTTGCTGGTATTCGTCGGCATCGTCATGGCCGTGCGCCGCGCCAAGACCTAGCCCATACGGCTCTCTCGACTACGCGGCGTCGATGCGTCTGATCACGGCAGCTTGAAGCCGCCACCCGGCGGACCAGCGCCGCCCGGGAGTCCGCCCGGCGGCGCGCCGCTGCCTGGGACGATAATCGACGAGGCGGCCTCGCGGCGCATTTCCTCGAGTCGCTGCATCGTGTCCGCTAAGGCTTCCTTGGCGGCATCGCCGAAGCCGGCGATGGCTTCCTCGAGCGACTTAGCTTCGATCTCGAAATTCAGCGGCAGCGC
Organism: Rhodospirillaceae bacterium; assembly: GCA_024640695.1. Lineage (GTDB taxonomy): Bacteria > Pseudomonadota > Gammaproteobacteria > Steroidobacterales > Rariloculaceae > JAHEEM01. The sequence goes on along the minus strand of JAHEEM010000064.1, from coordinate 5,059 downwards.
GCCGGCGGGCGTGAGGACCTGAGTCTGGCCGGCGAACAGCAGGGCTCTCGATGCGTCGGCACCGCCGTCCGACTTTATCGGCGTCAGCCTTTGTATCGTGCCAATTCGCCGGTCGGTAAAGCTTTCCTCGCGGTATAGATCGGCGGCATTCATCGTGATATCGGGTTCTTGAGCTCGGTCTGCCATCTTCGTTTCAGTCCTTTCTAGCGTCACTAGGGCGGTGGCGGGAGGCTGCATAGGCTAACATTCTTTCGGGGAATTCGGGCGCGCAGGGGCCGCGCGCGCAGGCAATAGCGACGCTGCGGCTCGGTGCGCGCCGCGTCCGGCGCTACCCTGGCGCGACGGGGTGGCGCTATTGGATACGACCGCCCGAACGGGCACCCCCGGCACGTGTCGCTTGGCCTCGAGCGGCCTGCATGGCGAATTGGCAAAGCCTGAGATTATGAGATCGCCGTTAGGCGCCTATTTTTGTAAGCTTCTCGAATGCGCAAATTGCTCGTCTTTCAACACGTGCCTTACGAGCCCCTTGGTACCCTCGATGCGCAGTTCAAGGACGCGGGTTTCCGGATCCGCTACGTCAACTTCGCGCGCCTCGAGCGCGTGCGCCTCGACATTGAACGTTATAGTGGTCTCGTGGTGCTGGGCGGGCCGATGAGTGTCAACGACGTTGGCGATTATCCGCACTTGGCGGAGGAGATCGACGCCTTGAGGACGGCGATCGCTGCGGAAGTCCCGGTGCTCGGCATCTGCCTCGGCGCGCAACTGATTGCTGCCGCGCTCGGAGCGCCCGTCAAGCCCAACTCGGTCAAGGAAATCGGTTGGTCCGACGTCAAGCGCACAGCGGCAGGCTCAGGAGATCCGCTATTCAAGCACTTCAGAACCGCCGAGAAGATCTTTCAGTGGCATGGCGATACCTTCGCGCTACCTCAAGGCGCGGAGCTGTTGGCCGAGACCGATGCATGCAAGCACCAGGCGTTCCGTTACGGCGCCGGCGTGTACGGCCTGCAGTTTCATCTCGAGGTTAACGAGGCGCTCATCAGGCGTTGGCTAAGTACGCCCGTCATGCGCCGTGAGCTCGCCGAGCTGCATGCCGAGGGGTCTGTAGACAACATTCTGGAGCAGACGCGGCGCCATATAGGTCGATCGATGCGCCTGAGCCGTGCCGTGTTCAGTGCCTTCATCGACCGGCACTTCGGATGGCGCCGCCGGCTCGCGCTGCCGTCACGCTAGGCAGCCCGATGTGGCTTTGTATCGACCAAGGCGGCCATTCGACACGTGCGGCCGTGCTCGACGACTCCGGCCGGATCGTCGCGCTGCAAAGCGCGCCGCTGGAGACGGTGACTCGGGAGCCGTGCTTCGTCGAGCACGACCCTGCGGCGCTGCTGGAATCGGTGCGGCGATGCGTTGCGGGGATCGCGCGCGAACTCGGGAGATCGGTTTCGCATCTGGAGAGCGCCGGGATCGCTACGCAGCGCTCGACGCTTGTCTGTGCCTCGCGGGCGACCGGGGCCGCCCTCACGCCGCTGATAAGCTGGCAGGATCGGCGCGGCCAAGACGATATCGAGCGGTTCGACGGCCACGCGGAGCGCATCAAGGCGATCACCGGCTTGCTCCTCACGCCCCACTACGGCATGGCGAAGCTACGCTGGTGCCTGCAGCACGTCGACGCGGTCAGGCGTCACCTGGCTGAAGAGGACCTCATTGGCGCGCCACTTGCGAGTTTCCTTTTGCATCACCTATGCCGGACCGATCAATGGTGTGTGGATCCGGTCAACGCTTCGCGAACCTTGCTTATGGACATGCGCACGATCGAGTGGTCGGATGAGTTGCTGGCACTGTTCGAGCTGCCACGGGGTCTGCTGCCGGCCATTCAGCCGTGCCGGTCGAGCTTTGGCATGCTCGACGTCGGCGGACACGCAGTGCCGCTCACCGTTGCAACGGGCGATCAGTCGGCTGCGCTTTACTGCCTTGGCGATCCGGCTGCGGGAACAGCATTCATTAATATCGGCACCGGTGCCTTCGTTCAAGCGATCACCGGCCCGCTGCCTGTTACCGACCGCGCGCTGCTGAGCAGCATTGTGTGGCAGGACGATGAGGCCCGGGCGTATGTGCTCGAGGGTACCGTCAACGGTGCGGCTAGCGCCGTGGATGCCGTCGCCGCCGAACTTGGGGTTCGGCTTGCCCCCGCGGCGCCAGAGCTGGAGCGTGCGCTTGACGGCATCGAGCGCGCGCCGCTGTACTTGAACGGTATTTCAGGCCTGGGTTCACCGGATTGGGTTGCAGATTTTTCGAGCCGCTTCGAGGGTCGCGGCAGCGCGGCCGAGCGCCTCGCGGCGGTCTACGAGAGCGTGGTGTTCCTGATCGTTCGTAACCTGGAGCGCATGCGCAAGCATTTACGTTTGTCGCGCGTGACGATCTCCGGCGGCCTGGCTCAGTCGGATTGGATTGCGCAGTCTCTCGCAAACCTGTCGGGTCTACCGGTCACCCGTCCCGCGGAACCGGAAGCCACGCTCATGGGGCTGGGCTACTTGGTCAGCGAGGGCCGAATGCTTCCGAGCGATGGGGGCCGGCATTTCGATCCGCTCGCCAACGCCGTCGCCGAGGGGCGCTACCGGGACTGGACGGTGGCGATGGAAGCCGAGCTTCGGGCTTGATGCCGCCGGACGCCGTCCACGTTCCGATGGCGGGTCATCGAGTGATTCACCTGCGCAGCTCTCCCGGGAGGGAGGTGGGGGGCTGCGACAGTTACGTATTCTTGACAGTCCATTTTCGCGCTGAACTATTCATATCGACCCTTTGCTGCCGTAGTGGAGGACAAAATGAATGTGACGAAGTGGAGCCCGTTTACCGAGCTCGAGGATCTTGCGGATCGTTACGGGAGGTTGTTCGGAACGCACTTGCCGTGGCGCGAACGGTTCGAGCTACCGGATAAGGACATTGAATGGAAGCCGGCGGCAGATATCGTCGAGCGTGATGACGAGTTCGTGATCAAGGCAGAGCTGCCGGGTGTGAAGCGCGAGGAAATCGACGTGCAGCTTGAGAATGACATATTGACGATCACGGGCGAGCGGAAGATGGAGGAAACTAAACAGTCTGACAAGACCCACCGCGTAGAGCGTTTTTATGGCAGATTTTCACGCGGATTCCGCATTCCCGAGAACGTTGACACGGTAGCGATTAAGGCGTTGTGCGAGGATGGCGTGCTGCGCCTACATTTGCCCAAGACTAAAACAAACAAGGCCGAGCCGGTAAAGATTGCCATACGCTAGCAGTATTAAAGCCCTCATACTTCAAGGTCGCTTCGGCGATCTTTTTTTTGCGGCCCCGTTGCACGGCTTGCATAGGCTCCGGTGACGAGCTAGCTTCGTCTCTCGGTATCCCTAGCGGACGACACGAAGGAAGGCGCATGAGCTTCACGCAGAGAATCCTCCTCGGCATGTTGGTCGGCGTCGTCACCGGCTTGTTGCTCAACAGCTTCGCGTCGGACTTTTTGCCGATCCAGACCTTGCTCGTAGACGGACTCTTCTACGTAGTTGGGACTATCTTCGTATCTTTGCTGCAGCTCATGGTCGTGCCACTCGTGCTCGTGTCGCTCGTCTGCGGCGTGACCGCGCTCGGCGATCCCCGCGCCCTGGGTCGTGTTGGCGGAAAGACCGTCGGCTTATACCTGTTTACTACTGCGATCGCGATAATGCTTGCGTTGACGGTCGCCACGCTGCTGTCACCGGGTGAGGGCTTCGTTCTCAATGAGCAGGACATCAGTTACGAAGCTAGCGTGCCGCCGTCGCTCAGTCAGGTGCTCATCAATATCGTTCCGCAAAACCCAGTGCGTGCGATGGTCGAAGGGCAGATGCTGCAGATCATCGTGTTTGCCCTGCTGTTCGGCTTCTCGATCAGCCTCGTGGGCGAGCGTGGCAAGCACGTAATCAATTTCTTCACGGATCTTAACGAGGTCATCATGCAGATGATCTTTCTGATCATCAAACTGGCCCCGATCGGTGTATTCGCGTTGCTAGCGCGCACCTTCGCGACTGAAGGCCTGTCCTTGATCCGGCCGTTGGCCGGCTATTTCATCGCTGCCGTGCTCGGACTCGCGCTGCAGCTATTCGTGACATACACCGTGCTGCTCAAGGCAGCGGGCTTGAGCCCAACTCGATTCCTGCTGCAGATGCGGGCGCCGATGTCGTTCGCATTCAGTACGTCCTCGTCGAGCGCGACGATTCCGGTGACCCTGAATACTCTCGAGACGCGCCTTGGTGTGCAGAATTCCGTCGCAGCCTTCACCGTGCCGCTCGGGGCGACGATCAATATGGACGGTACTGCGATCATGCAGGGCGTTGCTACCGTCTTCATCGCCAACGTTTACGGCATCGAGTTGCACTTTGTCGATTATCTGACGGTGATCCTGACCGCTACGCTCGCATCTATAGGGACGGCGGCCGTGCCGAGCGCGGGTTTGATCATGCTGGCGATGGTGCTAGGTCAGGTCGGGCTGCCTGTCGAGGGTATTGCGTTGATCATCGGCATCGACCGGTTGCTCGATATGCTGCGCACTGCGGTAAATGTTGCCGGAGACGGCGCCGTTACCTGCGTGGTTGCCCAGTCTGAAGGTGCCCTGGATCGGGAGATCTTCATGGATCCAAAAGGCGTGCTCGATCCAGCAGAAAGACGGGCATCACCGCACGAGCGCGAGTAATATTTCATACCCAATGGATAACGACCACGACATTCTGCTCGTTGGCTGCGGCAACATGGGCGCGGCCTTGCTCGAAGGTTGGCTTGCTCAAGGCTTCGATCCGCGGCGGCTGCGTGTCGTCGATGCGCAGCGTGAAGCGCTCGAACGAGTGCGCGCGCTTGGAATTTCTGCTCAGCCAGCGCTCGCCCCCGTGACTTCGCCCATCGACGTTGTTGTGCTCGCGGTCAAGCCGCAGCAGCTTGTGGCCTTGATTCCGGACTGCCGGCCACTGGCCGCAGCTGGCTCGCTCATCCTGTCGATTGCCGCGGGTAAGCCGATCGAGTTTTTCGAGAGGCTTCTCGGCGGGCAGCCGATGGTCGTGCG